>NZ_CP150484.1:0-31133 GCF_037997115.1 Amycolatopsis coloradensis
ACAGGCCACGGCTGCGCCGGACGGAACGGACGAGTACGGTCGAATTCGCGGCCGGGTACCACGCAGAACAGTCATCGGCTGGTCGATGGCCGATCGCATGAAGGCCTCATTCGTCTGCAACGCCGTGATGATGGCCGCCGGGAACATCGCCATACCCGCCGACGCCATTTTCCACTCTGACCGCGGCGTCCAATATACTTCCAGCGAATACCGCGAAGAACGAACTCACATACCGCACCATATTTCCCACCTGAGAACAAGCCCGCCAAGCTATTGTCAAATACATCGAAGGCTTCTGAACCAGCGACGTCTTCACTCAGGACTCGACTACAAGAAACCCCACGAGGCCACACCGAGCACCTGAAGCACCACGTCGCAGCGTGCGAAACCACTAAGCGACTTTCCGGAAGACGCGGGGTGGCTCAGCCAGGAATCAGGAGATCGTGGTGCTACTCAACAGCGGCATGACCAGCAAGACCGAGATCGCGGACATACTCGGATACGCCAACCACAGCGCCGCCTCGAAGCGCCTGGCGCAGATCCGCCGAGCCGCAGTCGAGCATTTCGACGAGAACCGATCTGCCTCACGAGAATTCCGTGCGTCAGCCGGCCGAGTCGGGCTCGACTACTTCACGCTCGGCGGGCGGACGACCAGCCCAGCAGTAACGGCCACGGAGAGATCGCGGGATTGACTACCGCGGGGAGCGCCAAGCCGAGACAGGCCGACCATGTCCAAGGGTCTGGTCAGTTAGCTTCCTCGTCGCGATATAGCCGGCAGGAAATGCTCGGCGAACGGATGTTCCGTAGTGGACCATGTTGTGCGTGGTGGTTGATGTCCCTGCGGCGGAGTTGGATCGGGTGCATGCCCGGATCGGTGGCCGGTTCGCCAGGTCGGAGCCCGGGTTTCTCGCGGCCATGATCCGGTTCGCCGAACAACTCCCCCTCGACCTCCGCCGGCACAAGAGCTCTACCGCGACTTCCTCACCCGTGCCGGCCTGCCAGCCCTGGTCACCCGTCCGCGGCGAACCGAGCACTTCCGGGACCTGATGCAGCATGGCCTGCGGCACAACGGACTCCGACTGGCCGAGCGTCTGCTGGCCGACGGCATGCTCCTCGCCGACCATAGCTTCGTCGACCCCGACGCTTTGCGAACGCCTCACCGAGTCGGCCGGCACCCTCAGTGAACTCACCGACTTCCGAACCAAAGCGCTTGCCCAACTGGCCGCCCAACACGACGAGATCGCCCGCCTACGGGCATCCGTGGCGACGGCCGGCCGTGGTCACCGCGCCGATGATTCGCCTCATGGCCCGGTTCGGGACCCCGGATATCGAGTCTAACGTGGCCAACCGATGCTTCGCCGCGGAGGAGTACCTGGATTGCGGCTGCGTACAGGTCGATCTTGAGTTCGAGGTGGAACTGCAATCGATGCCGACGCTGGGGCTACCCCGCGCCCGTCGTGCAGGCAGTCGCGCGACCACTGCGTTCGGCTCTCCCCACGACTCAACCCCCTCACGGGCATCACGATCACTGATCGCGCGCAAGGTTCGAGCCCGAGAACGGGGCGCGGCTGACGCACTGACCTGCCGATGAGCGGATGCGCCACGGGCGTCGAGGGAAACTCGGCCGTTCCGCGGACTGGGCTTGGGTCACGGCGGCCGTAAATGGGGGTCGGGTCCTCACGACGCGGCCCGGCCGCTGTTTGTCGAGGCCGATCTCCGCGAACTTCATCCCGCCGCGCCGCCGGAGCGAGTATCGCGGGCTACCGCTTGATGTAGAGGTCCCACGACCAGGTCGAGGCGGAGCAGAAGTACGCCGACCATCGGCCACTCTGCTGGCCGGAGTGGCCGTTGATCCGGCAGTCGCCCTCCGTCGACCAACTGGACTCGTAGTAATACTTCGGATCGACACCCGCGCCGGCAGGCTGCGCGAACGCGATTGTCGACGCGAACGCGCCCAGGACGACGGCGGTCGCCGCGATCTTCTTCTTCACTTTGTGTAGCCCCAGTTCTCTTCTTGGAACACGTGCGTGCCCAAATAATCATGAATCGGACTCGCTTGTCTGCCGAACGGGTGAGTTCGCTGGGTCCTGGCGGCACTGCCCGCCTCACTCGGGAGGGTGAAAACAGGTGGTCGACCGGGTGTTCTACACTCTCTGGCTGAGTGGCCGCCTTGTCCCGCGCGGCCGTAGCGATGGGGCAGGGTGTCGCGATGGCGCTCGCGCAGGTCGAAGAGACCGTTCCGCTGAGACCGGCCCCGGCCGAGCCGCGCGTCCAGCGTCCGGATATCCAGGGGTTGCGCGCGCTGGCGGTCGGTTTGGTGATCGTCTACCACCTTCGGCCGGAATGGCTGCCTGGCGGCTTCGTCGGTGTCGACGTCTTCTTCGTCATCTCCGGCTACCTCATCATCGGCACCCTCGCCGGCGAGCTGCGCCGCACCGGCACCATCCGCCTGCGCGAGTTCTACGCTCGCCGCATCCGGCGCCTTTTGCCCGCCGCGTCGGTGGTCCTGCTGAGCACCGTGCTCGTGACCTGGCTGGTCCTGCCGATCTCACGCTGGCCCGCCATCATGAGCGATGTCCTCACGTCCGCGCTGAACGTCCAGAACTGGGCGCTGGCCGCCCAATCCGCCGACTACGCCCACGCCACCGCCGCCGCGTCACCGGTCCAGCACTTCTGGTCGCTCAGTGTCGAAGAGCAGTTCTATCTCGTCATCCCGCTGGTCCTGCTCGTCTGCGCCCGCCTGGCCCACCGTGCCGGGCCGAAGGCCGCCCGTCACGCCGTCACCGCGGTCGCCATCGTCACCGCCGCGTCGTTCGTGTTCTCCGTGGTCTACAGCGAACTCGACCACGGTCGCGCCTACTTCGTCACGCCCACCCGTATGTGGGAGCTCGGACTCGGCGGCCTCGCCGCGATGACCGTCCACCGGATCCGGCTCAAGGTTGGGGTCCGGCTGCTTGTCGGCTGGAGTGGGATGGTCGCGGTGGTGGTCAGTTCGTTCGTGCTGACCACCGCGATGGCGTTCCCTGGCTACGTCGCCCTCCTGCCGACGCTGGGCACCGTCGGCTTGTTGCTGGCCGGGGTCGTCGCCGCGGACCAGCGCGTGGCACGCCCGGAAGTCGCGCTCGTGCTGGGTCTCCAACCGCTGCGCTATGTCGGCGACATCTCCTACAGCCTGTACCTCTGGCACTGGCCCGTCATCGTGGTGGTCCTGCAGCTCGCGGGCAGCTCGGAACTGACGCGGCGGCAGGCGGTGGGTGCCTTCGTGCTCAGCCTGGCCCTGGCCATGGTGTCCAAACACGTGGTCGAAGACGCCTTCCGCGGCGGGAGGACCGCACGGCCGCCGTTCCGGCGCCGCGCGCCCCGGCTCCGCAGCGCCTACCTGCTCGGAGCGGCCTTGGTCGCCGCCACGACGGTCGTCGCGACGGTGCCATGGCAGTACGCCTCGGCGGAACTCGATCGCCTCGCGTCGGCCATCGGCCTCGATGAAAGTCACCCGGGCGCCCTCGCGCTCGACAGGGACAACCCGAGACCGGCGCCGGAGGGCGTCCCGCTGATCCCTGACCCGGCTGTGGCGGGACGGGACTGGCCGCTGCAGGACCAAACCGTCAACTGCACGTCATACGACATCGAGAACTGGCCGCCCACCGGTGACGAATGCACCTACGGCACGGCGACCGCGCCGAAGACACTCGTACTGGTCGGTGACTCGCACGCGGCGATGTTCAGTACCGTGTTCGCGCGATTCGTGCGAGAGCATCCTGAGTGGCGGGTGAAGATGATGCTGCGCAACGGCTGCCCCTTCACCGCCGTCGCACCGGCAGGCCTCACCGTCTGCTCCGACCAGAACGAACGCGAACTCGCCGGAATCCTCGCCATGAAGCCGGATCTCGTGGTGACCTCCGCGATGTCCCCCGAGTCCTATGACAAGGACCTGAAATGGCGTTGGGAGTCGCGTGCGCGGACCGTGGACGGTTACGAGTCCCTGTTGCGGCGTATCTCGGACGCCGGTATCCGGTCCGGCGTGATCCGCGACGTGCCCCGGCCCGCCAAGAACACCCCACGTTGCCTGGAAAGCAACCCCGGCAGGCACGCGAATTGCGACACGGCCGTGGGTGACGCCTTCGGCCGGGACAAGGACCCGTTGGTGGAGGCCGCCGAACGCGTGCCGCGCACGACGGTCGTCGACTTGACTCCGTGGCTGTGCGTCGGCGACGTGTGCCCGGCGGTCATCGGTAACGTCGTGGTGTACCGGGACAATCACCTCACGGACTCGTACGTGCGTACTCTCTACGGACCCCTGACCGCGGGACTCGGCCTGGGATGACAGGCGCCCGAGTGGGTCTTCACACGCCGTCCACCAGGCGGCGGCAGGGGGTCGGCGGGCTCCGACACGCTGGTCGGTGAACGCGCCACGGCGGAGTACGTCGCCGAGAAGCTCACCGACGCGGGCTACGAGATCACCTACGTGGCACCCGCGCCAACTGCGACATCGACCCGATCCTGATGTGACTCAACCAGCAACAAACTGCCCGATCCAGACGGCGAGCTGTTCCACGGTCGGTGGCCGTGGAACGGCTCGCAAGGACCGATGCACGGCCCGGACGAGTTCGGGGCAGTGCAGCAAGGCGCGGGCGGCGGGGTGTTGGCCTCGTGCGGCGAGCGCGAGGCCCAGCCCGACCAGGGAGTTCGGCCGGTCCGGGTCCGTGGCGAGTTCCCGCCGGTAGCCCCGGATTGCTTCGAGGAAATCGCCCGCGGTGTAAGCGAGATCCGCGGCGGTGGCGCCGGGCACCGCCGGCGGGCGTCCGTCCGGCGACAGCGGTGTGCCACCGACGGCGAGCCGGATCAGGTCCGTTCTGGCGTGGGACCAGGCTCCGTCCGGTACCGGAGTCGGGGGAAGGTCCGGGGCGTCGAGTGTGGCGGGTGGCCTCGGCCTGCCACTGAGCCATGCCGCCGCCAGCTCGGTCACCACGGCCGGGTCCGGCCGCAGGTGGCGGGCCCGCCAGCCGGCGAGGTGATCCCGGCCGGCGGCCGCGGCCAGTTCGCCTGCCTCCGCCGGCACGGGCTCGTCCTGCCAGGGGCCGAGGCGTTCGGTTATGTCATCGAGGAACCGGCGTCCGGCGTCGGTCAGTGTCGGGTCCGCGCGCAGGACCCGCAAGGTGCGCCACGTCTGCTCGCGCCAGAACGCGAATTCGAAGCCGGAGCGCCGGGGGCTGTGACCGGCATGGGCCAGCGCGCGCCAGAACGCGGTGACCCCGAAGAAGGCGTAGACCCCTTGCAGGGCACCGCTCACGGGCCGTGGATCGTCCCGCCACGTCACGTAGATCCGTTCACGGGGATCCGGCTCGTACAATTCGACCAGATGCAGCAGACCGCCGAGCACGATGTGCTGGAACTCGTGGATCAAGGTCTCCGCGAGGGACGCGCCGTCGGCGGGCAGGCCGACCACCGCGCTGCCGAACGCCTCCCCGGTCGACGCGCTCGGATTCCGGAAGAGCACCTGGGGTTTCGGCACCAATGAGGCAAGCCCCACGGGCATGATGCGGGCCAAACCGGGGAGATGGGCGGTGATCAGGCGGCACGCTTCGTCGATCAGCCGTTGCCAATCCGCCAATTCCTTGCCAGGCAGCCTTTCCGGTGGGACCGGTTCGTAGAGCCCCCGATAGGGGTCGAGATCGTCCAGCCACAGGGAGAACCGGTGCGTGCCGACCTGGCTCCGGACTCGCCGGATTCCCCACCAGCCCGGGGCATCGGCGTCGGGTGATCCGGGCAGGCGGACCGTCGTTTCGGCGTTCGAGACGAAGTACCGGCCGTTCTCGCCTCGTACGATAGCCGAAGAGAACGCCGCGGTACCGGGAAATCTCGCCATGCCGAGGGAAGGGAGCATGGCGTTGCCGTGCCAGGCCGGGATGGCCGTCTCGAAGTCCAGCTCCGCCCGGATCGCCGCTGCCGCCGCGATCGCGTGCGCGTGGCCCAGATGTATCCACAAAGGACCGATGCCGTCGATTCCGTTGCGTAGCAAACGAGTCGTGTAGCCCGCCCAGCTGCCGGTGTACGGATTGGTGAGCATCCGGTTCACTGCCTTGGGTGCTCGTGCTTCCGCACGTGCGAGCAGTTCCCAGGCGGAATCCAACGGTGGCAGGGGACCCGAATGGTCCGCTGTCTTCGTGGCCTCGGTCAGCAACGCGTGGATCAGCAGTTTGCGACGGCTTCGCTCGGCCCGCCGCAGCCGCCGGGCCATTTCCTCGTCGCCGTCAAGGCGCGCCAGCGCGTCGAAGTCCCGCCACGACAACCGGTGGAACACGGGGCGAGCCTCGGCAGGCGGCGACATCAGTCGATGCGCTCGCCACCGGAGGGGTTTCCGCTTCTGTAGCGTGCGCGGACGAGGGTAGTGCGTTCGACGACGTGGTGCGCCGACTGGCGGAAGGCTTCCCCGTCCAGCTCCCGCAACGCGGTGAAGGAGACCGCGTCGAGATCGATCAACGCCGATTCGATGTCCGGTTCGGTGTTCGCCGAGAAAGAACTCATCGTGCCGATTCCCTCCACCCCGTGAAACGGTTGCGAGAGTTGAACCTCGACAAGGATAGCCGAGATTTCGTGACCGATCAGGCCTCGGCGGGCGGCGGTGGCCGCCCGGCCGCCAATTCCCGTAAGGCGCGAGGACGGGTGATGGTGACGCGCTGACGCGCGGTGCGCACGACACCCAGCCGCCGGAGTTCTTCGAGGCCGCGGATCAGGGTGCTGCGTGAGACGCGCGCGAAGCCCGCCAATTCCCCTTGGTTGAACCGGAGATCGACCTGCTGCCCGTCCGTCCAGTCGACGGCGTGCTGCAACGCCAGCTCCAGGAGGACCGCGGCGAGGCGTTGCGGGAAATCCGGCCCGCCGGCTTCGAGTCGCAGCCTGTCGGACTGCTGCAGCCGGATCGCCGCGGTACGGAAGATCTCTTCCGCGATACGCGGCCGGTCCCGCAGGACGCCGAGGAACTTCTCCCTCGGCACGACGAGGGTGCGCACCTCGTCGATCGCCGACATGGTGGCGGACCGGGGGAGTCCGCTGATCGGGGCCAGCTCGCCCACGATCTCCGCGGGACCGCGGGCGGCGAGCGGCGCGTTCTCGCCGCGATAGTTGGTGGCGCTGATCTTCACCCAGCCGTGGAGGACGACGAACATACTGGTGGGCGGACTGCCCTGGAGGGCGAGGATCTGACCTGGCCGCCACACCTTCACATGGCCCGCGCGCCGGAGAGCGGCCTGCTCCGCGGGCGTCAGCCGCCCCCAGGTTCCGAAGCCCCCGTGATCACCCGTTGGAGAACCGGTCATCCTGGCCCTCCGGATCGCCGGGGGCCGGATTCGCGCTGTATTCCATTTGACGCATCAGCCACTCCCCCGACTCGTCAGCATGGTCAGTGGGCAGAACGACCCGGAAGTTTCGCACCGCAACCGGTAATTGTGCCAGGCAAGGGGTGACTTCACCAGGCCTCGGGCCGGCGACGGGGGAGGACGTCATGCGCAGCGCCGAAAGTGTCATGGGACGGCCGAAGGATCACCGGCGTGAGCCGGCCGTACCGAATCCGCGAACGCCCAAGGCGTTCGGCCGAAGACCGGCCTTCTTCGCGCCGCACCCGCCGCTGATGTCCGGCGGGTGGTATCAGGGCGACGGTCAGGAGGTCGTCGGCCCGGGGCGGTATCCGGTTCCGCGTCCGCCCGCCAAATCGGTGAAAGTGGCGTTGTTGTGGGTGCTCTTTCTGGGCCCGTTGGGATTTTGTTACGTGTCACCCGTCGGCGGGCTGATCGCGACGGCGGCTTCGGTCACGGCGATCACCGTCGGCGGGGTCGCGTTGACGGCCGTGATCTGGCCTGTCGTCATGGTGCTCGCGGTGGCGGCGTTGTCCGGGCGCCCGGACGGCGGCACGAAATGACGTCCGGCCGGTTGCCGGCCGGGTGAACCGGGTGGGGGACGCTCAAGGGGGGCGGCCCCCACCACGGTTTCCGCCGCGTGATCGGTGGGGAGTTTGGAAACTTGCCGTGTGTTCGGTGCCGTTGCGCGGGTTTCGCGTGACTGGATGGACGACATGCGGCGGACCCGGGGCGTGCGCGAGTCGTCCGTCGGATCACGCGTACCGGCCGTTCGGGCCAGGGGTCGGCCGCAGTTACCACTCGCGACCCTCTGAACCGGCTACGAAAGTCGCGTCTTGTTGCTCCGATCATGCAGCCCGCGGGCGGAACCCTTGAACGGATCAGCACCATATGCTTCTATCTGCTCGATAGTCGCCGAAAAGGTGCAGTTTCGAACACGATCGACCGGGTTCAACGCCATTCCGGGAGGGCTCCGTGCGCCGTCGTACCCTGCTGAAGGCCGCTGGTGCGGCTTCCGCTTTCACCTTGCTTCCGGCGAGCGTCCGGCAGGCGCTCGCCGCCGAGGCGCCGACGGGCGGGCTCGACGTCATCGAGCATGTCGTGGTGTTCATGCAGGAGAACCGGTCGTTCGACCATTATCTGGGGACGCTGCGCGGTGTGCGGGGATTCGCCGATCCGGCCGCGATCAAACTGCCTTCCGGGGCCTCGGTCTTCCAGCAGCCCGACGGCGCGGGAACGCTGCTGCCGTACGCGATCGACGACCAGTTCATGGCCGACGTCGACCACAGCTGGTCCGGCGGGCACCGGGCGTGGAACAAGGGCCGCCACGACGCGTGGCGCGCGGCCAAGGGTGTTCGCTCGCTGACTTATCACCGGCGTTCGGCGCTGCCGTTCTATCACGAACTCGCCGACGCGTTCACCGTCTGCGATGCCTACCACTGCTCGGAAATGGGGCCGACCAACCCGAACCGGATGTATCTGTTCACCGGCAAACTCGGCTTCGAGCCGGACGGCACGACCCGCGCGATCGGCAATGACGCGTGGCAGAACCCCGGGCACACCGGCTACACCTGGAAGACCTACGCCGAGCGGCTTCAGGCCGCGGGCCGCAGTTGGCGGGTGTATCAGGAATGGGACAATTACGGCGACAATTCGCTGGACTATTTCAGCAGTTTTCTTGCCGTCGGCACCAAGGCCTTGTCGAAGGTGAAGGACTCCGCGGGCAAAGCCTTCCCGAAGCTGGAGTACTTCTACTACGCCCTGGATTCGGCCTCGGCCGCCGAACGGACCCGGCTGCTCGACGGACTGGCCGCGGGGGTGGCGACCTTGACCGCGACCGAGCGCGCTCTGTACGACCGGGGCCTGGCCAGGGTCGCGCCGAAGCAGTTGCCGGTCGCCTTCAAGGCCGATGTCGACGCGGGCAGGCTGCCGTCGGTGTCGTGGATCGTCGCGCCGGAATCGCAGACCGAACATCCCGCGTGGGGGCCCAACACCGGGGCCGAGTTGGTGAAGTCGATCCTCGACACGATCGCCTCGAAACCCGGCGTGTGGAACAAGACCTTGTTCCTGCTGACCTACGACGAGGACGGCGGCTTCTTCGACCACATGCCACCGCCCGCCCCACCCGCCTCGGACGACGAGGGCAAGAGTTCCGTGGCCACGACCGACGAATTCGTCTCCGGTGAGCCGATCGGGCTGGGGGTGCGGGTGCCCATGTTCGTCATCTCGCCGTGGAGCCGGGGCGGGAAGGTGTGCTCGGAGGTCTTCGACCACACCTCAGTGTTGCGGTTCCTGGAACGGTGGAGCGGCGTCGCCGAGCCGAACATCTCGCCGTGGCGGCGCACCGTATGCGGCGACCTGACTTCGGCGCTGGACACCACGGCGCCGAACGCGACCTATCCGGCGCTGACCGAACCGGTGCCGACGAGCGGGCCCTGGAACACTCAGCCGCAGCCGCCTTCCGTGCAGAAGCTTCCGGTGCCGGAGACCGGTGTCCGGCCCGCAAGGCCCTTGCCTTACCGGTTGGCGGCTTCCGGACGAGTGACGGCCGAGCGGTTCTGGATCGACTTCGCCAACACCGGAACCGCGGGCGCTCATTTCTCCGTGTACGCCAACGCGCACCGCACCGATGGGCCTTGGCGCTACACACTCGGCGGGAACGCGACGCTCTCGGACTACTGGCAGGTGGGTTCGCCGGAGGGCGCGTACGACCTCACCGCGCACGGCCCCAACGGTTTCCTGAGGCGGTTCGCGGGCAATCGGATCACCGCGACCACCGGCGGCGCGCCGAATCCGGAAGTCGTGCTGCGGCCGGGTTCCGGCGTCGTGTACCTGACGATGACCAACGCCGGCGCGGCGTGCGAGCTGACCGTGCGCACCGGCAACCGGGGTGGCGGACCGTGGACGTACACGGTCGCCCCAGGCGCGAAGGTCGAGGACTGGTTCAGCACCGAAGGCGGCATGGGCGGCTGGTACGACCTGACCGTTCAGGGGCCGGACGGCTTCCTTCGCCGCTTCGCGGGGCATGTCGAGACGGGCGCCGAGAGCATCAGCGACCCGGTAATGGGCTCCGGGCCGCTCGCCGCCACCGTCCGCTCGGCCGACAGCCAGGAGACCGTGGGCGAGTCCGGCGCCGCCACGAACGCCGTCGACGGTGATCCCGCCACCCACTGGCACACCAAGTGGTCCGGCGGGGAAGACCCGCTGCCCCACGAAATCCAGCTCGATCTGGGCGCCGACCGCACTGTCACCGGCCTGGCCTACCTGCCGCGCCAGGACGGTTCCGGCCACGGCCGCGTCGGTGCGTACGAGGTCTGCCTGAGCACCGACGGGTCCGTTTGGGGAAGCCCCGTCGCCACGGGTACCTTTGCCGACGACGCCGCCCGGAAGACCCTGCGGTTCTGGCCCACTCGGGCGCGCTACGTGCGGTTCCGCGCCCTCACCGAGGCGGGCGGGCGCGGCCCGTGGACGTCGGCGGCGGAGGTCACCCCGCTCGGCTGGACGTGACACGAACGGGCCCGTCTGCCATCCGCCCCGGGTCGATAACGGATTCCGGCGGGCCAGACCCAGCCGCTCACCGCGAACTGGCCGTCGGATCTTCCCGTGTCGTGGCAGGACGCCGCCACGCATCCGGGGATTCACGTGAACGGAATCCTCGCCGGCCCGGCGTGAGGCTTCGGCCCGGCTACGCGGTGGCTGGATGTGCACCGCCCGGCGGAGTCGCCGCGACCCTCGGCGCCCTCCAACCGCTGCTGGTCGCCTTGCTCGCGCTGCCGATGCTCCGCGTCCGGACACCGGCGCCGATCCTGCTCGCCTCGATCGTCGGCGCCGGTGGTGTCGCCCTGCTGACCCTTACGGCGGAAGCCCGCCTCGACCCGATCGGCTTGGCCGCCATGCTCGCCGCCGTCGGGCTCATGGCCGTTTCCCTGATCCTGACCAAGAAATGGGGCCGTCCCGAGCATCCGCTGGCGATGACCGGCTGGCAGCTGACCTTGGGCGGCGTCGTCCTGGCCCCGGCGACGCTCCTGTTCGAAGGTCTCCCGGACTCGCTGACGACCGCGAACCTGCTCGGCTACGCCTACATCGGCATCGTCACCACCGCGCTGGCCTATCCGCTGTGGTTCCGCGGCATCGACCGCCTCGCCCCGGCGTCGGTCTCCCTGCTGACGCTGACCAACCCCCTCGTCGCCACGGCCGCCGGGTTCCTGGTGCTCGGCCAGACCCTCACCGGTTGGCAGCTCACCGGATTCGCCATCGCCCTCACCGCTTTGACGCTCAGCCAAACACTCAGGAGCCCCAGGTGACCGGCAACTCGTGGACGCCGTAGATGTTCATGTCGGTCTTGAGCCTGACCTCACCGGCGGGGACGGCGAGCGCGAGCGTCGGGAAGCGGCGCAGCAATCCCTCGAAACCCGCACGCATCTCGATCCGCGCCAGCTGCTGGCCGAGGCACTGGTGGATGCCGTGCCCGAAGGACAACAGGCCACGGGCGTTGCGGTGCAGGTCCAAAGCGTCGGGATTCTCGAAACGCCGCGGATCGCGGTTGGCGGCCAGCAGCGAGATGATGACGGTCGATCCGGCGCGGATCGTTTCGCCGCCCAGTTCCAGGTCTTCCGTGGCGTAGCGGAAGAAGATGTCGGCGACGGACAGGTAGCGAAGCAGCTCTTCGACGGCGCCGGGCAGCAGCTCCGCGTCGGCACGTAGTTCGGCCAACTGCTCGGGGTGCTCCAGGAGCGCGAAGGTGCCCAGCGACAGCATGTTCGCGGTGGTCTCATGGCCGGCGAGCAGCAGCAGGAACGCGGCTCCCGTCAGCTCCTCGATGGTGAGGTCGTCGTGGCGGCCGAGGTCGGACAGGATGTCGTCGCCGGGCGTCTCGCGTTTACGGGTGACCAGTTCGGTGAGGAAGGTGTTCATCCCGATGAACGCGGCCATCTTCTCCTCCAGCGTCTGGTCCCTGACCATGAGCTGGGCGGAGTTCGCCTGGAAGTTCTCCCGGTCCTCGTAGGGGACGCCGAGCAGTTCGCAGATCACCAGCGACGGCACCGGCAGCGCGAACTCCTTGACCAGATCGACCGGCGGGACCAGTTCGGCCATCGCGTCCAACTGCCGCTCGGTGATCTCGACGATGTGGTCTTCGAGCTGCTTCATCCGCTTGACGGTGAAGGCACCGGTGAGCCGCTTCCGCAACCGGCCGTGATCCGGCGGGTCCATGGCGACGAACATGCCCGGAATTGGCGGGGACGGTTCGGTCTGGGCGGGCATCCCCGGCGTCTCGTAGGGCGCGTGCAGGATGCCGATGTCCTGTCGCGAGCTGAAGCGGGTGTCGGCCATCAGTTGCCGGACCTCGTCGTAGCCGGTGACGAGCCAGCCCTCGTGGCCGTCGGGGAAGAGCATGGGGCTCACCGGGCGGGCCTCGCGCAGCCGGGTGATGTCGCTGGGCGGGTCGAAGGGGCCCGCGTCGCGGTCCATCGGGAGGCCCTGCGGGACGGGAACCGTCTGAGTCATCGCTTCGCCTTTCGTGGTGGTTGTGAGCACCACTGTCCTCGCGGCTCCTGACAGCGGGCTGACACGGCGCTGACACCACCCGTGTCAGCGCCGTGGCGGGGACGTGTCAGCGTGGCCGCCCAGAGTGGTGCCCATGACAGACACAGCGATCGCGGTCTCGGGACTGCGAAAGACCTTCGGGGACAAGGTCGTGCTCGACGGTATCGACCTGGAAGTCCCCGCCGGCACCATTTTCTCCCTGCTCGGCCCGAACGGGGCGGGGAAGACCACGACGGTGAACCTGCTGACCACCCTGATGAAGGCCGACGGCGGGACGGCGAAGGTCGCCGGCCACGACCTCGCGACCGAGGCCAAGGCGGTCCGCGCGGCGATCGGGGTCACCGGCCAGTTCGCGGCGGTGGACGAACTGCTGACGGGCCAGGAGAACCTGCAGCTGATGGCGGAGCTGAGCCGCGGGACCGCGGGCAAGCGGCTCGTGGCCGACCTGCTGGAACGCTTCGACCTGGTGGAATCGGCACGGAAACCGGCGGCGGCCTACTCCGGCGGTATGCGCCGGAAACTGGATCTGGCGATGACGCTCGTCGGCGATCCGCGGATCATCTTCCTCGACGAGCCCACCACGGGGCTGGACCCGCGCAGCCGTCGCACGATGTGGTCGATCATCCGTGAACTGGTGGACGGTGGCGTCACCGTCTTCCTCACCACCCAGTACCTCGAGGAAGCCGACCAGCTCGCCGACCGGATCGCGGTCCTCGACCAGGGCCGCCTTGTCGCACAGGGCACGCCCGGCGAACTCAAGCGCCGGATGCCCGGAACGCATGTCCGGCTGCGGTTCACCACCGTCGCCGAACTCGACGCGGCCGCGCGGATATTCCCCGGGGCCTCCCGGGACGACGAGGCGCTCGTCCTGCGGGTCCCCAGCGACGGCGGGACGAAATCCCTGCGCTCGCTGCTCGACCGGCTCGACGAGTACGCGGTCGCCGCCGAAGAGTTCTCCGTCCACACCCCCGATCTCGATGACGTTTTCCTCGCCCTGACGGGCCACAACACGGAGGCAGTGAAGTGAAATCCGCGTCCACGGTGATGTTGCGCCGTAACTTCAAGCATCTCGTCCGCAACCCGACATCGGTGTTCAACGCGATCCTGATGCCGGTCGTGATGATGCTCATGTTCGTGTACGTGTTCGGAGACGCGTTCAGCGTCGGCGTCGATTACGTCGACTACGCGACGCCGGGACTGATGCTGCTGGCCGTCTGCTACGGGCTCGGCGCGACCGCGACCGCGGTGAACTCCGACATGACCAAGGGCATCATCAACCGGTTCAAGGTCATGGACGTCTCCCGCGGCGCGGTGCTGAACGGGCATGTCGTCGCCAGCGTGCTGACCAACCTGCTCGCCATCGCGGCGCTCACCGGGGTGGCCTTCCTGCTCGGGTTCTCCCCGGCGGCCGGTTTCCTCGACTGGCTCGGCGTGGTCGGGATCGTCGTCCTGCTCGGTTTCGCGGCGGCCTGGCTCACGGTCGCGCTGGGGCTGTCGGCGAAATCCCCGGAAACCGCGGGGATGGCCTCGGTGCCGCTGGTCATGCTGCCGTTCTTCAGCAGCGCGATCGTGCCCGCCGAGAAAATGGGCCCCGGGCTGCGGGAATTCGCCGAGTACCAGCCCTTCACGCCGATCATCGAGACCCTGCGCGGGCTGCTCAACGGGGCACCGGCCGCGGGCGACGTGCTCCCCGCCCTCGGGTGGTGCGCCGGGATCGCGCTCGCCGGATACCTGTGGGCGTCCTCGACGTTCAAGAAGCGAGCGTGACCTCGGCCAGCCGCTTCCAGTCCGCTTCGGTGCCTTCTCGCGCCGCCTCCGCGAATTTCGCTTCGCCGAGGCGGCGCAGCACTGTCTCCTCGATCCGGGTCACGTCCGGACGGGACCGGTCCGGCAGCCCGCGCAGCTCGTCGGCCGCTCCGAGCAGCCGCGCGGCCTGCTCGGGATTGTCCTGGCGCAGGGCCAGATCCGCGATCCCGACGAGCATGTGGGCGATCAGGGGCACGTGCCGCACCTCGGCGGCCGCCTCCCAGGCCGCTTGCCGGTGTTCGCGGGACTTTTCGAGCTCGTCCGCGAAGTAGCCCCGAAGGTCGTGGCTGATGGCGCGAACGTGGCCGAGGCCGGCTTCGTCGCCCATCACGGTCGTCGCGATGTCGAGCTGCCGCGCAGCCTCTTCGGTTTGGCCGCGCCAGTGGGCGAGTTCCGCGTGCGCGAGGGCGAGCATGCCCAGCGCGCCGGGCCAGGTGACCCGCTCGGCGTACCGCTGAGCTTCGGCCACCGCGGCCGCACCAGCCTTCTCGTCGCCCATCAGCCAGTACAGCTGCGCCTGCCGCGACCGCAGCCGGATGAGGTCCTCCAGGGAGCCGACCTCGGTCACGACCGTGACCGCCTCTTCGTAGTACTCACAAGCGGTGGCGAACTCGCCGCGGGTGGCGATGCGGTCCGCCAATTCGGTCAGGGCGAACGAGATCCCGAACCGCTCGCCGATCGCGCGGAACTCGCCGAGTGCCTGCTCGAGATATTCGTCCGCCTCCCGGCCGGGATGGCCGAGGGTGATCCGCATCTTGCCGAGGTGCAGCCTGCCCAGCGCGCGAACCCACGCGTTTTCGTCCTCCAGCACCGGTTCCCACGCGGACAGCGCTTCGTCCCCGGCCAGCATGCGTTCCAGCGGGACGACGAGCCCCAGCAAGGGGTGCCGCGACTCGCTGTGCCTGCTCAGTCGGTACGACTCGTGGATCCACTTCGCCGCGGTGTGCTCGTCGGCGAAACCGGAACTCACGAACAACGAGACGAGCCCGTACACCACGGCCGCGACGTCGTCGGACACCTCGCCCGGTGTCTTGACGGCCGCGCTGACCAGCTCCATGCCCTCCGTGCGGTGCCCGCTGAGCCACCAGTACCAGCCGCAGGCCGCCGCCAGCCGCATCGCCTCCGGGCCCTCGCCCGCGGTGAGGGCGCCGCGCATCGCGGACGTGATGTTGTCGTGCTCGGCGTTGAGTTTGGCGAGCCATTCCAGCTGTTCGGCGCGGCGGAGCATCGGCTCCGCGGCCTCGGCGAGCTCGGTGAAATAGGTGAGATGCGCGTGGCGTGCCACCACGGTTTCGCCTGCCTCGGCGAGCCGTTGCGCGGCGTACTCCTTGATCGTGCCGAGCATCCGGTAGCGCGGCGCCTCGTCGCCCGCCGCGACCAGGAGCGATTTTTCGGTCAGCGTGGTGAGCAGTTCGAGGACCTCGTACTGCTCGACCGCCTCGCTGACGCAGACCCGCTCGGCCGCTTCGAGGCTCGCCCCGCCCGAGAACACCGAGAGTCTGCACAGGACCGTCCGCTCGGCGTCGGACAGCAGCTCCCAGCTCCAGTCGACCATGGCGCGCAGCGTCCGGTGCCGGGGCAGCGCGGTCCGGCTGCCGCCGGTCAGCAGGCGGAACCGGTCGTCGAGCCGGTTCGCGAGCTGCTCGATGGACATGGTGCGCAGCCTGGCCGCGGCCAGTTCGATCGCCAGCGGCATCCCGTCCAGGATCCGGCACACGCGCGCCATGGTGGACAGAGTCGTCTCGTCAGCCACGAAATCCTTGTGTACCGCGCTCGCCCGGTCCCGCAGCAACCGGACGGCGGGGGAGGATTCGATCTCGGCGGCGCCGGCGTGCCGGTCCGGCACCGCCAGCGGCACGACATGCCACAACGTCTCACCGGTGATACCGAGCGGCTCCCGGCTCGTCGCCAGTATCCGCAGACGGCGGCATTCCCCGAGCACACGATGGGCGAACGCCGCGGCCGCCTCGATCACGTGCTCGCAGTTGTCGAGGATCAGCAGGACTTCCCGGTCCCGGATCGCGGCGATGACCCGTTCTACGGGCTCCGCGTTCGACGAGTCACCGAGCAGGGCGTCCCGCAGCCCGAGCGCGGCGAGAGTCGCTTGCGCGACATCATCTTCCGGGCCGATGGCCGCGAGTTCCACCAGCCATGCCCCGTCCGGCAGATCGCCGAGCAAGGTGCGCGCGGTTTCCGTGGCCAGCCGGGTCTTTCCCGAGCCGCCGGGACCGAGCAGCGTGGTGAGCCGGTGCCCGGCGACGAGGTCGCGGACCTTGGCGACGTCGGCGTCCTTGCCGACGAAGCTGGTCAACTCGGCGCGCACGTTGGTCTTGCGGTTCTCTTCACGCCGTCCCAGCTCGCCCCGCAGCAGCGCGACGTGTACCGCGGACAGCTCCGGCGACGGATCGACGCCGAGCGCGTCGGCCAGGGCTTCCCGCGTGCGCTGGTACACGAGCAGCGCTTCGGTGTCGCGGCCCGTCGCCGCGAGGGCCCGCATCAGCGCGGCGACGAGCCGCTCGCGCAACGGATGCGCGGCCACCAGATCGGTCAGTTCGGTGACGAGGTTCGCGCCGTGGCCGAGGTCGAGTTCAGCGTCGAACCGATCCTCCAGCGCCGTCAGCCGAAGACCTTCGAGCCGGGTGACCGCCGCGTCGAAGGCGTCGCTGTCCTGCAGGCCGACGTCCTGCATGGCCGCGCCGCGCCACAGGGCGAGTGCCTCACGCAGCCGCTTCGGCTCCTCGTCGCCGCGGGCCTGGCCGACGAGACGCTCGAACCGCACGGCGTCGACGGCGTCGGGCGACACCTTCAGCCGGTAGCCGTCGGTCTGGCCCTCGACGACCCCTTCCGGCAGCACCTTGCGCAGCCGGGAAACCAGGCGCTGCAAGGCGTTCGTCGCGTCGGCGGGGGGTTGTTCGCCCCAGATCCAGTCGACGAGCGTCGCCTTCGGGACCACCCGGCCCGGTTCGAGCGCGAGCGCGATCAGCAACCCGCGCAACCGGGCACCCGGCACGTCGGCGAGACCGCCGTCGTCCGTGCGCACCTCGAAGGGCCCCAGCATCCCGATCTGCATTGGGCCGATTTTGCCACGGGTGACCAGGGGACTTACGACTCGCCGGTGATCCTCGCCGAGCCGATCGACGCCGCGATGATCGCCCTGGCGGCGGTCCGGGTCGACGAACCGGAGTTCAGGCCGGTGAGCGACGTCTGGTCGAGCGCGTGCACGACGAACTCGTAGGTGTTCACGGTGGAGGGCGAGCACGGGCCCTGGTAGCCGTAGAGGCTCGCGCTCCCGCGGTAGTAGACCTGCCTGGAGCCGGCGGGCACCGGTGGCCGGTAGACGTGCTGGACGTTCTGGGGGAGCGAGGCCGTCGTCACCGGGATGTCGTAGATGACCCAGTGGATCAGGGCGGCGTTGTCGAGGTCGCGCATGACGATCGCGTAGCTCTTGGCCCCGGCTGGAGCGCCCGACCAGGCCAACGGCGGCGACTCGTTCTTCTTGGCCGGGTCCTGCCCGCCGCCGCTGGTGCACTCGTGGACCTTGGGCATGAGGCCGCCGTCGGCGAACGCGGAACTGGACAGGGTGAACGCGGTTTGCTCCGCCGCAGCCGTCGGGGAAAGGCAGGCGGCGCCGAGGGCGAACAGGGCGCAGAACACGATTCTCGTTGCTCTCATCGGAGACTCCCGAGGACGTTTGTGGTTCCCGTGCGCGGAATTCAGCGTAGGCAGCCCGGAACGGGGCGGCTAGCGCACTTTTCCGGCCTATCGAGGTGTTTTCGCCGGATCCAACTCGTCTCACTCGTGCTTGAAGGCGGAACTCGCGTGCTTGGAGGCGAAACTAGTGGGTTCCGGCTCTGATCACGCGAGTTCCGGCTCAGGCGCGGACGAGGACCGAGAAGTAGATCGGCCTGCTGGCCGGGAAGAGTTCCCGGTCCTGTTCGTCGACCATCTTCCAGAAAACCTTGCAGTCGACCGGGGCGTTCGGCGGAGTGCTCACGGTGACCGTCACCTGCACACGTCCTTGCGGCGCGGTGTCGTTGACCGGGATGCGGTCGGGGGTGCGGCAGGCGCCCGGCGCGACCGGGAGATCGGTGCGGCGCAGGTACCGTTTCCGCCACTCGACGGTGCCGGTGTTCTCGAGTTCCCACACCTTCACGAACTGGGTGCCGGGTTTGACCACGGTCTCGTCGGGGATGGTCACGTCGGCGACGAATCTGCTCGAATCGCCGGGATGTGGCGGTCCAGGCGTGTCCTCGCCCGGGAGCAGGATGACCACGACGGCGACGATCGCGGCGACGAGCACGAGGACGAGCGGAACCAGGACCCGGTTGGACCGCCATCGCGGCGCGGGTTCCGGTTCGCGGTCGGCGGAGAGCACGAGCTGGACGCCCTGCCATCGGGCGTGCCATTCCTCTTCGTCACCGTCGCAGGCGCGGACGAACTCGCGGACCGTCTCCCACGGCTGCAGCCGCGTACCGGTGACGGTGAGATGCAGGGTCGCGTGGGACACCGCGCCGGACTTCGCCGCCATCTTCCGGAAGGACGGCTCCCCGGCACGCGTCCGGAGCTTCCGCAGCCCGTCCATGAACGCTTCCAGCTCCGGTGCCCGTTCGACTGTTCGCGGTTCCGGCACGCTCCCCCTCGCGATCGTGTCTGACGTGACAACGATTTTCGTCACTCTGCGCGGCCTGGTGACTATATCGCGAAGAGTGTCCGGATCGCCGCGCCGACCTGCGGAATCCGTCGGCAGCCGTCGCTGTCAAATGCTGTCAACCTGCGGGTTTTGACGTCAGACGTTCCGTACAGGCGGTTCCGGCTGACAACGCCTCCGGGCCAGTGTCGGTCACGAGCTGCTCACGGGGAGCAGCCATCGAGTGAAGGAGCAGTCATGCGCAAGGTGGCAACCGCTGCGATGTTCGCCGCACTGTCCGCGACCGCGCTGGGGATGACGGCGGGACAGCCCGCGGCGGCCGCACCGTCGGTCAACATGGAGGCCGTGGTCAAGGCGGCCATGTGGGATCCGTACAAGGCCGATCAGTCGATCACGCCGGGCTCCGGGGAGAGCGTCAAGGCGGTCGAGCAGGCGCTCGCCGCGAAGAACCTGCTCGACAAGAAGCAGGTCGACGGTCACTTCGGCACGTCGACGGTCACCGCGTACCAGAAGTACCAGAAGTCGCTCGGGCACAGCGGCCTCGCCGCCAGCGGTCTGCCGGGCAAGGGCTCGCTGACCGAACTGGGCAAAGGCCGCTACACCGTGACCACGCCGATCAGTGTCGGCTCGAAGACCAGCCTCGACGGCAAGACGGTCAACAAGCGCACCGCCGACATGATCGCGGCCGCGGAGAAGAAGGCCGGGGTCAAGTTCACCATCACCCAGGGCTCGTACAACGCCGGCGGTGTCGGTGCCTCGGGCGGTACGCACGACGGCGGCGGGGCCGTCGACATTTCGGTGAACGGCATCTCGAACAAGACCGCCGCGGTGAAGGCACTGCGCGAGGTCGGGTTCGCCGCGTGGCACCGCACCCCGAGCCAGGGGAACTGGGCGGAGCACATCCACGGCATCGCGATCAGCGACACCGACATGTCGCCGCAGGCACAGGCTCAGGCCGGTGACTACTTCAAGGGCCTCAACGGCCTGGCGAGCCACGCCAAGGACGACGGCCCCAAGGTGAAGAAGGTGACCTGGGAGGAATTCAAGCGTGGGTGACCCCTCGGCGGTCCGGACAGGCGCGCCAGCGTCCGCAGGAAGGAGGTCTTCCCGCATTGGGTGTCGGCGAGCAGNGCGGCTCCGGGCGCTCGCCCTCCCAGCTCGCCGCGTAGTTCTCGTCGGGGATCGTGTCCATGCCCTCGACCATGCCAGAGACCCCCGACAATTCCGTGGCGCTCCGGCGGCGGCCCCGCCATCCTGGTGGTCGACGGCGGTCTACTAGACTCGGCCGCACGGGCCGTTAGCTCAATTGGTAGAGCTGCGGACTTTTAATCCGTAGGTTCTGGGTTCGAGCCCCAGGCGGCCCACCACCTCAACATCCCCGCTGATCAGCGGGGATGTTGTTGTTTGTGGATCTTGTGGTCGTCGGCGTGATCTTGGGTGGGCTCGCTGTGGGCTCTGTGGGTGCTCGGCCCGGCGTTTGGCTCGTTTTCGTGGTGGCCCGGACGGTTGAGGGCGTGCTTCAGCCCCGGGCTCGTTCCCTCTCGTTGAAGGCTGTATCTGCTGACGTGTTCTTGGGTCTGGCTATGCGGCGTGGATGGATGCCGCGGTTCGTCTGCCGGCGGTGATCAGGCGGCGTCCCGTGGCGCGGTGGGGTCGTCGTTTGGGGCGGAGGCGGGTGGCGGTGGTGCGGGCGGCGTCGAGGACGAGGCGTGCGGTGGCTTCGGCGGATTGACGGGCGAGGGTGGGTAGGACGCTGGTGTAGGTGTCGGCGGTGAGCACGATGCTGGCGTGGCCGAGGAGGTCTTGGACGGTTTTGAGGTCGTTTCCGGCGGCGAGGGACAGGCTCGCTGCGCCGTGCCGGAGGTCGTGGAGCCGGATTGGTGGCAGTTCGGTTTGGTCGTTGAGGGTGCGGAAGAGGTGGGTGATGGAGTCGGGGCGGATGGGTTCGCCCCATCCGTTGGGGAAGAGGTAGCCGACGGGTTCGCTGCGGAGAGGCGTGCGGGATTGTGCGCGGTGACGGCGCAGGACGGTGATGGTGTTGTGGTCGAGCGCGATGACTCGGTTGCTGGCTTCGCTCTTGGGTTTGCCGAGGGTGACTTCGGACCCGATTTGGCGGGCTTGGTGGGACACGGTGAGGTAGCCGGCGTCCAGGTCTATGTCGCTCCACATCAGCCCTGCGATTTCGCCGCGGCGGAGGCCGAGCAGTGCGACGAGGTGGAAGAGCGGGTAGAGCCGGTGGGCGCGAACGCTGTGCAGGAAGGCCGCGGTTTGCTGGGCGGTCCAGACGGCGACGGCGGGTCGTTCTCCGGTTGCTTGCCATTGAGCGATGCGTGGTGGTGTCCAGACGACCGGAGGGAGCGGGCCACCCGGGTCAGCCGATCTGCCACAGCTGGAGCGCGGAACCCGTGTCGGCCCGTTGCGTGACCGCGGAACCGTCCGAAGTGGACGCTGTCGTCAGCAGCAAGCCGGAGCGGACGCTCGCGAGCTTGTAGGTACCGTCGGGTTGTCTCGCCGCTGTCCAGCGCTGATTGGCCCCGCCGGTACACGTCCACTGGATGACGCGCGCGCCCGCTGTGGTGGCCCCGCCTTCGACGTCGGCGCACAGTTTCGAATGCGTGTTCGTCAGGGTGTAGGAACCGTCGGGCTGCCGGGTGAACAGCCATTTCTGGTTGGCGCCCTGGTTCGGCGTCCAGGTGACCAGAGGGGTGCCGGCGGTCGTCGACGAGTCCGGGTCGTCGAGGTTCTTGCCGGACGCGGCCAGGGTGTGGACCCCGCCGAGAGTGCCGGCACCGGCATCGGTGAACTTCAGTGTCTGCTCGGCCGCGGTCCGGCCGCCGCCCACGGCGTTCCCGGTGGTGTCGGTCCAGAAACGCGGCGGCGTGGTCTCCGCGAGGCGTGACGTCTTGCCGGACAGGCCGAGCACGAGCCCGCTGTAGCGGTTCACCAGCCGAAAGGTTCCCTTGTCCACAGAGGACGGGATGACGAACCATTGCTGCCCGACCGTCGAGGATGACGTCACGGTGGGTTTCGCGCCCCACGCCCGGCCGGCCTGTACTGCGTCGACACCGAGGAGCTGTCCGGTGGCGGCGTTGGCTATGCGGTACGAGCCGTCGCCGTCGGGTGAGAACTGCCACGCCTCGCGGTCGGAGCCGGTCGTGCTCGCGACCGACGTCGTAGCGGTGCCGGTGCCCTGTGCGAGAACCCGGCCGTCGCCGAGGCCGATCCGGTACTTGCGTGAAGTGTCCACAGGGGACGGTGCGGGAGCGGACGACGTGATGGTCTGGGTGGTGTACTCGCCGCCCGCGTTGCCCGAGCAGGCCACCGCACAGTACGAACGGAACTGTTTGCCGATGATGGTCGAATTCGTCTTGTTCGCGGCGTCGACGAACCAGCGGTACCAGGACTGGTTGGTGTAGCTCCCGGTGTCGCCGATCAGCCGCCATTTCTGCGTCGTCAGATCGTCGGTCACGTAATAGCGCTGCGGGACCACGCTGTCCACGGCCTCCGGCGCGCCGATGTAGAGACCGAGATGCGCGTTGTAGGCGATGTTCATGATGAACAGATCCGATTTGCGCGGCAGCTGTCCGGCGGCGATCTGCTGGCTGACGTTGCCGGTATTGGCGGGGTCGTAGTCGTCCGCGACGGGTGTGTAACCGGTGTCGCCCGGGGCGGACACGGGGACCATGTTGCTCTCGCGGCCGCCGACACCTGGCTGGGTCCAGCCGCCGTCGAACCACTTCTGCCACGAGCCGGACGCCATCTTGGCCGAGATCGGCGAGCGGGCGACGTGCGCCAGTCCGGTCATCGGGCCGCCGGCGCCGGCCTTCGGCACGATGCGCGAGCCGTAGTAGACGTAGAAGTAGCCGGAAGCGCTGTCGACGAAAAGGCGTGGATCGCCGTCGCCGTAGTCGAACGTCTGATGCGGGAAGGCCGCCGTGTCCCCGCGTTTCGTGCTGTAGGGCGAGGTGATCGCGTGGTCCTTGATGGCCCAGGTCTTCCCTTGGTCCTTCGACACGGCCATGTCGATCGCGTCGTAATGGGAGAACGAGTACGCGCCGAACGGCTCGGGTGTGAATTCGTTGTGGATCAGGCCGTACCAGTCGCCGGTGTCCGGATCGACCCAGGTGCCGACGAGATCGCAGAAGTTGCGCTGCGAATAGCCGGAGCCGGCGGGCGGATCCGTGGATTCCTTGCCGGTGGGACTGTTGTTGCAGCGCCAGGTCGTGTCGTCGTTGCGGTCGGCGGGGTTGGCCGGGTTCACCGCGGTGCTGATGGGGTTCTTGGTGAAGCTGTCGAAATCGCGTCCGCTGTAGAAGTCCCACTCGCGCGGCTGGTCCGCGCCGTAGAGCGCGGCCGCCTGCTGGAAGTAGAACGTGCCGTCCTTGTCGACATAGGTACTCGCCGGGGTGTCGGTGGTCGGGCTGAACGACTTCTTGGCGTCGACCGTGATGGTGTACGTCGCGTCCGGCGGCGCGGCGTCGGACGACGCCGGTACCACCGTGGTCGCCGCCACGGCCAACGCCGCGGCGCCGAGAAGAGGCAGGGTCCGCATGACTCTCTCCCAAGGGTGACCCGCACCACAGTTGGCGGGGCGGTCGCCGATGTTATGAACGTTATTGCGCGTAAGTCAACGCGTTCGCTCAACTTCAAGCGTCATTCATGCAGTTATTGCGCGGAAAGTCCAAGTGGTGCCGTGCGGAAGTCCAAGCTCAGTCCGTCGGCACGAGCGGCGGGTCGTCGGGAGGGGGAACGCGCGAACTCCAGCCGCCGGGGACGGCCTGGACGCGCGACTCGCGGAAGCGCCCGGGGGAGACGCCGACCCGCCGGGTGAAGAGCCTGCTGAAGTAGGCGGCGTCGTCGTAACCGATCGCCTGTGCCACCTCCTGCACCGGCATTCGCGTGGTGGCGAGGAGTTCCTTGGCGCGGTTGAGACGGAGCGCCAGCAGGTGGTCCTTCAAGCCGGTCTCGGTGCTCCGGCGCACGGCGGCGCGCAGTTCGGGCAGTGTCATGCCGCGGCGGGCCGCGATCTCCGCGACACTGATCGGCAACAGGGCGTCCTGCGCCAGCGCCTCCAGCAGGGAGCCGTCGCTGGGGGTGCTGTCGGCGGCCCGTCGCAAGGCCACCAGCAGGTGATGCACGGCGGCCGAGGCGTCGACCTGGGCCAGCGGGCTGCCGCCTCGCGCGCAGCGCACGATGCGGCTCACGATGTCGCGGACGACCTCGACGTCGCCCAGCGGTACCACCGGCTTCGCGGGCGTGACGTAACCGAGTTCCACGTAGGCGTCCACAGCACTGCCGTCGAAGTCGACGAAACACTCTTCCCAGCCGTGCGCGGGGTCGGGCGCGTAGTGATGACCGACCCCGGGGATGAGCCACAGCAAGGCGGGCGCGACGACTTCCTGGCGCTCCTCTCCTGCCACGGCGAACCACCCGCGCCCCTTGGACACCACGACGGCGACGTAATGGTCGAGCACGCGCGGCCCCACGACGGGAAGGGTTCCGTGCTGCAGCCCGACACCGAGGCACACCAAGCCGAGCCGACGGTGCACGGCGGACGGTGTGAAATACCGCATCCAGGTCCGGTAACCCATCCTCGCATCCTCGCGCAAGCACTTCGGGGTGGCTTCGTGGGGCCGGGAAAGGGTTTCGTGCGATTCACTTCTTGATCACGGCGAAATCCTCAGCGCGTCACTGACTCTGCGGAATCGCCGGAAGTTCCGGTATACGTGGAAGGGAGGGCGCCGCCGGGGAGGACGGCATGGCGCTTGAAGCTAGGGGGAAATTCAAATGTTCGACGCACGTCTTGTCGCCGATCAGGTCAGTCCGCAGTCCAAACCGAAGATCAGAATTCTGTTCTACACCGATCTCGTCGGCTTCACCGGCAACGGCGGCTTTTCCTTGGGTATCATCCGCGATCTGATTCTGGCGAATCAGCCGTTCTTCGCCGAGTTCGAGATCGATTTGATCAATAGACACGATGGCGGGCACGCCGTCAACAAACTCACTTCCGACGTTCTCGCGGGATACGAGCAGGTGTGGTTCTTCGGCTTCCTGCCGTGCACTATGCCGGGAGAGCCGGAAAACGAGCTCGTGGACGCCGAGGTCGCCGCGCTGCGCGCCTGGATGGACGCCGGCGGTGGTGTGCTCATCACCGGCGACCACTCGAATCCGCGCCCGCCGGAAGCGGATCCGTCGCTGCCCGAATACCTGAACCTGGGGCGGGCGCTGGGGCACCGGGTCCCGCGTGCGGGTGAGCTGCGGGTGTGGAACGACCGGCCGGACGCGAGTATCGAGTTCAGCCACAACACCCACCAGCCGGACCCGTGGGGCAGCGACATCGACAACCCGCTCCCGAACGACCTCGACCCGTACCCGCAGGAGCTCATCCTGAGGAAGCGGCTCGGCAGGCCGCACGCGTTGTTCCAGGGCAGGCGGGGCCCGATCACCGTCTTCCCCGACCACATGCACGAAGGACAGCTGCTCATTCCCGAGCGGTATCCGGCGGACGTGTGGCCGTCGGGACGCGCCGGCCAGCCGAAACCCGAGATCGTCGCGCAGGGCACCGACAAGCGCGACGGCAAGGTCTATGGCGTGACCAGTGCGTACGACGGCGCGGCGGCCGGGGTCGGGCGGATCGTCGCCGATGCCACGTGGCACCACTATTTCGACATCAACCTGTGGGGCTTCGAGAAAGGCGGCGAGGTGCTCGAACGCCTCACCGAGTACTACGTGAACCTCTCGCTGTGGCTGGCGCCGAAGGCGGTCAAGCTGGAGGTGAACGGGCAGCTGCTGTACTGGCTTTCGCACAGTTTGAGCCTTCGCGCGGTACTGCCGGAGGGGTTCCGGGTTCCGGGGATCACCGCGGCGGGCCTGGTCCGCGAAGTCGGCGGGCAGAGCGTGCTCGACGACCTCGTCTGGCCGTTGGAAGGTACGCCGGGAGTGCCGCAAGAACTGCTGCTCGGCGCCGTCGTCAAGGAGTCCGTCGCCGCGCTGAGCGGTGGGGACGTCGAGGCGTTCGACGCCGTGGGCGTCGTCGAGCGGGGCTTGCGGGCCGGGGTCGAAGAGTACGCCGCCGAGCTGCGAGCAGCGCTCGGTGCCGTCGAAGGCCTGGGGGAACGCATTTCGCAGGGTATCCGCTGACGTGGTGGGCCCCTTCAGTACATGAAGGGGCCCACCACGGACCTATCTGTGAGGAGGCTCCCCGGACCTGGTCGGTCACACGATCGAGGCATGAGGCCCGTCTCGCCGCGCTCCGGGGGTATCCCCGGGGAAACGGAGGAGGCAACGATGCCCGACAACGAACTTCCGGGTTTCCTGATCATCGGCCTGATCTTCGTCGTCGCGGACGGCCAGGTCCTTTACCGCGGCGCCCGCCGCTACCTCACCGGGCCGGACGCCCGCGAGGGCAGCGGGTCGGTGGCCTGGATGGTGGTGACGGTCTTCCACCTGGCGGCGATCGGGATGCTGGCGCTGCTGGCGGTCGTGGCTCCGGAGTGGTCCGGTTCGGCGGCCGCCTTCGTCGGCAGGCTGGGTGTGTTCCTGCTGCTCATGGCGGTGGCCCACGTGCTCACCCTGTCCGTGCTCGGCCATCGGCGCCAGGACCACGTGGTGGAGACCCGGTTGCGGCAGCGCGAGGACGACCACGTCGACTCCTTGCGGGAGCCGACGGTCACCCCGGTGCCGGGGCAGGAGGGCCGGAACCCGCAGGTGAGCCCGGATCTCGGCGACCGCGGTCCGTACCGGGCTTGAGCCCGAGGGCGAGGCGGAGCTGCCGCGCCCACCAGCGCACTTGCGCGGCCGAGTCGTCCGCCGCGGTCCCGGTGAGCCCGGCGCTGCGCCGGAAATCGCTCCCGTACAGGGCTTCCATGGCCATCGCCTGATGCAGGGCCGCGACGGCGAGCCGCGTGTCTTCGAGGGAGCAGCCGGGCGGCCGCAGCCGGTGGAGGGCGTCGACGACCGGGTCGAGCATGCCGCTGCCCGGGTCGTGCCAGCCCGCCGCGTGCAGCGCCACCGCGAGCTCGCCGTAGCCGTTCCGGTACAGATCGTGCAGCGCCTCGACGAGTTCGAGCAGGTCGGCACCGCGGTCGAGCCAGCTCGCGAGGAGGTCCTGAAGGGCGTCCCGCAGACGGCGGCCACCGTGCCGGAGGAGTTCGCCGAGCAGTTTCTCGCGGTTGCCGAAGTGATGGGCGACGCCGGCGTCGGTCATGCCGACTCGCGCGGCAACGGCCCGCATCTGGACCGCGGCGACACCGGACTCGCCGAGCAGTGAGGCCGCGGCGTCGAGGATCAGCCGCCGGGCCTCTTCGGGAGTCCGTCGTGCTCGGGGGTCGTCACGATCGGCATCGTACCTTGAGGTGCCAAGGTAACAAGGCTGTCATGAGTGCCGAAACCCGCCTTGACCTGGGCGATGTCATCCTGCGGGCACGATGGACGGCGCCGGTCCGACGGTTCTGCTGCTGCACGCGGGCGGGGAACGCCGCGCGGTCTGGGCGCCGGTCGCCGCGGTGCTGGCCCGGCGCGGGTTCCGGCCGGGCGACCACGCTCCGGGCACTGGCCGGCGACGTGGCCGGGATGATCGGGAGCCGGCCGGCGCCGATCGTCCTCGTGGGGGCCTCGGTCGGCGGTTTGGCCGCCATCGCCGCGCTGGCGGACCCCGTCGTCGCGGCCAGGGCCTCCGGGCTCGTGCTCGTCGACGTCGTGCCCGACCTCGAGCCGGCCCGGGTGCGTTCGTGGCTCGGCTTCCATGGGCTCGGTGGCCATCCTGGTGGTGCACGGCGGGCGCCGTCACCGGTGTTCCGGCGGCGGGGCACCTCGTGGCCAGAGACGCTCCGGAAGCCCTCGCGGACCTCGTGTCGGCGTGGCTTTGTGGCATCCGTCACGGGACGGTTTCGACGCCGGGGACGGGCGGGCAAGATCTGCGATAGAGCTGTACGGCGCAGGTGAAGGACAGCGTCGTGCACTCGGCGCTACCAGTTGGTAACTTATTGTCGGGGCATCGAAAACCCCATAAGAAGCGGCAACAACGCGCTGCCTACAATGTCGGGCATGACCTACAGCGAACCAGCGCGATCAGCTGCCCCCCGCACCGGATCGCCGGCGTCCGCCTCCTCCTCGGCCGTCTTGGCGAGGGGAATCACGATTTATGGTTGCGGATCGGACGAGGCCGCCTTGTTCCGGGAGATGGCTCCTCGTTTCGGCGTAATTCCGACCATTGTGGACGAGCCGGTATCCGAGGCCAATATCGGGCTGGTCTCCGGAAATCGATGCATCAGTATCGGTCACAAGACCAAGGTCACGAATTCCATTCTTCTCGCACTCGGTGAAGCGGGTGTGGAATACATCTCCACCCGGAGCATCGGCTTCAACCACATCGATGTGGAATACGCGGCGAGCGTCGGTATCACCGTGGGCAATGTCGCCTACTCGCCCGACAGCGTGGCCGACTTCACGCTGATGCTGATGCTGATGGCGGTGCGCGACGCCAAGTCCATCATCCGCCGCACCGAGGTGCACGACTACCGGCTGAACGAGGTGCGCGGGAAAGAGCTGCGCGATCTGACCGTCGGAGTGGTCGGAACAGGGCGGATCGGTGTCGCGGTGCTGGACCGGCTGCGTGGTTTCGGCTGCCGGGTGCTGGCCTACGACACGCTACTGACCGCCTCGGCCGATTACGTTCCGCTCGACGAATTGCTCCAGCAGAGCGACATCGTGACGCTCCACGTGCCGCTCAATAAGGATACCTATCATCTTCTCGACCGGAAGAACATCGAGCGGATGAAGGACGGCGCGTACATCATCAACACCGGACGTGGCCCGCTCATCGAAACCGAAGCCCTCATTTCGGCACTGGAAGACGGCAAACTGGGCGGAGCGGCATTGGACGTCGTCGAAGGAGAGGAAGGCATCTTCTACGCCGACTGCCGGAACAAGCCGCTCGAGAGCGAAACGTTGCTGCGGCTGGAAAAGCTGCCGAACGTGCTCATCAGTCCGCATACCGCCTATTACACGGACCACGCGCTGAGTGACACTGTTGAAAACTCCATCATCAATTGTCTCCAATTCGAAAGCGGGAAGTAGTATGGGTAGGCTGAAAATCGGAATTCTGTTCGGCGGGCTTTCCGAAGAACATCCTATCTCCATCAAATCTGCGCGCGAGGTCCAGAAGAACCTCGACCTCGAGAAGTACGAGCCGTACTACATCGGCATCACCCAGAGCGGTTCCTGGATGCTCTGCGACGGCCCCGCCGAGGATTGGGAGAACGGGAACGTCCGCCCGGCCGTGCTGTCGCCGGACCGCGGGGTACACGGTCTGCTCGTACTGGACGAGGGCAAGTACGAGACGATCGCCCTCGACGTGGTGCTGCCGGTCCTGCACGGCAAGTTCGGCGAAGACGGCGCGATGCAGGGCCTGCTGGAGATCTCCGGCATCCCCTACGTCGGCTGTGACCTCCCGAGCTCGGTCATGTGCATCGACAAGGCGCTCACCTATTCCGTCGTCCGCGGCGCGGGGATCGCGACGCCGACCTTCTACATCGTCACGCCGGACAACGAAGTCGACCCGGACCAGCTGAACTACCCGGTCTTCGTGAAGCCCGCCCGCTCCGGCTCGTCGTTCGGCGTCAGCAAGGTCTCCGCGAAGGAAGAGCTGCCCGCCGCGCTGGCGGAGGCGCGCCAGTACGACGCGAAGGTCCTGATCGAAGAGGCCGTCATCGGCAGCGAGATCGGCTGCTCGATCCTCGGCAACGACGAAGACCTGTTCGCGGGCGAGGTCGACCGGGTCGCGCTGACCCACGGCTTCTTCAAGATCCACCAGGAGAAGAGCCCCGAGACCGGCTCCGAGAACTCGAGCTTCATCGTCCCCGCCGACATCCCGGACGAGTCGCGTGACCTCGTCCAGGAGACGGCCAAGGTCATCTACCGCGCCCTGGGCTGCCGCGGGCTCGCACGGGTCGACCTGTTCCTCAAGGAGGACGGGAGCGTGGTGCTCAACGAGGTCAACACCCTGCCCGGCCTGACCTCGTACAGCCGTTACCCGCGCATGATGGCCGCCGCCGGCCTCTCGCTCGGCGACGTGATCGACCGCCTGGTGAAGCTGACGCTGGCGGGCCGTGACGAATGAAGGATGATTTCGTCTTCGTAGACGAGGTCGTCTCCGGAATACGCTGGGACGCCAAGTACGCCACGTGGGACAACTTCACCGGCAAGCCGGTGGACGGGTACCTGGTGAACCGGATCGTCGGCACGCGGGCGTTCTGCGCGGCGCTGGAGAAGGCGCGGGACAAGGCCGAGGAGCTCGGCTTCGGGCTGCTCCTGTGGGACGGGTACCGCCCGCAGCGCGCCGTGGACCGCTTCATGCGCTGGGCGGAAGAGCCCGAAGACGGCCGGAAGAAGGCCAGGCACTACCCGAACATCGACCGGCCTCAGATGTTCGAAAAGGGCTACGTGGCCACCAAGTCGGGCCACAGCCGCGGCAGCACCGTGGACCTGACGCTCTACCACCTGGACACCGGCGAACTCGCCGACATGGGTGGTGACCACGACCTGATGGACGTCGTCTCGCATCACGGGGCGGCGGGCGTCACGGAAGAGGCCGCGAAGAACCGCGCGCACCTGTGCGCGGTCATGGAGGGATCGGGCTTCAGCTCGTACGAGTGCGAGTGGTGGCACTACAGCCTGAAAGACGAGCCCTACCCGGACACTTATTTCGATTTCCCCATCGCGTAGGTGTCGCGTGTGAAGGCCCCCTTCCCTCGGCTCAGCCGAGGGAAGATCGGAAGAGCGTC
>NZ_CP150484.1:31165-45823 GCF_037997115.1 Amycolatopsis coloradensis
TTCCCTCGGCTCAGCCGAGGGAAGGGGGCCTTCACACGCTTCGGGGTTTGTGAAGGCACTCTCGCGGCGACAATTGCCGCGAACACCATTTCATCCTATGAATGTCCGTGCGGGGGCCGGACGGTGTGGTCCGTCCCGCGTGGTGATCGGGGGAGGTCGAACGCTGTCCTTTTCCTGTCCTGTGCGCACGAAACCTCCTTCCGGTGGATCGGTGGACGGCGCCGCCGACCATGACGGCACGGACGAACCGGGGCCGGCTTCCAGCCTGCCACGCTTCGCTTTGCTCGCGGGTGATCCCGGCCGGGTGAGATTCCGCCCGGACCGTGGGACGCGGGCTCGGCCGTTCGTGTGAACAAGTGTCGAAGAACGGAACATGAACCGCCGGTGCTGTGATCATCCGGAGAGAAGACGAGCCGCGCGAACGGCCTAACAAGACCTGCGAACAGGCTAACCGGACGACCGGGAACAAGGCTTGTACGCGGGCCCTTTACTTATGTTCGCCAAACGAGTCAATACGGCATGCGGAGTTCCGGATATTGATCTTGGACCCCCTGTTCACTACGAAAATCACACTGTTCGTCAATTGCCGACATGGATTGTTCATGCCATGCTGCACAGGTGTGCATCAGCTGGGGCTGACATGGTGTGCACGCTTTGCTGGGGACAGAGGGGGTGCGTCGGTGACTCGCGACCACGAGGCAAACCAAAGACTTCACTCGCCGATCCTCTGAACCGAGCAGGTATGGAGTCATAAGATCGGACATGTCCGGGACCTGGCGCTGAAGCGGGTGTCGGTTTCGTCAGGCTGACCAAGTGTCGGTCCTGCCGGGCCGAAGCCGTCGAGCGTTCGTCTCGCAGATCGCCGTCGGGGCGATGGGAGGATGCCGTTCAGCTTCGGTAGTTCGTCGGAATACGCGCCAACGGTCAGCTGGGAGACCGTCGAGGCGGGCCGCCGCATGCGGTTCTGCCTGTGGCGCTTGAGGGTTCCTCACCGTCGAGGACATCCCGCCCTGCGGCCGAGGCCGGCGTCGGACGGGTTCATGGTGTCCAAGCACCGAAGCCGAGCAGTTGGACGGTGGGGTTTCCGTGCCGTGTCTGAAAGTTGCTGAATCAACAGATTCAATGGGGGCTAGGTGGATCCGACGAGAGTTGACTTGTCCGCTCTCCCTGTCGTCGAAATCGAGCTGTCGAGACTGTCCACTGCTTGTTCGCCGCGAACTTCGGGCGAGGATCCAGAGCATGTCGAGACACTGTTGTCGGCGGAGTGGGAGCTACCGCCCATTCTCGTTCACCGACCGACGATGCAGGTGGTCGATGGCCTGCACCGGCTGAAGGCGGCACGAGTACGAGGCGATACGAAAATCTCCGCGAGGTTCATCGACGGCGCCGAGTCCGACGCCTTCGTTCTCGCGGTGGAAGCGAACATCCGGCACGGTCTGCCGCTTTCCCTGGCGGATCGGAAACGGGCGGCCGTCCAGATCATCGGGACACATCCGCAGTGGTCCGATCGGCGGGTGGCTTCGGCGACCGGCATTTCCGCGGGAACCGTGGCGGACCTGCGCAGGCGGGGCGGCGAAGGCGGAAATGGCGCCAGGATCGGGCGGGACGGGCGGATCCGGCCCGTCGACAGCTCGGAGCGGCGGAAGCTCGCCGCCGATCTGATCCGCAACGATCCCGGTCTTTCACTGCGTCAGGTGGCCAAGCAGGTCGGCATCTCCCCGGAGACGGTCCGGGACGTACGCGGCAGGCTGGAGCGTGGGGAAAGCCCGACCCCGGACGGGAGCAGGAGACTGCGCACGAAGCCGGATCCGTTGAGCCTGACGGAAACCGACCTCGGTCACTCGCTGGACCGGGAACGGCTCACCGTGCTGGAGCGGCTCAAGGCCGACCCGGCGCTGCGGTTGAGCGAGGTCGGCCGGATCCTGTTGCGCATGCTCGCCATGCACTCCATGGACGGGCAGGAATGGGAACGGATCCTGCACGGTGTCCCGCCGCACCTGTACGGCGTGGTCGCCGGATTCGCCAGGGATCACGCCCGGGTCTGGGCGGGGTTCGCGGATCACCTGGAGAGCCGGGCGACCGATCTGGCCGCACGGTGATCGCGTAACCCGAAGAGGACTTTTCCGCATCTCACGCGGAAAAGTCCTCTTCGTTTTCCGCGCGGTGCCCAGGCCCTGCGGCTCGACATCGCCGGGAGAGCGGCCTAAGAAGTAGCTGTGACCATCGAGAAGGCGCTCGTCGTCGGCACCGGCCTGATCGGCACGTCGGCCGCGTTGTCCCTGCGGGAAAAGGGTGTCACGGTCCATCTCACCGACATCGACGAACACGCCGTACGAGTGGCGCGGGAGCTCGGCGCCGGCCGCGAATGGACCGGTGAGGAAGTGGATCTGGCGGTGATCGCCGTCCCGCCGCACCTCGTGGGGGAGCGGCTGGCCGCACTCCAGAAGCAGGGCGCGGCGCGGGCGTACACCGACGTCGCCAGCGTCAAAGCCGGTCCGATCGCCGACGCGGAGCGGCTCGGCTGCGACCTGATCTCCTACGTGCCAGGGCATCCGCTCGCGGGACGGGAGCGATCGGGTCCGGCCGCGGCCCGCACCGGCCTGTTCGCGGGCCGTCCGTGGGCGCTGTGCCCCGGCGTCGAAACCGGCGCCGAGGCACTACGGCTGACCTGCGAACTGGTGTCGCTGTGCGGGGCCGAGGCCGTCACCGTCGGCGCGGCCGAGCACGACTCGGCGGTGGCGCTGGTGTCGCACGCCCCGCACGTGGCCGCCTCGGCGGTGGCGGCGAGCCTGGCGAACGGCGACGACGTCGCTTTGCGCCTCGCCGGGCAGGGGTTGCGTGACGTCACCCGCATCGCGGCCGGAAATCCTTTGCTGTGGCGGAAGATCCTCGCCGGGAACGCGCTGCCGGTGGCGGCGGTCCTCGACCGGATCGCGGCCGATCTCGCCGCGGCGGCCTCGGCGCTGCGGGCGGGCGACCTGGACGACGTGACGGATCTGCTGCGGCGCGGGGTGGACGGCCACGGCCGGATCCCCGCCGGTCCGGCCGGGCGATAGCGGGGTGAAGGCGTCCTTCACCGCGTCTGATGCGGTGATGGGCCCCTTCGGCCCACGTCGGTCGTGAGGGAGGCCTGCCCGCGTGTCGCGAAAGCCACTTTCGGGACATCAGACGTCGCGAAAGTGGCTTTCGCGACACGGCCACCGAGCGGACTGCGTCCTTTGTGGACAAACAGACCGGAGATGTTCCCGGGACCACTCGTGGACATCGACACGATTCAGCACGATTGAACTCGCCGACTTCGTGCGTGAGAGGGATGCCCAAATGGAAGTAATGTTGCGCTTCGGGGCGTCGCCCAAGAGCGATGACGACCCCGATCCCTGGTCGAACCGGGTCCGTCCGGGGACGGTGCGCAGAGTCCTCGCGTATTTCCGCCCCCACGTCGGCAAGGTGGCGATCTTCGTCCTCATCGCCGCGATGGAGGCGTTCGTCGTCGTCGCGACTCCGTTGCTGATGAAGGAGCTCATCGACGGCGGCATCCTGAAGAACGACTTCGGGGTCGTCATCCTGATGGCGGTCCTGACCGCCGGCCTCGCCGTGGCGGGCGCGCTGCTGTCGCTGTTGTCCGCCTACGTCTCCGCGAAGATCGGGGAGGGGGTCACCTACGACCTCCGGGTGCAGGCCCTCGATCACGTCCGGCGGCTGCCGATCGCGTTCTTCACCCGCACCCAGACCGGGGTGCTGGTCGGCAGGCTGCACACCGAGCTCATCATGGCGCAGCAGGCGTTCGGTCATCTGCTGATGGCGGCCACCAGCGTGGTCACCGTCCTGCTCGTGCTGGCCGAGCTGTTCTACCTGTCCTGGCTGGTCGCCGTGGTCACGCTGGTGCTGGTCCCGCTGTTCGTCATTCCCTGGATCTGGGTGGGGCGGATCATCCAGCGCCGCACCGGAACGCTGATGGAGACGAACGCCGGGCTCGGCGGGCTCCTCCACGAGCGGTTCAACGTCCAGGGCGCGATGCTCTCGAAGCTCTTCGGCCGCCCGGACGAGGAGATGGCCGACTACCGCAAGCGTGCCGGGAAGATCCGCAACATCGGCGTGAGCATCTCCATCTGGGCCCGGATGTCCTTCGCCATGATGGCGCTGATGGCGTCGATCGCCACGGCGGTCGTCTACGGGGTCGGCGGCGGGCTCGTGATCGAGGGGGCGTTCCAGCTCGGGACGCTCATCGCCATCGCCACCCTGCTGGGGCGGCTGTTCGGGCCGATCACCCAGCTGTCCGGGCTGCAGGAGACCGCGCAGACCGTGGTGGTGAGCTTCGCGCGGATCTTCGAGCTGCTCGATCTCAAGCCACTGATCCAGGAGCGCCCGGACGCGAAGGAACTCGAGAAGAGCAAGGCGCCGGGGATCGAGTTCGACGACGTGGTGTTCCGCTATCCCACCGCGGACGAGGTCTCGCTGGCTTCGCTGGAGCACCTGCGGACCAAGCGGGAGAACGGGGACAAGACGGCGGACGTCCTGCGCGGCATCAGCTTCGAGGCGCCCGCCGGGACCCTCACCGCGCTCGTCGGCCCGTCCGGCGCGGGGAAGAGCACCATCACGCATCTGGTCTCCCGGCTGTACGACCCGAACGCCGGCGCGGTCCGCTTCGACGGGCACGATCTGCGCGACCTGTCCTTCGACTCGATCCGCGGCACGGTCGGGGTGGTCAGCCAGGACGCCTACCTCTTCCACGACACGATCCGGGAGAACCTGCTCTACGCCCGTCCGACCGCCACCGAGGAAGAGCTGGTCGAAGCCTGCAAAGGGGCGCAGATCTGGGACCTGATCCAGTCGCTGCCCCGCGGGTTCGACACCGTCACCGGGGACCGCGGCTACCGCATGTCCGGTGGGGAGAAGCAGCGCCTGGCCATCGCCCGGTTGCTGCTGAAGGCGCCGACAGTCGTCGTGCTCGACGAGGCCACCGCACATCTGGACTCCGAGTCGGAGGCGGCCGTCCAGCGGGCGCTCAAGACCGCGCTGCGCGATCGGACGTCGCTGGTGATCGCGCACCGGTTGTCCACGATCCGCGAGGCCGACCAGATCCTCGTGATCGACGGCGGAACGGTCCGTGAACGCGGGACGCACGACGAGTTGCTGGCCAGGGGCGGGCTGTATTCGGAGCTCTACCACACGCAGTTCGCCAGGCCGGAGCACAACGCGCCCAAGCCGGAACCCGAGGAAGACGAGTTCGACGAAGAGCCGCTGGACACCGTGGTCTACGGAGGATGACGATGAGTTCCGCAGCGCAGGCCGCACCGACGGTGCTCGATCTCTTCGCCAGGCAGGTGGGCCGGGCGCCCGGCTCGGTGGCCGTGGCCGACGGGGACCGGCTCCTCACTTATCGGGAGCTCGACGAGCTGGCGGGCAGGCTGTCCGGCCGGTTGGTCGCCAGGGGCGCCCGCCGGGTCGCGGTGATGCTGGACCGCTCGGCGGATCTGCTGGTGGCGCTCCTCGCCGTCTGGAAGGCGGGCGCGGCGTACGTGCCGGTGGACGCCTCGTATCCCGCGGCGCGGGTGGCGTTCATGGTCGCGGATTCGGGTGCGTCCCTGATGCTGTGCTCGGCCGCGACGCGCGACAGCGTCCCGGACGGGATCGAGGCGATCGTCGTCACGGACGAAGCGGGTGACGTCGCGGTCGCTCCGGCGAGCCCGGAGGACCTGGCGTACGTGATGTACACGTCCGGCTCGACGGGCAAGCCGAAGGGCGTCGCCGTCCCGCATTCCAGCGTCGCGGACCTGGTGGGCGATCCCGGCTGGGCGATGGAACCCGACGACGCGGTCCTCATGCACGCGCCGCATTCCTTCGACGCGTCCCTGTGCGAGATCTGGGTGCCGCTGGTGTCGGGTGCCCGGGTGGTGATCGCCGCGCCGGGGCCGGTGGACGCCCGCCGGCTGCGGGAGGCGGTCGCGGCCGGGGTGACGCGGGCGCATCTCACCGCGGGCAGTTTCCGTGCGGTGGCGGAGGAAGCGCCGGAGTCGTTCGCGGGGCTGCGCGAGATCCTGACCGGCGGGGACCTGGTGCCCGCGCACGCGGTGGACCGGGTGCGCCACGCCGCGCCCGGCGCGCGGATCCGGCATCTGTACGGGCCGACGGAAACGACGCTGTGCGCCACGTGGCACGTGCTCGAACCGGAGGACGACCCGGTGCCGGTGCTGCCGATCGGGCGTCCGCTCGCCGGACGGCAGGCCCGGGTGCTGGACGACTCGCTGCGGCCGGTCGCCCCGGACGTGGTCGGCGAGCTGTACCTGTCCGGTGCCGGGCTGGCCGACGGCTACCTCGACCGGGCCGGGCTGACGGCGGAGCGGTTCGTGGCGGATCCGTTCGCGCCGGGCAAGAGGATGTACCGCACCGGTGACCTCGCGAAGTGGACACCGGATGGCGAACTGTTCTTCGCGGGCCGCGTCGACGACCAGGTGAAGATCCGCGGGTTCCGGATCGAACCCGGTGAGGTCGAAGCCGCGATGACCGCCCAGCCGGACGTCCACGAGGCCGTCGTGGTGCCGATCGACGGCCGCCTGATCGGTTACGTGGTGGCGGACGTGGATCCCGCGCTCGTTCGCGAGCGGCTTCAGGCGGTCCTGCCCGACTACCTGGTCCCGGCCGTGGTGATGGCGGTGGCCGCGCTGCCGCTGACCGGCAACGGCAAGGTGGACCGGGCGGCGTTGCCCGCACCCGATTTCACGGCGAAGGCCGACGGACGGGAACCCGCCACCGAGGCGGAGCGTGTCCTTTGTGGACTGTTCGCCGAGGTGCTCGGCATCGAGCGGGCGGGTGTCGACGACGGCTTCTTCGAGCTGGGCGGGGATTCGATCCTCGCGGTGCGCGTCGCGGCCCGGGCGGCGAAGGCCGGTCTGCTGGTGACGCCGTCGCAGATCTTCGGCGAGCGGACTCCCGCGCGGCTGGCCGCGGTGGCGGGCGCCGTGGAGGACCGGCCCGTCGACGGCCCCCTGGTCGAGCTGACCGCGGAAGACGAGACGGAACTGGCGGCCGCGGTCCCCGACGCCGTCGAGGTCTGGCCGCTGGCGCCGCTTCAGGCGGGTCTGCTCTTCCAGACGACCCTCGACGACCAGGGCCCCGACATCTACCAGACCCAGTGGATCGTGGAGCTGACCGGGCCGCTGGACGTGGCCAGGCTGCGGTCGACGTGGGAGGCGGTCTTCGCCCGGCATCCCGAACTCCGGCTGACCTTCCACCGGCTCGCGTCGGGCAAGGCGGTGCAGGCCGTCGCCGGACGCGTCGAGCTGCCGTGGCGCGAGGTCGACCTGACCGGCGCGAGCGATGTCGAAGAGGCTGTCAAGGCGCTGTCCGTGGAGGAACAGCGGGACCGGTTCGACCTCGCCAAGGCGCCGTTGTTCCGGCTCGTGCTGATCAAGACCGGCGAGGACCGGCATCGACTGCTGGTCGTCAACCACCACATCCTGACCGACGGGTGGTCGGTGGCGGTGATCCTCAACGAGGTGTCGGCGGCCTATACCTCCGGTGGCTTCCCGGACCGGACGGCCGCCTCGTACCGCGACTATCTGGCGTGGTTGGACAGGCAGGACAAGGACGCGGCGCGGGCGGCCTGGCAGGCGGAGCTGTCGGACATCGACGTGCCCGCGCTCGTCGCCAAGTCGGACTCCGCGACGGACTACGACTACCGCGTCACCCATCTGGCGTCGGAGCTCTACACCCGGCTGACCGCGTTCGCCCGCGACCACGGGCTGACGCTCAACACGGTGGTGCAGGGCGCGTGGGCGCTGGTGCTGGCGCGGCTCGCGCGGCGAACCGACGTCGTGTTCGGCACCACGGTCGCCTGCCGTCCCGCCGAACTCCCTGGCGTCGAGTCGATGCCGGGACTGATGATGAACACGATCCCGGTGCGGGTCTCGCTGGACGGAAAGCAGTCCGTTGTGGACATGCTCACCGCTCTCCAGCGGCGCCAGGTCGAGCTGATGCCGCATCAGCATCTGGGGCTGACGGAGATCCAGAAGACGGCCGGACCCGGCGCGATGTTCGACACGCTGCTGGTGTTCGAGAACTACCCGCGGGACTTCGCCGACCAGTTCTCGTATCTGGGCACGGTCGAGGGCACCCACTACCCGGTGACGGTCGGGGTGATCCCGGGCGAGGAGTTCCGGATCCAGCTCGCCTACTGGCGCGGGCAGATCGACGAGGCCGTCGCCGACTCCCTGCTGGACTGGTTCGCCGGAGCCCTCGGCGCGATCGTCGAGGATCCGTCCGCGCTCGTCGGACGGACCGGGATGGGCGAGATCCCGTTGCCCCGCTGGGCACCCGCGCTGATCGACGGCGAGCCGCTGCCGGAGCTGATCGGGCGGATGGCGGCCGAGCGGCCGGACGCGGTGGCGGTCACGGACGGCGAAGGCGACCTGACCTACGCGGAACTGTGGGACCGGGCGACGAGGTTCGCCGCCGTGCTGCGGGCGGCGGGCGTCGACCGGGAGCGCCGCGTCGGACTGGTGGCCGGACGGTCCGCGTGGTGGCTGATCGGGATGCTCGGGGTGTCACTGGCGGGCGGCGTCTTCGTCCCGGTGGATCCCGCGTACCCGGCCGAGCGGGTGAAGCTGATCTTCGGCAGCTCGGATCCGATGCTGGTGGTGTGTCAGGGAAAGACGCGCGACGCGGTGCCGGAGGAGTTCGCGGACCGGCTCGTGGTGCTCGACGAGCTGGGCCTTTCGGCGGCCCCGGACGTGGTCTTGCCGAAGGTGGGGATGCGCGACGCGGCGTACGTGATCTACACGTCGGGATCGACGGGAACCCCGAAGGGCGTGATCGTCACTTACTCGGGCCTGGGCAACCTGGCGATGGCGCATATCGAACGCCTGGCCGTGACGCCGTCGTCCCGCGTCCTGCAGTTCGCGGCGCTCGGCTTCGACACCATCGTGTCCGAGGTGATGATGGCGTTGCTTTCCGGGGCGACGCTGGTGATGCCGCCGGACGAGGATCTGCCGCCGCAGGCGTCGTTGAGCGACACGCTGGAGCGGTGGGACGTCACGCACGTGAAGGCTCCGCCGTCGGTGCTGGCCACCGTCGACGTTTTCCCGGCCGGGGTCGAGACGGTGACCGCGGCGGGAGAGCTCTGCCCGCCGGGACTGGTGGACCGGCTCTCGGCCGACCGCCGGATGCTCAACGCCTACGGGCCCACCGAGACCACGATCTGCGCGACGGTGAGCATGCCGCTGGCGCCGCACGGCGAGGTGATCCCGTTCGGCGGGCCGATCGCCGGGGTGCGCGGCTATCTGCTGGACGCGTTCCTGCGCCCGTTGCCGCGCGGCGTCGTCGGCGAGTTGTATCTGGCGGGAATCGGTGTGGCGCGGGGGTATCTGGGTCGCGCGGCGCTGACGTCGGAGCGGTTCGTCGCGGATCCGTTCGTGCCCGGCGAGCGGATGTACCGGACCGGCGACCTAGCCTACTGGACGGACGAGGACGAGCTGGTGTCCGCCGGCCGGGCCGACGACCAGGTGAAGATCCGCGGGTTCCGGGTCGAGCCGCGCGAGATCGAATTCGCGCTGTCCGACAACCCTCGGGTCACGCAGGCCACGGTGACGGTTCGCCAAGGGCGTCTGGTCGCCTACGTGTCGCCGGGCGACGTCGACCCGGAGGCGCTGCGGACCGAACTCGCCGAGCGGATGCCGGCGTACATGGTGCCCGCGGCGGTGATGGCGCTGGACGTCCTGCCGCTGACCGCGCACGGGAAGATCGACCGGAAAGCGTTGCCCGAACCGGATTTCTCGTCGAAGACGGTCGGCAGGGAGCCGGCGACCGAGGCCGAGCGGATCCTGTGCGAGGTCTTCGCCGAGGTGCTCGGGCTGGCGCGGGTCGGGGTCGAGGACAGTTTCTTCGAGCTGGGCGGAGATTCGATCTCGTCCATGCAGGTCGCGTCCCGAGCGCGTCGCGACGGCATCTCGCTGACCCCGAAGCAGGTGTTCGAACACCGGACTCCGGAACGGCTCGCGCAGCTGGTGGCGCTGGCGCCGCGGCAGGAATCGGGCAGGGCCACCGATGGCATCGGTGAAGTCGAGCTGACGCCGGTGATGCGGCTGTTCGGGGACGGCGTCGCGGCGCCGGGCTTCGCGCAGTGGATGGTCCTGGGCGCCCCGGCGGATCTGACGGAAGAAACGTTGACAGCCGGGCTCTCGGCGGTGCTGGACACGCACGACATGCTGCGGGCACGGGTAGTCGACGGACGGCTGCTGGTCGGCGAGCGCGGCGCTCCCGCGACCTTTACCCGGGTGAAGGTCGAGGGCCCGCTGGACGAGTCCGCCGCGGCGAGGGAGGCCGTCGCGCGGCTGGATCCCGCCGCGGGCGTGGTCGTCCAAATCGTGTGGTTGGACGCCGGAGCGGACCGGGTGGGCCGTCTGATCGTGGTGGCGCATCACCTCGTGGTCGACGGGGTCTCGTGGCGAGTCCTGGCGTCGGATCTGCGAGCGGCGTGCGAAGCCGTCGCCGCCGGCCGGAAACCCGGACTGGAGCCGGTGGCGGTGTCGTTCCGCCGATGGGCGGGTCTGCTCCAGGAGTGGGCGGTCTCCGCCGAGCGGGTCGCGGAACTCCCGGCGTGGCAAGCGATTCTCGGGCACGAGGAAAAGCCCGGACGTGCCCCGGCGGGGAAGGTGCGCTCGAAGTCATGGGTGGTGCCTTCGGCTCAGACGTCGGTGCTGGCCGGGCGGGCGCCGGTGGTGTTCCACTGCGGCGTGCACGAGGTCCTGCTGGCCGGGCTCGCGGGAGCGGTGGCCCGGTGGAGTGCGTCAGACTCGGTGCTGGTGGACGTCGAGGGCCATGGTCGTCATCCGGCCGAGGGAATGGACCTGTCCAGGACGGTGGGCTGGTTCACCAGCACACATCCGGTGCGGCTCGACGTCTCGGGGATCGATTTGGCCGGGGTGCTCGCCGGTGACGCGGCGGCCGGGACCTTGCTGAAGGCGGTGAAGGAACAGTCGCGCGCGGTGCCCGGCGACGGGCTCGGGTACGGGTTGCTGCGCCATCTCAACGCCGAGACTGAGCCGCTGCTGGCGGCGCTGCCGTCGGCGCGCATCGGGTTCAACTACCTCGGCCGGTTCGCCGCCGGTGAGAGTGGCGATGTGCGGGCGTGGCAGCAGGTCGGCGAGATCGGCGGCTCGATCGACGCGGACATGCGGCTGCCGCACGCACTCGACGTCAACGTGATCGTCCAGGACCTGCCGGACGGGCCGGAACTGATCCTCATGCTCGAATGGTCGGACGACGTGTTCGACGAAGCCGGAATCGCACGACTGGTCCAGGAGTTGCTGGACGTGTTGTCCGGACTGGCTTCCCAAGCGGAAGACCCCGCCGCGGGCGGGCACACCGCATCCGATTTCGGTCTCCTCGAATTGGACCAGGACGAGATCGAGAGCTTCGAAGCATTGGCAGCGGAACTCAGCGAAGGCCGGGCATCGTGAACACTTCGACGACAACTTCTGGATCGGCGCTGGCCGAGGTCTGGCCGCTTTCCCCGATGCAGGCGGGCATGCTCTACCACGCCTCCTTGGACGACGAGGCGCCCGACATCCACCTCATCCAGCAGTCGCAGATCATCGACGGGCCCTTGGACACGGAGCGATTCCGGAGATCCTGGGAGATCGTCCTCGCCAGGCACGCGGCGCTCCGGGCGAGCTTCCAGCGGCGGAAGAACGGCGAGACGATTCAGCTCATTCCCCGGGACGTCAAGCTTCCGTGGGCCGAACGCGATCTGTCCGATCTGTCAGAACCCGACGCACTGGCCGAGGTGAGCGCGATCGCGGAGAAGGAGCGCTCCACGCGGTTCGACCTCACGCGGCCGCCGTTGCTGCGGCTGATGCTGATCCGGCTCGGCCCGGACAAGCACTGCCTCGTGACCACGAGCCATCACCTGCTCATCGACGGCTGGTCGCGGGCGCTCATCGAGGCGGATCTCCTGGAGATCTATGCGACGGGTAGCGTCGCGCGTGCCCCTGGTTCCTACGGGAATTACCTCGCCTGGCTGGGAAAGCAGGACAAGGAGGCGGCCAAGGCGGCGTGGCGCGCGGAGCTGGACGGGGCCGACGGAACGTCGCTCGGGCTTCCCGAAACTCCCGGAAAGGCGCATGGGCTGCCGTCGAGCGAGGTGGTCCGCCATTCGCCGGAGTTCACCTCCGCGCTGGCCGAGTTCGCCCGCCGCAACGGATTGACGTTCAACACGCTTGTGCAAGGCGCGTGGTCGCTGGTGCTGGCGAGGCTGGCGCGCCGTCAGGACGTCGTGTTCGGCGCGGTGGTCTCCGGGCGGCCCGCCGAACTGCCCGGCGCGGAGCAGACCGTGGGGCTGTTCATCAACACCGTGCCGGTGCGGGTGCGGCTGGACGCCCGCCGGCCGGTCCTGCGCATGCTCACGGAACTGCAGGGGCGGCAGTCGGAGATGATGGCGCACCACCATCTCGGCCTGCCGGAGATCCAGAAGCTGGGCGAGGCGGGTTTCGACACGATCGTCGTGTTCGAGAACTACGCCGACCCGGCAGCTGACTCGCCGTCCGCGCTCAGCCTGACTCTGCGGGACTTCAACCAGGCGACGCCGTATGCGATGACCCTCGGCGTGATGCCGGGCGAAAGCCTGGAGATCGAACTGCAGTATCACGCGGACGTCGTCGAGGCCTCGGTCGCCAAGGCGGCGCTGGACGGGCTCACCTTGGTGCTGGAGCGGATCATCGCGGAACCGGGGACGCCGGTCGGCAGGCTGGACGTACTGGACGAGGCCGGCCGCGCGCTGGTGGTCGAGCGCTGGAACGAAACGGACGACATCGTCGACGCGTCGTCGGCGGTGGAGCTGTTCGGCCGCCAGGTGGAACGGACTCCGCACGCGACGGCGATCGTGGCCGCGGACCGGGAGTATTCGTTCGCGGAACTCGACGAATGGTCCGGCAAGCTCGCGACGGTGCTGACCGCGCGAGGTGTGCGGCGTGGTGACCGCGTCGGGGTCGTGGTCGAACGGTCGGCGGAACTGCTGGCGGCCTGGCTCGCGGTGTGGAAGGCCGGCGCGGTGTACGTGCCGATCGATCCGGACTATCCGGCCGAGCGGGTCGCGTTCATGCTGGAGGATTCCTCGGCGGCCGCGGTGGTGTGCCGCGCCGGGACCGCGACGCCGTCCGGGTATCCGCGGATCGTCGTGGACGACCCGGTCGAGGGCGAGGCGTCCCTGGTCCCGGTCGGGGCGGACGACCTGGCGTACGTGATGTACACGTCCGGCTCGACAGGAACGCCGAAGGGCGTGGCCGTCTCCCACGGTGGCGTCGCGGCGCTGCTGGGCTACCAGGTGTGGGACCTGCACCCGGGTGACGCGGTGCTGATGCACGCGCCGCACACGTTCGACCCGGCGTTGTACGAGGTCCTGGTGCCGCTCGTGGCTGGCGCGCGGGTGATCCTCGCCGGTCCGGGCGTGATCGACGCGGACACCCTCGCCGCGCACGCGGCGCGAGGCCTCACGTCGGTGAACTTCACCGCCGGCCAGTTCCGCGCGCTGGTGCAGGAGAAACCGGACTGTTTCGCGGGGCTGCGTTACTTCCAGACCGGCGGGGACGTGGTGCCGCTCGGTGCGGTCGAGCGGGTGCGGCAGGCGTGTCCGGACCTGCGTGTCCTGCACACCTACGGCCCTACCGAGACGACGTTCTGCGCGTCGTGGAAGGTGATCAGGCCCGGCGACGAGCTGGGCTCGACGCTGCCGATCGGCAAACCGCATCCGGGGCGGCGGCTGTACGTGCTGGACGTCTTCCTGCGGCCGCTGCCGCCGGGAGTCGCGGGCGACCTGTACATCGCGGGCGCCGGGGTGGCGCACGGTTACCTCGGTCGTACCGCGTTGACGGCCGAACGGTTCGTCGCCGATCCCTTCACGCCTGGCGAGCGGATGTACCGCACCGGGGACCTGGCGTACTGGAACGACGAGGGTGAGCTGGTCTTCGCCGGACGCGCGGACACCCAGGTCAAGATTCGCGGCTATCGCGTGGAACCGGGCGAGGTCGAGGCGGTGCTGGCGGACCAGCCGGGCGTCGACCAGGCGGTGGTGGCGGTCCGCGACGGACGGCTGATCGGCTACATCGTGTCCGGCGCCGGGGTGGACCCGGTGCGGCTGCGCGACCGGATCGCCGGGCTACTGCCGGAGTACATGGTGCCGTCGGTGGTGATGGCGCTGGCCGCGCTGCCGGTGAACGCGAACGGGAAGGTCGACCGGAAAGCGTTGCCGGAGCCCGATTTCAGCGGGCATATCGCCGGCAGGGAACCGGTCACGGAGATCGAGCGGCTGCTGTGCGAACTCTTCGCCGAGATGCTCGGGCTGGACCGGGTGGGCGCGGACGACAGCTTCTTCGAGCTGGGCGGGGATTCGATCGTCTCGATGCAGCTGGCGGCGCGGGCCCGGCGTGAGGGGATGACCTTCGGCGCGCGGGAGGTGTTCGAGTACCGGACACCGGCGGGGCTCGCGTCGTTCGTCGAGCTGGGGGAGGAGCCGGACGAGGTCCCCGCGGCGCGGAAACCCGCCGCCGACTTCGAACTGGTCGACATGGGGAAGGACGAGATCGAGGAACTCGAGTCCGAGTTCGACACCGTGTAAGGGCTCGCTTTTCGCTTTGGGGTCGTGAGTGGCGTTTCGGGTTCTTACCC
>NZ_CP150484.1:45833-68254 GCF_037997115.1 Amycolatopsis coloradensis
GGGGTGGGATGTCGCGAAAGCCACTTTCGGGAGATCAGACGTCGCGAAAGTGGCTTTCGCGACATGGCGTCGGCCGGGCCGGGTTGCGAAAGCCACTTTGCCAACGTTGAAGGTTGCGAAAGTGGCTTTCGCGACACCTCGGGGCCTGGGTCGAGCTGGTCGTGAGTGGCGTTTCGGGTTCTAACCCGCATCGCCACTCACGAGGCGTTCGGTGGGCTCGGTGCCGGCGCCGGTGCTCGCCTGAAGTACATGAAGGCCCCTTTCCTGTACCTAGGCGCAAGGAAGGGGGCCTTCATGTACTTGGCAAGGTGTGAAGGTCGAGTTTCCTCGGCTGAGCCGGCGACCCTGGGGTTGTGAAGGCCTCCTTCACTACCTTCAGGGTAGGCAAGGAGGCCTTCACCGCCTGACCCATGATCAGCCGCAGTCAAATCCCAGTAGGCACCTAAGACGCTCTTGGCCCTGGCCCGAAACGCCACTCACGACCCCCTGTACCGCAGGAAAACGTGGCCCGTTGGACATGTTGTCCGGGTCGGCCCTTCGGGCGACGATTCTGTGGGGGGACATGCCGCATTCGACGTCGGCTCCTCGACTTTGCGCAGGACGGGATCGAGGAATTCGAGCTTGGTTCGCCGAAGAACTTCGCTGATCGAGGGAGATATTGATGGCTCAGTCGCGGATCGAGGACATCTGGCCGCTGTCGCCGTTGCAGGCAGGGCTGGTCTTCCACGCGGTCTACGACGGTGACGGGCTCGACGTCTACATCGGACATTGGATCCTGGAGCTGGACGGGCCGGTCGACGCGGCGAGGCTGCGCGCGGCGTGGGAGGCGCTGCTGGCCCGGCACGCGTCGCTGCGGGCTTGTTTCCGGCAGCGCAAATCGGGTGAGACGGTGCAGATCATCGCCAGGCAGGTGGACCTGCCGTGGCGTGAGATCGACCTGTCCCACCTCGACGACACCGCACATGCCGTGCGGGAGCTGGCCGAGGAGGACCGGACGAAGCGGTTCGACCTCGCGACGGCGCCGTTGCTGCGGCTGACGTTGATCCGGCTCGGCGACGAGAGCCACCGTCTGGTGGTCACCTGCCATCACGCGATCATGGACGCCTGGTCGCTGCCCATCGTGTTCGACGAGCTGTCGGCGCTGTACGCGGCGGCGGAGCTGCCGGAAGTGACCCCATACCGCGAATATCTCGCGTGGCTGAACCGCCAGGACAAGACGAAGGCGCTCGCGGCCTGGACGAAGGAACTCGGTGATCTCGAGGCGCAGACCCTGGTGGCGCCCGCCGATCCGGGACGCGCGCCGGGAATTCCCGAGAGCATCACGGTCGAGCTGCCGTCGGAGCTCACCCGGTCGCTGGAGGACCTGGCCCGCGGCAACGGATTGACGCTGAACACGGTCGTGCAGGGCGCGTGGGCGATGGTGCTGGCGCACCTGACCGGCCGCACGGACGTCGTGTTCGGCGCGGTCGTCTCGGCGCGCCCGCCGGACCTTCCCGGCGTGGAGGGGATGGTGGGGCTGTTCCTCAACACCGTCCCGGTGCGCGCGCGGCTGCATGGTTCGGCGCCGGTCGTCGAAATGCTGGCGGAATTGCAGAAGCGGCAGTCGGCACTGATTCCCGACCAGTTCGTCGGGCTGGCGGACATCCAGCAGGCAGCCGGCCCCGGCGCGGGCTTCGACACCATGATCGTCTTCGAGAACTTCCCGCGTGAGCTCGGCGGGCCGGATTCGGCCGCGCCCTTCGGCATTCGCGTGAACCAGGGCCAGGAGGCGGCCCACTACCCGCTGACGCTGGTCGCCGTCCCCGGCGAGTCGATGCTCGTCAAACTCGACTACCTGACGGACCTTTACGGCGAGGCCGACGCGCGAGCCATCGTCGAGCGGTTCACCGGCGTGTTGCGTCAGCTGTCGGGTGACCTCACCGTCGCCGACATCGAGGTCGCCACCGCGGCCGAGCGCGAAACGGTCGGTCAGTGGGGTGTCTCGGCTGAGCCGGCACCGGACGTACTGGCACCGGATCTGTTCTCGCGTCAGGTCGAAAGCGCGGTGGCGGTCGTCGCCGGTGACGAGACGTTGTCGTACGGGGAGCTGGCCGAGCGCGCCGAGCGGCTCGCGGGGTACTTGAGCGGCAAGGGAGTCCGGCGCGGCGACCGGGTCGCCGTCGTGATGGACCGGTCGCCCGGCCTGATCGCGACGCTGCTCGCGGTGTGGAAGGCGGGCGCGGCGTACATCCCGCTGGACCCCGCGTACCCGGCGGAACGCGTGAAGTTCATGCTGGCGGACGCCGAGCCGTCGGCGGTCGTGTGCACGCAAGCGCACCGGGAAGCCGTCCTGGACGGTGGGCTCGAACCGATCGTCCTCGACGACCCGGAGACCCGGCGAGCGGTGGCGGAGTCCGCCCGGCTGTCGATCGGCGCCACGGCGGACGATGTCGCGTACGTGATGTACACGTCGGGCTCGACGGGAACGCCCAAGGGTGTCGCGGTGTCGCACGGCAACGTCGCGGCGCTGGTCGGTGAGCAGGGCTGGGACGTCGGTCCCGGCGACGCGGTGTTGATGCACGCGTCGCACGCTTTCGACATCTCCCTGTTCGAGATGTGGGTGCCGCTGCTGTCGGGTGCCCGGGTGGTGCTCGCCGGATCGGGCGCGGTGGACGGCGAGACGCTGGCCGGCTACGTGGCGGCCGGGGTCACGGCGGCCCACCTGACGGCCGGGAGTTTCCGGGTGCTGGCGGAGGAATCGCCGGAATCGGTCGCCGGGCTGCGCGAGGTGCTGACCGGGGGCGACGCGGTGCCCCCGGCGGCGGTCGAGCGGGTGCGGCGGACGTGTCCGGACGTGCGGGTGCGGCATCTCTACGGGCCCACCGAGGCCACGCTGTGCGCGACGTGGTGGCTGCTCGAACCCGGCGACGACATGGGGTCGGTGCTGCCGATCGGCCGCCCGCTCGCGGGACGGCGCGTGTACGTCCTCGACGCGTTCCTGCGGCCGGTGCCTCAGGGGTTGCCGGGTGAGCTGTACGTCGCCGGAGCCGGTGTGGCACAGGGCTATCTGGGCCGTTCGACGCTGACGGCGGAGCGATTCGTCGCGGATCCGTTCGTGCCCGGCGGGCGCATGTACCGGACCGGGGACCTCGCGTCCTGGACGGAGAACGGCACACTGGCGTTCGCCGGACGCGCCGACGACCAGGTGAAGATCCGCGGTTACCGGGTGGAGCCCGGGGAGATCGAGGTGGCGCTCGCCTGGCAGCCCGGGGTCGCTCAGGCCGTGGTGATCGCCCGTGGTGAGCAGCTGATCGGCTACGCCGTGCCCGAAGCGGGGCAGGATCTCGACCCGGCGCGCCTGAGCGGGCAACTCGCCGAGACGCTGCCCGAGTTCATGATCCCGGCCGCGATCCTCGTGCTGGACGAGCTTCCGTTGACCGTCAACGGCAAAGTGGACCGGCAGGCACTTCCCGAGCCGGACTTCTCCGCGAAGGTGGCGGGCCGGGAGCCCTCGACCGAGGACGAACGAGTCCTTTGCGGAGTGTTCGCCGACGTCCTCGGCCTGGAGCGGGTCGGCGTCGAAGACAGCTTCTTCGAGCTGGGTGGCGACTCGATCTCGTCGATGCAGGTGGCGGCCCGCGCCCGGCGGGAGGGGATTTCCCTGACGCCGCGGCTGGTGTTCGAGCACCGGACGCCCGAGCGGCTGGCGGCGCTGGCCAAGGAAGCTCCGGCAAAACCCTCCACTGTGGACACAGGCGTCGGCGAGATCCCGATGACACCGGTGATGCTCGCTCTGGGCGAGAACGCCGTGCGCCCCGGCTTCGCGCAGGCGAGGGTGATCGTCACCCCCGAGGGCTTCGACCAGGACGCGCTGGTCAAGGCCGTGCAGGCCGTGCTGGACACCCACGATCTGCTGCGGGCACGGGTGGAATCGGGACGGCTGATCGTGCCCGAGCCGGGTGCGGTGGACGCGGCCGCCCTCGTGACGCGGGTGGTCGCCGAGAACCTGGACGAGGCCGCCGAACGCGAGGTCCGCAAGGCGACGGCCGCGCTGGATCCGGCGGCCGGGACCATGCTGCGCGCGGTGTGGATCGACTCCCCGGAAGCCGGGCAGGGCCGCTTGGCGCTGGTGGCGCATCACCTGGCCGTGGACGCGGTCTCGTGGGGAATCCTGCTGCCCGATCTGCGCTCGGCCTACGAAGACGCGGCGCTCGAACCCGTGGCGACGCCATACCGGCAGTGGGCGCGGAGGCTGGCCGAGCAGGCGCGCGACGAGCGCACCGTGGCCGAAACCGAGCAGTGGATCGCCCTCCTCGACGGCGCGGAACCGGCCGTGGAGCTGAGCCCGGGGAAGACGCACTCGTGGTCCGCGACGCTGTCCGGCGACGTGGCGAACGACCTGCTGACCCGGCTGCCGAACGCCTTCCACTGCGGGATCCAGGACGTCCTGCTGGCGGGTCTCGCGGGTGCGGTGACGCGGCTGCGCGGGACCGGCGGCGCGGTGCTGGTGGACGTCGAAGGCCACGGCCGTGAGGCCACCGACGGCGAGGACCTGCTTCGCACCGTGGGTTGGTTCACGAGTGTGCACCCGGTCCGCTTCCACGTCGGCTCGGGAGAGCTGCTGAAGACGGCGAAGGAACAGATCCGCGCCGTCCCTGGTGACGGGCTCGGCTACGGACTGCTGCGCTACCTCAACGCCGACACCGGCGCCAGGCTCGCGGAGCTGCCGTCCGCGCAGATCGGCTTCAACTATCTCGGCAGGACAAGTCTTTCCGCCAAGGACAGGGCGTGGCAGCCGGCGGGCGAAGGTCCGCTCGGCGGCGGCCCGGACATGATCCTGGCGCACCCCGTCGAGGTCGGCGCGGAGGTTCAGGACACGCCGGACGGGCCCCGGCTGGGGCTCGCCATCGACGGCCGGGACCTCGACCCCGCCACGGTGGAACGCCTCGGCGAGGCCTGGCTGGAGATGCTGACCGGGCTCGCCGCCGATCCGGCCGCCGGTGGGCACACGCCGTCCGACTTCGCGCTCGTCGAGCTGGCGCAGCAGGACGTGACCGAGCTGGAAGCCGCGACGCCGGGCCTGACCGACATCTGGCCGCTTTCGCCGCTGCAGGAAGGCATGCTCTTCGAACGGGCCGTCGCCGACGACGGCGTCGACGTCTACCAGAGCCAGCGGATCCTCGACCTCGACGGGCCGCTCGACGCCGGTCGGCTGCGCGCCGCGTGGAACCAGGTGGTCGCCCGGCACGATTCGCTCCGGACGGGTTTCCACCAGCTGGCCTCCGGCGAGCCGGTGCAGGTCGTCGCCGGAAAAGCGGAAATTCCTTGGCGTGAGGTCGATCTTTCCCACGTCGGGGAGACGGACGCGGCCGCGGAGATCGAACGCCTGCTCGCCGAAGACCAGGCGGAGCGGTTCGACGTGACCAAGGCGCCGCTGCTCCGGCTGATGCTGATCAAGCTCAGCCCGGTGCGGCACCGGTTCGTGCTGACGTCGCACCACGTCCTCCTCGACGGCTGGTCCACGCCGCTCGTCCTGGGCGAGGTGTCGATCGCCTACGCGGGCGGGCAAGCCCCGTCGAAGTCACCGTCCTATAAGGACTATCTGACCTGGCTGAGCCGCCAGGACGAGCAGGCGACCCAGGCGGCGTGGCGGGCCGAACTCGCCGGTTCCGACGAGCCGACCGTGGTGGACGCCGACGCGGACAAGGCGATGGTCGTGCCGGGTGAGCACGCCGAATTGCTGCCCGAGACGGCGACGCGGAACCTCACCGGCTTCGCCCGCGGTCACGGCTTGACGCTGAGCACGGTCGTGCAGGGCGCGTGGGCGCTGGTCCTGTCGCGGCTGGCCGCCCGGACGGACGTCGTGTTCGGGACGGTCGTTTCCGGGCGCCCCGCGGACGTGCCGGACGTGGAACAGATGGTGGGGATGTTCATCAACACCGTCCCGGTGCGCGTGCGCCTCGACGGTGACCTGCCGGTGCTGGAAATGCTCCAGGATCTCCAGGCCCGGCAGTCCGCGTTGACCGAGCACCAGTACCTGGGGCTGTCGCAGGTGCAGCGCGCGGTGGGGGCGGGCGCGGTCTTCGACACCATCGTGATGATCGAGAACTACCCGCACGACGCCGATGGTCTCGGCGACGAAGGCGGTGTCTCGATCAGCTCGGTCGAGACCAGGACCGGCACCGGTTATCCGCTGACCATGAGCGTTTCGCCCGGCAAGAGCCTGCTGATCCGCATGGCCTACCGGCCCGACCGGATCGACGCGGGAACGGCGGCCGAGGTCGCCAGGCAGGTCGTCCGGGTACTGGAGCGGGTGCCGGCGGAGGCTTCGCTTCCCGTGGGACGCCTCGGCGTGACGAGCGAAACGGCACGCGAGTCCGTGGTGGAGCGGTGGAACGCGACGGGCGAGGCGACGACGGGTGTCACCGTGCCGGAGCTGTTCCGGCGGCGGGCCGGGGAATCCCCGGACGCAGTGGCGGTCGTCGACGGAGAACGCACCCTGTCCTACGCCGAGCTCGACCGCGAATCCGATGGGCTGGCCGGGTACTTGGCCGCGCGGGGTGTCCGGCGCGGTGACCGCGTCGGCGTCGTGATGGAACGCGGCGCGGACCTGCTCGTCGCGCTGCTCGCGGTCTGGAAGGCCGGCGCGGCGCAGGTCCCGGTGAACGTGGACTACCCCGCGGAACGGATCGAGCGGATGCTGGCCGATTCCCGTGCGGCGCTGGCGATCTGCGTGGCGGCGAGCCGCGATTCGGTGCCGGACGGCGTCGAGCCGGTCGTCATGGGCGAGACGGAGCACGCCGCGCCGCCGGTCACCGTCGGCGCGCACGACACGGCCTACGTGATGTACACGTCGGGGTCGACCGGCGTGCCCAAGGGTGTCGCGGTGCCGCACGGCAGTGTCGCGGCGCTGGCGGGTGACCCGGGCTGGTCACAGGGGCCGGGGGATCGGGTGCTGCTGCACGCTTCCCACGCGTTCGACGCGTCGCTGGTCGAGATCTGGGTGCCGCTGGTGAGCGGGGCCGCCGTGGTGGTCGCGGAGCCGGGCGCGGTCGACGCGCAGCGGGTGCGGGAAGCGGTCGAGCGCGGTGTCACCACGATCCACCTGACGGCCGGGACCTTCCGTGTGGTGGCCGAGGAAGCACCGGAATCCTTCGCCGGACTGCGGGAGATCCTGACCGGCGGCGACGCGGTGCCGCTCGCCTCCGTCGAACGGATGCGCCGCGCCTGCCCGGACGTCCGGTTCCGCCAGCTGTACGGCCCCACCGAGATCACCCTGTGCGCCACCTGGCTCGTCCTCGAACCCGGCGCCGAAACGGGCAGTGTCCTCCCGATCGGCGGACCGCTGGCCGGCAGGCAGGCGTACGTACTCGACGCTTTCCTCCAGCCGGTGGCGCCGGGCGTGACCGGCGAGCTGTACCTCGCCGGTGCCGGTCTGGCGCACGGTTATCTGGGCGCCTCCGGCGCGACGGCGCAACGGTTCGTCGCCAGCCCTTTCGCCGCCGGTGAGCGCATGTACCGCACGGGCGACCTCGCGCGCTGGACCGAAGACGGCGAGCTGCTGTTCGGCGGCCGGGCCGACTCCCAGGTGAAGATCCGCGGCTACCGCGTCGAACCGGGGGAGATCGAGGCGGCGTTGACCGCGCTGCCCGACGTCGCGCAGGCGGTCGTGGTGGCGCGGGAAGAACGTCCCGGCGAGAAGCGGCTGATCGCCTATGTGACCGCGGAATCGGCACTGGACTCCGAGGCACTCCGCGCGCGGCTCGCGGAGCGGCTGCCGGAGTTCATGGTGCCCGCGGTGGTACTGGTGCTGGACACCTTCCCCTTGACCCTCAACGGAAAGATCGACCGCGCCGCCCTGCCCGCCCCCGAATTCGCCGGCAAATCGGCCGGTCGTGAACCGCGGACCGAAGCCGAACGCGTGATGACCGATCTCTTCGCCGAGATCCTCGGGCTGGACCGGGTCGGCGTGGACGACAGCTTCTTCGAACTGGGCGGCGACTCGATCCTCTCGATGCGCCTGGCCGCCCGCGCCCGGCGCGAGGATTTCGTCTTCGGTGCCAAGCAGGTCTTCGAACAGAAGACCCCCGCGGGGATCGCGGCCGTCGCCGAACGCGGCGGTGTTCGGCAGCCCGAGGTCGCCGACGGTGTCGGTGAGGTGCCGTGGACGCCGGTCGTGCGGGCGCTGCTCGAACGCGACCCAGGCGCGATGTCGCGGGGCGCGCTGGCGCAGTGGGTGACGGCGGGCGTGCCCGGCGACCTGACGGAGACGAAGCTGACGGCCGGGCTGCGTGCGGTGATCGACACCCACGACCTGCTGCGGAGCAGGGTCATTGAGGACCGCCTGGTCGTGGCCGAGCGGGGAACCGTAGACGCCGCCGCAGTGCTTCGGCGGGTCGAGGTGGGCGACGGCGACCTCGACGAGATCGCGGAACGCCACGCGCACGAGGCCGCCGGACGGCTCGACCCCGTCGCGGGCGTGATGTTCCAGGCCGTTTGGGTGGACGCGGGAGCCGAGGGGCGGCTCGTGCTGGCCGCCCATCACCTCGCGGTCGACGTCGTGTCGTGGCGTGTCCTGCTGGCCGATCTGCAAGCGGCCTGCGAGGAACCGGTGCTCGACCCGCCGCCCGTTTCGTTCCGGCGCTGGGCGCGGACGCTGGCCGATCAGGCGCCGCAGCGGGCCGGGGAACTGGAGACCTGGAAGGAGATCCTCGACGGCGCGCAGGCGCGGGTCGGCGAACTCGACCCCCAGCGCGACACCATCGCGACCTCGGGACGCCGCTCGTGGACCCTGCCGTGGGATCGCGCGAGCGTGCTCGCGGAGAAGGCCACCACGGCTTTCCACTGCGGTATCCACGAGGTGCTGCTGGCCACCCTCGCCGGTGCGGTCACCCAGTGGCGCGGCGGCACCGCTGTCGTGGTGGACGTCGAAGGCCACGGCCGTCAGCCCCTCGACGGAATGGACCTGTCGCGGACGCTCGGCTGGTTCACCGACGTCCATCCGCTGAGGTTGGACACCTCCGGGGCGGACGCGCCCGGCCGGTTGCTGAAGCAGGTCAAGGAAAACGTGCGAGCCGTGCCCGACGGCGGGATCGGCTACGGGATGCTGCGGTATCTCGACGACGAGGCCGGGAAGGTGCTCGCGGCACTGCCGTCGCCGGAGATCGGCTTCAACTACCTCGGGCGGTTCTCGCCCCGGCCCGAAGGCGACGCGGAACCCTGGCAGCTGGCCGGGACCATCGGCGGCACGGCGGAGGACGACCTGCCGCTGCGGCACGCCGTCGAGATCGACGCGGTGGTGCTCGACGGACCGGACGGACCCGAGTTCACCCTGACCATCACCTGGGCGGAACGGCTGCTCGGGGAAGCCGACGCCGAGTCGCTCGGCCAGGCGTGGCTGGAGATGCTGACCGGGCTCGCCATCCACGCCGAGGGCGGCGCGGGAGGACACACGCCGTCGGACTTCCCGCTCATCACGCTGACGCAGCAGGAGGTGACGGACGTCGAGGCCCTCGTCCCGAGCCTGCACGACATCTGGCCGCTTTCCCCGCTGCAGGAAGGGTTGCTGTTCCACGCGGTCGACGAGCGCGGGCCGGACGTCTACGCCGGTATCCGTGACATCATCCTCGACGGGCCGCTGGACGTCGCCCGGTTCCGCGCGGCGTGGCAGACCCTGCTCGACCGGCATCCCGCGCTGCGGGCGGGTTTCCACCGCCTCGGCTCGGGGACCGCCGTCCAGGCCGTCGTCCGCGATGTTCCGGTGCCGTGGCAGGAAACCGACCTGTCCCACCTGCCCGAGGACGAGGCGCTGGCGGAATTCGAGCGGCTCGCGGCGGCATCCCACGCCGAGCGGTTCGACCTGGCGAAGGCGCCGCTGCTACACCTGCATCTGGTGCGGTTCACCGAGCGCAGGCACCGGCTGGTGCTCCGGTCGCACCACATCTCGGCCGACGGCTGGTCGCTTCCGGTCTTCCTCGGCGAGGTGATGGCAGCGTACGAAGATGACCGGCAGCTGCCCACGCCGACGTCGTACCGGGAGTACCTCGCCTGGCTTTCCCGTCAGGACAAGGTGGTCGCGAAGGAGGCGTGGCGGACCGAACTCGCCGGGCTCGACGAGGCGACCCACGTGGTGCCGCCGGACACGATCGCCGTGCCCATCGAGCCGGACCGCGTCCGCTTCGAACTCGACGACGACCTCAGCGCTCGCCTGATGGAGTTCACCCGGCGGCACGGCGTCACGACGAACACGCTTTTCCAAGGCGTGTGGGCACTTCTGCTGGCCAGGCTGACCGGACGCGACGACGTCGTCTTCGGGACCACGGTGGCCGGACGGCCGGTCGAGATCCCCGGTGTCGAATCGGCGGTCGGCCTGTTCATGAACATGCTGCCGGTCCGGGCCCGGCTCACCGGCGCCCAGCCGTTCCTGGAGATGCTGGCGGATCTGCAGGAACGCCAGGTCGCGCTGATGCCGCATCAGCACGTCGGACTGACCGAGATCAACCAGCTCGCCGGCCCCGGCGCGGCCTTCGACACGATCGTGGTGTTCGAGAACTACCCGCCGCCGCCCCCGCCGTCCGACGATCCCGACGTCCTCGCCCTGCGCCCGGCGGGGATCCCGGACGACACCGGGCACTATCCGTTGTCCATCCGCGCTTCCGAGGGCGGCGGCGTCCACGGTGAGGTGATCTACCGGCCGGACGTGTTCGACCGGACGCGGATCGAGGAGATCGTCGCTTCGATCATCCGGGCGCTCGACCAGGTGGTCACCGAGCCGCGGGTGCCGGTCGGGAGGGTCGCCCTGATCGGGCCGGAGCAGCGCCGTCTGGTGATCGAGGAGTGGAACCGGACCGAGGTGCCGTTCGAGGCCGAGACCCTGCCGGTGTTGTTCCGCCGTCAGGTGGAGCGGTCGCGCGACGCGGTGGCGATCGAGGACGCGAAGCGCACCCTGACCTACGGCGGGCTGCTCGACGAGGTCGAGACGCTGGCGCGGTTGCTCGTCGGGCTGGGTGTCCGGCGGGAGACCCGGGTCGGGGTGCTGGTCGAGCGGTCGGCCGAACTCGTGGTGACCATGATGGGCGTGACGTTCGCGGGCGGGGCGTTCGTCCCGGTCGACCCGGACTATCCGGCCGAGCGGATCGAGCTGATGCTGACCAGTTCGGCGCCGGAGGTCCTGGTGTGCACGGCGGCGACCCGGGCGGTCGTGCCGTCGAAGTTCGACGGCGAAATCCTGCTGCTGGACGAACTGCCCGCCGCGGATCCGTCGGTCGTGCTGCCGTCGGTGAAGGCGACCGACGCGGCGTACGTGATCTACACGTCCGGTTCGACTGGGGTGCCGAAGGGCGTCCAGGTCACTCATTCCGGGCTCGGGAACCTGGCGACGGCGCATATCGAACGCCTTGGTGTGACGTCGTCCTCGCGGGTCCTGCAGCTGTCCGCGATCGGCTTCGACGCCATCGTTTCGGAGCTGTACATGTCCCTGCTGGCCGGCGCGACCCTGGTGCTGGCCGACGCGGAGAGCATGCCGCCCCGGGTGACCCTCGGCGATGCCTTGCGGCAGTGGGAGATCACCCACCTCACGGTGTCGCCGAGTGTGCTGGCGGTCGAGGAGGATCTGCCGGACACCCTGCGCGGCGTGCTGACCGGCGGCGAGGTGTGCACCCCCGCGCTGGTCGACCGCTGGTCGCCGGGCCGCCGGTTCATCAACGCGTACGGCCCCACCGAGACGACGATCTGCTCGACCATGAGCGCCCCGTTGTCGCCGGGACACGAGGTCGTCCCGCTCGGCGGTCCGATCCGGAACGTGAAGCACTACATCCTCGACGCGTACCTGCAGCCCGTGCCGCCGGGGGTGGCGGGCGAGCTGTACATCGCGGGCGCCGGACTCGCCCGCGGGTATCTCGGACGGCCGGGACTGACGTCGGAACGGTTCGTCGCCGACCCGTTCTCGCCGGGCGAGCGCATGTACCGCTCCGGCGACCGGTTCCGCTGGGATCCCGACGGAGAGCTGATCTTCGTCGGCCGCGTCGACGCGCAGGTGAAGGTGCGCGGCTACCGGGTCGAGCCCGCGGAGATCGAGAACGTGCTGGCCGAGCATCCGGGCGTCGCCCAGGTGGCGGTCGCCGTGCACCGGGACGGGCCGGGCGACAAACGGCTGGTGGCCTACGTTGTGCCCGCCGACGAGGCCGACGGCTCGCTCACTTCGGTGCTGCGCGAGATGGCGGCCGGACGGCTGCCGGAGTACATGATGCCCGCGGCGTTCGTGGCGCTGGAGAAGATGCCGCTCACCCCGAACGGCAAGCTCGACCACCGGGCGCTCCAGGCACCCGACTTCTCCGGCCTGTCCTCCGGCCGCGACCCGCGCACGGCCATGGAGGCGAAGCTGTGCGAGCTGTTCGCGGAGGTGCTCGGCCTGGAGCAGGTCGGGCCCGACGACAGCTTCTTCGAACTGGGTGGCGACTCGATCATCTCGATGCAGCTGTCGGCCCGCGCCCGCCGCGAAGGGCTGGAACTGAGCCCGTGGCAGGTGTTCGAAGAGAAGACACCGGAACGGCTGGCGACGCTCGTCAAGGAGATCCCGGCCGAAGGCGAGAGCACCCCGGAACCGGAGGCGGAGCCCACCGGAGGCTCGCTTGTCGCGCTTTCCGCGGATCAGTTGGAGCAGCTTGAGGCCGGGTTCTCGTGAGTGGCAAGGACGGTTCTAACCGTCCTTGCCACTCACGANAGAAACGCATGGCAGATGATAACAGTTACAAGTTGTCCTTGCCACTCACGAGCCCCATCACGAACGCGCGTTCCCCACCCACCTCACCAAGGAGCAGATCGTGACCGTTGACGACACTCGCGCGAAGCCGCGTTCCAGCGTGGAGGACGTCTGGCCTCTTTCCCCGCTGCAGGAGGGAATGCTCTATCACACCGCCCTCGACGACGAGGGGCCCGACACCTACACCGTGCAGACCGTCTACGGCATCGACGGCCCGCTCGACGCCGCCCTGCTGAGGGCGTCGTGGCAGGCGCTGGTCGACCGGCACGCCGCGCTGCGGGCCTGTTTCCGTTACGTCAGCGGCGCGCAGATGGTGCAGGTCATCACGCGGGACGCGCAGATCCCTTGGCGCGAAACGGATCTCACCGGACTGCCGGAGGACATCCTCGACAGCGAGGTCGAACGGCTGGCCGCGGACGAGCTGGCCGAGCGGCTCCGCATCGAGGTGGCGCCGCTGATGAAGCTGCATCTGATCCGGCTCGGCCCGGACCGCCACCGGCTCGTGCACACGCTGCACCACGTGCTGACCGACGGCTGGTCGATGCCGATCATCCACCGCGAGCTCGCCGCGATCTACGCGGCGGGCGGGGACGCGTCCGGGCTGCCGCCCACAGTGTCCTATCGGGACTATCTCGCCTGGCTCGGCAAGCAGGACAAGGAAATCGCCCGTGCTGCCTGGCGCGAGGAGTTCGCCGGGGTCGATACGCCCACCGCGGTCGCGCCCGCCGACCCCGGCCGGGTGCCGGAGATCGACACCGCGATCGTCGAGCTGTCCACGGAACTCACCGACGGGCTGGCGAATCTCGCGCGCGGCCACGACCTCACGCTGAACACCGTCGTGCAGGGTGCGTGGGCGGTCGTGCTGTCGCAGCTCGCCGGGCGTACCGACGTGGTGTTCGGTGCGACCGCTTCGGGCCGACCCGCCGAACTGGCGGGTGTCGAATCGATGGTCGGCCAGCTGCTCAACACCCTGCCGGTACGCGTGCGGCTCGACGGCGGGAAGCGGGCCGTCGACCTGTTCGCCGAACTGCAGCGCGACCAGTCCGCCCTCATGGCCCACCAGCACCTCGGCCTCCAGGACGTGCAGGCCGTCGTCGGACCCGGCGCGGTGTTCGACACGCTCGTCATCTACGAGAACTTCCCCCGCAAGGGCCTCGGGCAGGCTCACGACGGCCTGACCCTGCGGCCGGTCAAGCGGGGACGCAATTCCTCGCACTATCCGTTCACCCTGGTCACCGGTCCCGGTGAGCAGATGCCGCTCATCCTGGACTACGACCGCGGCCTGTTCGACGAAAAGGTCGCCGGGTCGGTCGTCGGTGCGCTGGCCCGGGTGCTGGAGCGGCTGGTCGCCGAGCCCGACGTCCTCGTCGGCCGGTTGACGCTGCTGAGCGAGGCCGAACGTGCCTTGGTGGTGGAGGAATTCAACGCGACCGAGGGGCCGGTGCCGGGCGACTCCGTCGTCGAACTGTTCGCGCGGCGGGTGGCCGAGGCGCCCGAAGCGGTGGCGATCACCGACGCCGCGGGCGCGGACCTCACCTATGCCGAGGTCGACCAGGCCTCGAACCGGCTGGCCGCGCACCTCGCCGACCGCGGTGTCGGCCGTGGCGACCGCGTCGGCGTGGCGATGGAGCGGTCGCCGGAGCTGCTCATCGCGTTCCTGGCGATCTGGAAGGCGGGCGCCGCGTACGTCCCGGTCGACGTCGAGTACCCGGCCGAGCGGATCGCGTTCATCCTCGACGACTCCGCGGTCTCGGTCGTCGTGTGCACCCAGGCCACCAGTGGCGTCGTGCCGAAGGACGCGATCGTCCTCGACGCGCCGGAAACACGGGCCGCCATCGACGCTTTCGCTGCCACCGCAACGGAATTCCGGCCGAGCGCGGACGACCTGGCGTACGTCATGTACACCTCCGGCTCCACCGGCCTGCCCAAGGGCGTGGGGATCCCGCACGGTGGCGTCGCGGGTCTGGCCGGTGACCAGGGCTGGCAGATCGGCCCCGGCGACGGCGTCCTCATGCACGCGACGCACGTCTTCGACCCGTCGCTGTACGCGATGTGGGTGCCGCTTTCGACGGGGGCCCGTGTCCTGCTCACCGAGCCGGGTGTGCTGGACGCGGCCGGGGTGCGGCAGGCCGTCGCCCGCGGCGCGAACTACGTCCACCTCACCGCCGGCACCTTCCGCGCGCTCGCGGAGACGTCGCCGGAATGCTTCGACGGCCTGGTCGAAATCGGCACCGGCGGCGACGTCGTTCCCGCGCAGTCCGTGGAGAACCTGCGGCGGGCCCAGCCGAACCTTCGGGTGCGCAACACCTACGGGCCGACAGAGACCACCCTGTGCGCGACGTGGCTCCCGATCGAACCCGGTGACGTCGTCGACCGGGAACTGCCGATCGGTCACCCCATGACGAACCGCCGGATCTACCTCCTCGACGCGTTCCTGCGGCCGGTCGCCCCTGGTGTGGCGGGCGAGCTGTACATCGCGGGAACGGGACTGGCACGCGGATATCTCGACAGCCCGGGCCTGACGTCCGAGCGTTTCGTGGCCTGCCCATTCCTTCCGGGCGAACGCATGTACCGCACCGGCGACCTGGCCCGCTGGACCCGCGACGGCGAGGTAGTGTTCCTCGAACGCGCCGACGACCAGGTGAAGATCCGCGGCTACCGGGTCGAACTGGGCGAGGTCGAGTCCGTGCTGGCGGCCCAGCCGGGCGTGGTCGAGGCCGTCGTCATGGCGCGCGAGGACCAGCCGGGGGAGAAGCGGCTGGTGGGGTACTTCGTCTCCGACGGCGGCGACGCCGGTCCGGAGGAGATCCGGCGCCAGATGGGCTTGGTCCTGCCCGCGTACATGGTCCCGATGGCGGTCGTCGCCCTGCCCGGTCTGCCCGTCACTCCCAACGGCAAGGTGGACCGACGGGCTTTGCCCGCCCCGGATCTCGCGGGTCGCGCTTCGGAGAAGGCGCCGGAGAGCGAATCCGAAAAGGTGCTCTGCGAGCTGTTCTCCGAGATCCTCGGCGTCGACAACGTGGGTGTCGACGACGCTTTCCACGACCTCGGCGGCAGTTCGGCGCTGGCGATGCGGCTCATCGCGCGGATCCGCGAAGTGATCGGCGTGGACCTGCCCATCCGGCAGCTGTTCTCCTCGCCGACGCCCGCCGGTGTCGCGAGGGCGCTCGCCGCGAAGTCCCGTCCCGCGCTGGAGCCCGCCGAGCGGCCGGAGCGGGTTCCGCTCACCGCACGGCAGCTCAGGTCCTGGCTGCTGGCCAGCCCCGGCGAGGAGACCGCCGGTCTGCACATCTCGGTCGCGCTGCGCCTGCGCGGCAGGCTGGACGTGGCCGCGCTGGCGGCGGCACTCGGCGACATCGCCGCCCGGCACGAGGTGCTGCGCACGACCTTCCCGGGAGACGCGCAGAACGTCCGGCAGCTCGTCCACGAGCCCGCGGCCATCGAGCTGACCCCGGTGCCCGCCACCGAGGAAGAGCTTCCCGGCCTGCTCGCCGGACTGCGCGCGTCGGTCTTCGATCTCACCACCGAAGTTCCTTGGCGCTGCGACCTTTTCGCGCTCGCGGAGAAGGAACACGTACTGCACCTGCGGCTGCACCGGATCCTCGCCGACGACGACTCGCTCGACGTGTTCTTCCGCGATCTGGCGGCCGCTTACGGCGCCCGGCGTTCGGGCCGCGTCCCGGAGCGCGCGCCGCTGGCGCTGCAGTTCGCCGACTACGCGATCTGGGAGCAGCGACTGCTCGCGGACGAGGACGAACAGGGCAGCCTGATCAACGAACAGGTCGCCTTCTGGCGGGACACCCTGACCGGGATCGAAGGCGAGACGGTGCTCCCGTTCGACCGGCCGCGTCCGGCCGTCCCGTCGCGGCGGGCGGGCACGGTCGCGCTGCGGCTGGGCGCCGGGCCGTACGACCGGCTGACCGAAGCGGTGGAACGGCTCGGCGCCGACACGATCCACGTCGTGCACGCCGCGCTCGCGATGCTGCTGAGCAAATTCGGCGCGGGCGAAGACCTGGTGATCGGGACGAAGCTGGCGCGGGACGAGGACCTCATCGACCTCGAGCCGATGATCGGGCCGTTCGCGCGGCCACTCGCCCTGCGCACGGATCTCTCCGGTGACCCGACCTTCCTCGAGGTCGTCACGCGGGTGCAGGAGGCCGTCCGGGGTGCGCGCCAGCAGCTGGACGTCCCGTTCGAGCGGATCGCCGACCTGCTGGACCTGCCCGCCTCGCTGTCCCGCCACCCGGTGTTCCAGGTGGGGCTGGAGGTGGACGAGGAGGACATCGGCGCGTGGGACGCGGCGGAACTGCCCGCGCTGCGCACCAGCGTCGAACCCGGCGGAACCGAGGCCACGGAACTGGATCTCGCGTTCAAGCTCACCGAGCGGCTCGACGAGGACGACAACGAGGACGGTCTCGAAGGCACTCTTCGTTACGCCGCCGACCTTTTCGACGAGGCGACGGCGGAATCGGTCGCGCGGCGGCTGGTCCACGTCCTGGAGCAGGTCGCGGAGGATCCCCAGCGGCGGATCAGCGAGCTGGACCTGTTCCTCGACGAGACCGAACGCGGCCGTCCGGCGATCGCGCCGGCACGGTGGGCGGGCGAAGTGCCTCCGGTGGTCGCGGAGCTGGGTCAGCTCGGCGCGCTGGTGCTCGACGGCCAGAAGCGACCTGTCGCTCCTGGCGTCGTCGGCGACCTTTACGTCACCGGGCCGGCGGTGGACGAGGGCAAGTCCGGTGAGCCCTGCCCGTTCGGCGAGCCGGGGCACCGGATGCTGAACACCGGCCTGCTCGCCCGCAAGACCCCGGCCAAGACCCTGATCGTGGTGGGGGAGCGGCGGCGCACGAGCACCTCGGTGAAGACGGGTGACTACGAGATCCTGTTGCCGCTGCAAGCAGGCGGAGACCGGCCGCCGCTGTTCTGCGTGCACGCGAGCGGCGGGCTGAGCTGGAACTACGGGCCGCTGCTGCGGCATCTGCCCGCGAACCAGCCGGTCTACGGCGTGCAGGCACGCGGCCTCGCGCGGACCGAACGCCTGCCCGAGAGCGTCGAAGAGATGGCGGCCGACTACCTCGAGCACATCCGTGCCGTGCAGCCGACCGGGCCGTACCACCTGCTCGGCTGGTCGCTCGGCGGCCGGATCGCGCAGGCGATGGCCGCGATGCTCGAAGCAGACGGGGAAGAACCCGGCCTGCTCGCGCTGCTCGACGCCTATCCCGTCTACATGGGACGGAACGCGACCGGCACGGTGACCGAAGAGGCGGCGCGCGACGAAGACGGCCTCCAGAAACGGAAACAGCAGGATCTGGAGCTCGCCGGAGGCATGGTCCAGGGCCCCGGTGCCCGGGAGCGGCTGGAAGCGGTCATGAAGAACCTCTGGAAGGTCGGGCCGCAGCACACGGCCTCGCCGTTCAACGGCGACATCCTGCTGTTCGTCGCCTCGGAGGACCGGCCTGCCCACCTGCCCGTGTCGGAGGCCGTCGCCGGCTGGAAGGACTTCACCAGCGGCACGATCGAACACCACGAGATCCCGACCAACCATTACGACATGGTGCAACCCGCGGCGTTGGTCCAGATTGGGTCCATCGTCGCCGAGAAGCTCCGGCCCCGGCCGGGCGCGTGAAAGGAAAAGCAATCATGAGCAACCCCTTTGACAACGAAGACGGTTCCTTTTTCGTGCTGGTGAACGACGAGGGCCAGCACTCGCTCTGGCCGACGTTCGCCGAGGTGCCCGCCGGCTGGACCCGCGTCCACGGGGAGGCCTCGCGCCAGGAATGCCTCGCCTACGTCGAGGAGAACTGGACCGACCTGCGGCCGAAGAGCCTGATCGCCGAAGTCAACGGCTGAGCGGAGGGTGTCCAGCCGCACAATCCGGGCGGTTGGACGAGCCTCGGCGAAGGGGACTTTCCCCGCGTGACACGCGGTGAAGGGCGCTTTCCTCGCATCTCATGCGGGGAAAGCGTCCTTCAGCCCCCGCCCGAGCAGACCCGGACGGTTGGACGAACTCGACGCCCGTCCGGCAGGCCGAGAACATCATTCCGCGCGCGCCGGCCCCGATCGCGAAAGGAACTGCCGTGTTCGAGGAGCTCAACGTCGTCAAGGGCCTGGAAATCCACCGGAGGAACCGATTCGATCCGGGGGCCGAACTCCTCGCCCTGATGGCCGAAGGCCCCATCTCCGCCTTGGGCACCGAGGAAGACGAAGAACGGCGGACGGCGTGGCTCGCCACCGGATACGACGAGGTCCGCCAGGTCCTCAGCTCGGACAAGTTCAGCGCGCGCCTGATCTACGGCGGGACCGCGGCAGGTATCGCCTGGCCGGGCTTTCTCACCCACTACGACCCGCCGGACCACACACGCCTGCGACGGCTGGTCACCCCGCCGTTCACCATGCGGCGGATGCAGGGTTTCCGGCCCGAGGTCACGCAGATCGTCGAAGACGCCTTGGACACCATCGAGGACATGGGCGGCCCGGTGGATTTCGTCCCGCATTTCGGCTGGGCGATCGCCACGACGGCGACCTGCGACTTCCTCGGCATCCCGCGGGACGACCAGGCGGATCTGTCCCGCACGCTGCACGCCAGCCGCACCGAGCGGACCGACAAACGGCGCAACGCGGCGGGCAACAAGTACATGCAGTACATGAACAAGGCCGTCGCCCGCGTGCGCCGCGATCCCGGTGACGACCTGTTCGGGGTCGTGGTGCGCGAACACGGCGACGAGATCACCGACGCGGAACTGGCCGGGGTGGCCGCGTTCATCATGGGCGCCGGCGGCGACCAGGTGGCCCGTTTCCTCGCGGCGGGCGCGTTGCTGATGGTCGATTTCCCGGAGCAGTTCGACATCCTGCGGGACCAGCCGGACACGATCCCGGACTGGCTGGAAGAGCTGAACCGGTATCTCACCACCGACGAGAAGCTCCACCCTCGTATCGCGAAGGAGGACGTGACGATCGGCGGCCGTCTCGTCAAGGCCGGTGACACCGTCACGTGTTCCCTGCTCGGGGCGAACCGCGCGAAGTTCCCCGCGCGAGAGGACGAATTCGACATCACCCGGGAGAAGTCGCCGCATGTCTCGTTCGGGCACGGGATCCACCACTGCCTCGGCAGGCCACTGGCGGAGATGGTGTTCCGGGAGGCGATTCCGGCGCTGGCTCGGCGTTTTCCCAAACTGAGGCTCGCCGAGCCCGATCGCAAGCTCAAGTTCGGACCGCCACCGTTCGACGTGGAAGCCCTGCCGCTCGACTGGTAACGCCAGAAAGCCTGAGGAGAATCATGGTAGTTCCCTTGCCGCATCAGCGGATCCGGCTCGATCCGGCGCCGGAGCTCTGGGCGTTGCACCAAGAAGGCCCGCTGCACAGGTACGACACGGAGACGGGACTGAACGGCCGCAGGCAATGGTTGGTCACCGGGTACGACGAGGTGCGCGAGATCCTCGCCGACGCCACGCGGTTCAGCTCGATGCGACCGGTCGACGACGAGGCGGACCGCGCCCACCTGCCGGGGATCCTGCAGGCCTACGACCCGCCGGACCACACCCGTCTGCGCGGGACGGTGGCCGGGGCGTTCAGCGTCCGCCGGATCGAGCGGTTGCGGCCGCGGGTCGAAGAAGTCATCGAAGAGGGCCTGGACGACCTGGAGAGCATGGGCGCGCCGATCGACTTCGTCCGGTACGCGGGCTGGCCCATCCCGGCGCTCATCGCCTGCGAGTTCCTCGGAGTCCCACGTGACGATCAGGCCGATCTGTCACGGATGATCCGGGACAGCCGGGAGAGCCGGATCCCCAAGCAGCGGGCCCAGTCGAGCCTTGGCGTCGTCAACTACTGCGAAAAGCTCGCCGCCCGCGAACGCCGCGATCCCGGCGACGAATTGATCGGCTTCATCGTGCGCGAGCACGGGGAGAAGGTCAGCGACGAGGAACTTTCGGGGCTCGCCGAGGCGATCCTGATCGTGGCCGTCGAGCAGATGGCCGCCCAGCTGGCGATGGCGGTGCTCCTGTTCGCGACGAATCCCGCCCAGCTGTCCTTGTTGCGCGAGCGCCCGGAGCTGGTGGACAGCGCGACCGAGGAAGTCCTTCGCTTCCCGACGATCGTCGAGGCGCCGTCTCCCCGGACGGCGCTCGTCGACCTGAACATCGCCGGATACGAGATCCACGCCGGTGACGTGCTGACCTGTTCGATGCTGGCGGTCAATCGCGCGCTCGGCGACAAGTTCGACATCACCCGGGAGAACAGCCCGGGGCATCTCGCTTTCGGGCACGGCATCCACCACTGTGTCGGGGCTCCGCTGGCGAGGCTCGAACTGCGGGTGGCGCTGCCGATCCTGGCGCGCCGGTTCCCGGCGCTGCGGCTGGCGGTCCCGGAGGAGGAACTGCGGTTCGTGGCGGGCAAACCCGCCCCGTTCAACATCGAGGAGCTCCCCGTTGAGTGGTGAGGACACGCGTCCGCTGCACATCCGCAGACAGGACCTCGATCCGGCGGACGAACTGCGCGCCGCCGGGCCGCTGTCGAAGGTCACGGTGGGCACCGGGGCGGACGCCGAAACCATCTGGATGGCCGCGGGACACTCCGTCGTCCGCCAGGTTCTGGGCGACCACAAGCGATTCAGCACCCGGCGCCGGTGGCACGAGCAGGACGAGGTCGGCGGGCGGGGCATCTTCCGGCCGCAGGAGCTCGTCGGCAACCTGATGGACTACGACCCGCCCGAGCACACCCGGATGCGGCAGAAGCTGACCCCGGGCTTCACGCTGCGGAAGATGCGGCGCATGGAGCCGTACATCGAGCAGATCGTGACGGAACGGCTCGATGCCATGGAGGACGCGGGTTCCCCCGCCGACGTGATCGAGCTCGTCGCCGACGAGGTGCCGGGAGCCGTGCTGTGCGAACTGATCGGGGTGCCCCGTGACGACCGCGCCATGTTCCTGAAGCTGTGCCACGGACATCTCGACGCCTCGCTGAGCCAGCGGAGACGGGCGGCCGCCGGCGAGGCGTTCTCCCGCTACCTGCTGGCGATGATCGCCAGGAACCGCGAGGAACCCGGGGAAGGACTGATCGGCGCCGTCGTCGCCGAACACGGCGACGAGGCCACCGACGAGGAACTGCGGGGTTTCTGCGTTCAGGTGATGCTGGCCGGTGACGACAACATTTCCGGCATGATCGGCCTCGGCGTGCTGGCTCTGCTGCGGCATCCCGAACAACTCGCCGCGGTACGGGGCGACGGCCAGGCGGCGGATCGGGCGGTCGACGAGCTGATCCGGTATCTCACGGTCCCGTACGCCCCGACACCCCGCACGGCCATGGAGGACGTCGTCATCGGGGACGAGGTGATCAAGGAGGGCGAGACCGTGCTCTGCTCGCTCCCCATGGCGAACCGTGATCCCGCGCTGGTGCCCGATCCGGACCGGCTCGATCTCACACGGGAGCCCGCGCCGCACGTGGCGTTCGGGCACGGGATCCACCACTGTCTCGGCGCTTCGCTGGCGCGGCTCGAACTGCGTACGGTCTTCACGTTGCTGTGGCAGCGTTTTCCGGACCTGAGGCTCGCGGATCCCGCGAAGGACACCATGTTCCGCCTCACCACTCCGGCCTACGGGCTCACGAGCCTGCTGGTCGAGTGGTGAGTGAAGGGTGGGTGAGGCATGGGTCAAGGTGGTCGTGAGTGGTAAGTGACGTTCTAACGACACTT
>NZ_CP150484.1:68264-133765 GCF_037997115.1 Amycolatopsis coloradensis
AAGTGACGTTCTAACGACACTTACCACTCACGACCACCTTGACCCATCGCCCACGCGCCCGACGTCCATGGCGGCGCTGGACGTCCCGCCCGATCGCGGATGAAGATTGCGGCGCGGCATACGGCCGGACCGCATTTCCTGGTCACCGAAGGAGCTTCCACTCGGTATGGAGCACGCAATCGACGAGGTCGCGCCGGCCGTGGAGCCGACGGCGAACTACATGATGAGGACGCACTGCGATCCGCACGAGGACATGTTCACGTTGCGGGAGAGGGGCCCGCTGGTCCGGATTCTCGGGGACGCGTCCACCCAGCTCGGCAAGGGCTACGTCTGGCAGGCGCTCGGCTACGACGTCGTGCGCAAGATCCTCGGCGACCACGAGAACTTCACGACGCGGCCCCGGCTCACCGAGGCGGAGGCGGAACGGACGACCAACGGCGAAGACGTGCCCATGGCGCCGCAGTTCGTCGGCCAGATCTCGACCTACGACCCGCCCGAGCACACGCGGTTGCGGCGGATGCTGACCCCGGAGTTCACCGTCCGGCGGATCCGGCGGCTGGAACCCGCGATCCAGGAACTCATCGACGAACGTCTCGACGAGGTCGAGGCCGAAGGCCCACCCGCTGACGTACAAGGACTTTTCGCCGACCCGGTGGGCGGCGGTGTCCTTTGTGAACTGCTCGGCATCCCGCGCGACGACCGCAACGAGTTCATCCGTCGCATCCGGCGCAACGTCGACCTCAGCCGGGGATTCAAGGCGAGGGCGGCCGACAGCGCGGCGTTCAACCGGTATCTGCTCGGTCTCATCACCCGTCAGCGCGAGGATCCCGACGACGGCTTCCTCGGCATGCTCGTACGTGAGCACGGGGACAACGTCACCGACGACGAGCTGAAGGGCCTGTGCACGGCGCTGCTCCTCGGTGGCGTCGAGACCGTCGCGGGAATGCTGGGGTTCGGCGTGCTCGCGCTCCTGGATCACCCCGACCAGAAGCAGATGCTCTTCGAAGGCCGTGAAGAGGCGGATCGCGTCGTCAACGAATTGCTGCGTTATCTCTCTCCCGTGCAGCAGCCGAATCCGCGGATGGCGCTCAGGGACGTCGTCGTCGGCGGACAGCTGATCAAGGCGGGGGATTACGTCCTCTGCTCGATCCTGATGGCCAACCGGGACGAAGCGCTGACGCCGAACCCGAACGTCCTCGACGCGAGGCGCCCTCCGGTTTCGGACGTCGGATTCGGGCACGGCATCCATTACTGCATCGGCGCCGCAGTGGCGAGGTCGGTGCTGCGCATGGCTTATCAGTCCCTGTGGCAGCGATTCCCCGGGCTGCGCCTGGCGGTGTCCAACGATGAGGTCACCCTCCGGAACGCGTTCATCGACTGCCCGGATCAGTTGCCGGTCGCCTGGTAGAAGGGAAGCGAAATGCGCGTGTTGTTGTGGGCGTGTGGATCACGCGGGGACGTCGAACCGCTGGTGGCGTTGGCCGCGCGGCTGAAGGAATCCGGCGCCCAGGTGCGGGTGTGCGCGCCGCCGGACAGCGCGGAGCGGCTGGCCGAGATCGACGTGCCGCTGGTACCGGTCGCCCGGCCGGACCGCGGGATGAACGACGACGGAGGCCGGGATCCCGAACTCGCCGCCGCCGGGATCGCCGACCAGTTCGACCAGATGCCCGCCGTCGCCGAAGGCTGCGACGTCGTGGTCGCGACCGGTCTGCTGTCCGGCGCCGTCGCCGTGCGGTCGGTGGCCGAGAAGCTCGGAATTCCTTACTACTACGTCGCTTTGTGCCCGATTCACCTGCCGAGCCACCTCGATGCGCCGCAGCGGGAGATGTACAACCAGGGTGCCGACGGCCTGTTCGGTGACGCGCTCAACGCCAAGCGGGCCGAGATCGGCCTGGCGCCGGTGAAGGACCTCTTCGACTACTGCTCCACCGAAAAGCCTTTGCTGGCAGCGGATCCGATCCTCGCGCCGCTGGAGCCGCGGCACGAGGCCGTGCAGACCGGCGCGTGGATCCTTCCCGACGAGCGGCCTCTTCCCACCGACCTGGAAGCGTTTCTCGCCGCCGGCCCGCCGCCGGTGTACGTCGGTTTCGGCAGCTCGTCCGGCACCGCCGACGCGGCGAAGGTGGCCATCGAGGCCATCCGCGCGAAGGGACACCGGGTGATCCTTTCCCGTGGCTGGGCCGGTTTGGATCTGCCCGAGGACGAGGACGACTGCTTCGCCGTCGACGAGGTGAACCTCCAGGAGCTGTTCCGGAGGGTCGCCGTCTCCATCCACCACGACGGCACGGGCACGACCCACATCGCCACCCGTGCGGGTTCCCCGCAGATCATCGTGCGGTCGATCGTCGGCCAGCAGTACTACTCCGACCGGGTCGCCGAGCTGGGGATCGGGGTCGCCCTCGAAGGGCCGGCCCCGACCTTCGAAGCCATGTCCGCCGCGCTCACCACGGCGCTGGCCCCGGAGACCAAGGCCAAGGCGACCGCCGTGGCCGACACGATCCGCGCCGACGGGACCACGGTCGCCGTGGACCTGCTGCGTGCCGCGGTCAGCCGGGAAAAGCCGTCGGTTCCCGCCTGAACCGGCCGGAATCGCAGAGAACGGGGAACTACGTGAAGCGCGTGTTGCTGGCGACGTCCGGAAGCCGAGGGGACGTCGAACCACTGGTGGCCTTGGCGGTGCGGCTGCGGGAGGCGGGCGCCGAGGTGCGGATGTGCGCGCCACCGGACTCCTCCGAGCGGCTGGCCGAGGTCGGTGTCCCGCTGGTGCCGGTCGGACAGTCGACCAGGACCGCGATCAAGGGGACCAAGCCGCCGTCTCCCGAGGACGGGCCGCGGCTTTCGGCCGAGGCGATGGCCGTCCAGTTCGCCGAGGTCCCGGCGGCCGCCGAGGGCTGTGACGTCGTGGTGACGACCGGGATGCTGGCCACCGCGGTCGCCGTCCGGTCGGTGGCGGAGAAGCTGGGCATCCCGTACTTCTACGGCTTCTACTGCCCGCGCTTCATCCCGTCGCCGCATTACGCGCCGCCACCTCCGCTCGGCGAACCTCCCGCGCCGGAAGGGGCCGACAACCGGGCGCTGTGGGAGCGCAACAGCCGGAGCGCGCTCAAACGCTTCGGCGAGCCGCTGAACAGCCAGCGGGTCGCGATCGGTCTGCCGCCGGTCGAGGACGTCTTCGGCTACGGCTTCACCGATCACCCCCTGTTGGCGGCCGACGCGTCCCTCGCCCCGCTCCAGCCGACGGATCTCGACGTCGTCCAGACCGGCGCTTGGACACTGCCCGACGAGCGGCCGCTTTCCCCGGAGCTGGAGGCGTTCCTCGCCGCCGGTCCGCCGCCGGTGTACGTCGGTTTCGGCAGCATGCGCGCCCCCGACGAGGCCGCCAAGGTCGCCATCGAGGCGGTGCGGGCCCACAGCCGCCGGGTGATCATTTCCCGTGGCTGGGCCGACCTCGCGCTGATCGACGACCGGAGCGACTGCTTCGCCGCGGGAGAGGGCAACCAGCAGCTCCTGTTCGGCCGGGTGGCCGCCGCCGTCCATCACGGCGGCGCGGGCACGACGACCACGGCCACCCGGGCGGGTGTCCCGCAGGTCGTGGTCCCGCAGATCGCGGACCAGCCGTACTTCGCCGGCCGGGTGGCCGAATTGGGCATCGGCGTGGCGCACGACGGCCCGACCCCGACCTTTGAATCCCTTTCGGCCGCGCTCGAGACGGCACTCGCCCCCGAAACCCGGGAACGGGCGACGGCCGTGGCGGGCACGGTCCGCACCGACGGGGCCGCCGTGGCCGCGAAATTCCTCCTCGACGCGGTCGACCGCGTTTCCGTCTGAACCCCTGGGAGACGAAATGCGTGTGTTGTTGTCGACGACCGGACTCCGTGGAGACGTCGAACCGGTGGTCGCGCTGGCGGTGCGGTTGCGGGAACTCGGCACCGAGGTGCGCGTGTGCGCGCCGCCGGACACCGGGGAACGGCTGGCCGAGTTCGCCGTTCCGTTCGTCCCGGTCGGTCAGTCGTTGCGCGCCATGATGGCGGGGATGACGGAAGGGCCGGAACCGAGGCGCCCCGCCGACGAGCTCGCCGAGCAGTTCGACGCGGTCCCGGCGGCCGCCGAGGGCTGTGACGTGGTGCTGGCGACCGGCGTCCTGTCCGCCGCCATCGGTGTGCGGTCGGTGGCCGAAAGCCTGGGCATCCCGTACTTCTACGCCGCCTACTGCCCGATCTATCTGCCGTCGCCGTACTACCCGCCGCCCCTGTCGCGGGGCGACGGACGGCCGCCCGAGGAGGCCATGGACGACAACCGGGCGCTGTGGGACTTCTACAACGATGTCTTCTCCCGGCGATACGCGGACGCGCTCAACGGCCGTCGCTCGGCGCTCGGCCTGCCGCCGGTGGAGAACCTCGTCGAGTACGGCTTCACCGAGCAGCCTTGGATGGCGGCGGATCCGGTGCTGGCCCCGCCCCGGCCCGAACTCGGCGCCGTGCAGACCGGCGCGTGGATCCTGCCCGATGAGCGCCCGCTTCCCGCCGGCCTGGAGGCCTTCCTGGCCGCCGGTCCGCCGCCGGTGTACGTCGGTTTCGGCAGCACGCCCGAAATCGCGGACACGGTGAAGCTGGCTGTGGAGGCGATCCGCGCGCAGGGGCACCGGGTGGTCCTCTCGCGGGGCTGGGCGGACATGGCCCTCCCCGACGACGGAGCCGACTGTTTCGCCGTCGGCGAGGTGAATCTCCAGGCGCTGTTCGGCCGCGTCGCCGCCGTCGTCCACCACGCCGGCGGAGGCACGACGACCGCGGCCGCGCGGGCGGGTATCCCGCAGGTCGTGCTGCCCCAGATCACCGACCAGCCGTACTTCGCCGAACAGGTGGCCGCGCTGGGCATCGGCGTGGCGTTCGAGGAGTTCGGCCCGGCCCCGACGTTCGATTCGCTGTCCGCCGCGCTCGCGACGGCGCTGTCCCCGGAGACCCGGGCGCGCGCCGCGGCCGTCGCGGGCTCGATCCGCACCGACGGGACGACCGTGGCCGCCGACCGGCTGCGCGCCGCGGTCGGCCGCGTTTCCGTCTGACCATCCCGAAATCGACCAGGGTGAGGAAAATGTCCGATCTGGCTGCAGAACCGCACGAGAACCGGCAGATGGCGCAGTGGTTCGGCGCCGACGCCGAACGGTACGACCGCGCCCGGCCCACCTATCCCGACGCACTGGTCGACCGGATCGTCTCGATGAGCCCCGGCAAGAACTTCGTCGACGTCGGCTGCGGCACCGGACTTTCCTCCCGCCCGTTCCAGGCGGCGGGCTGCACGGTGCTCGGCGTCGAGCCGGACGCGCGGATGGCGGAGGTCGCCCGCAGGCGGGGGCTGGACGTCGAGGTCGCCAAGTTCGAGGACTGGGACCCGGCGGGCCGCACCTTCGACGCGGTCACCTCGGGGACCGCCTGGCACTGGGTGGACCCGTTCGCGGGCGCGGCCAAGGTGGCGGAGGTGCTCGCCCCCCACGGGCTGATCGCGTTGTTCGACAACGGTTTCGAACTCCCGGAGGCCGTCATGGCGGCGCAGGGGGAGGCCTACCGGCACGCCATGCCGGACGTGAAGTTCGAGCCACCGTCCAAAGAGGACGAAGAGGAAGACGTCGAAGAGTACGTCGAGCGGATCTACGCCAAGCAGTACGTGAAGGCCGCCGAAGGCATCCTCCGGACCGGCGTGTTCAGCGACCCGGAGGAACTGCGCTTCGAGTGGTCGCGGGTCTGCACGCGTGACGAATGGCTGGACCAGATCCCGACGCAGGGCGGGCTCAACCACCTCGCGGAGGACGCGCGCGCCCGGTTCCTGGCGTATCTCGGCTCGGCCATCGACGAAATCGGTGGGTCGTTCACCATCAACTACGCCACGGTCGGCATCGCCGCGGTCCGGCGCTGAAGTACACCAGGGGATACGAAATGCGCGTGTTGTTTTGGTCGTACGGAACCCGCGGCGAGGTCGAACCGCTGGTGGCACTGGCATTGCGGTTGCGCGAGCAAGGTGACGAGGTGCGGATGTGCGCGCCTCCCGACTACACCGGACGGCTGGCCGAGGTCGGCGTGCCGCACGTCGTCGTCGGCAAGCCCGTGCTCGAAGAGGCGGGCAAGCTGGGCGGGCCGCCCGAATCGCCCGAGGCCGCGATCGCGGGGATCGCCGAGCAGTTCGACAAGATCCCGGCGGCCGCCGAAGGCTGTGACGCGGTGGTGGCGACCGGCCTGCTGTCGGGCGCGATCGGTGTCCGTTCGGTGGCCGAGAAGCTGGGTATCCCGTACTTCTACGTCGTTCCCTCGCCGGTGCTCGTGCCGTCGCCCGAACACCGGGGCATGTACAACAACGGCGCCGACGGGATGTTCGGCGGCGCGCTCAACGAGCTGCGTGCCGCGATCGGTCTCCCGCCGGTGAAGAACCTGTACGACTTCAGCACCACCGACAAGCCCTTCCTGGCGGCGGACCCGCTGCTGGCACCGGCGGACGGCGGTGTCCAGACCGGCGCTTGGGTCGAGCCCGACGATCGTCCGCTTTCCGTGGAGCTGGAGGCATTCCTCGCGGCCGGCACGCCGCCCGTGTACGTCGGTTTCGGCTGCTCGCCTGCCCCCGTCGACATCGCGAAGGTGGCCGTCGAGGCGATCCGCGCCCAGGGGCGCCGGGTGATCCTTTCCCACGGCTGGGCCGGTTTGACGCTGCCCGACGACGGCGCCGACTGCCTGGCCGTCGGCGAGGAGAACCTGCGCGCGCTGTTCGGCCGGGTGGCCGCCGCCGTCCATCACGGAGGCACCGGTACGACGCATGTGGCGGCGCTGGCGGGGGTCCCGCAGATCGTGGTCCCGCAGATCGCGGATCACCCGCATTTCGCCGCCAAGGTGGCCGAACGGGGCATCGGGGTGGCACACGACGGCCCGAACCCGACGGTCGATTCGCTTTCCGCCGCGCTCGTCACGGCGCTGGCCCCGGAAACGTCGGCGCGCGCGAAAACCGTCGCCGGCACGATCCGCACCGACGGGACGACGATGGCCGCGGAACTCGTGCGCGCCGCGGTTACGTGTTGAGCTCGTGAGTGGTGAGGACGGTTCCATTGATCACCGTCAGCCGTTCCGGGCGTGCCTCCAGCGCGNTCGGTTCCAACCGTCCTCACCACTCACGAGCCGCAGGCTCTGTCCAGGCTCACCAGTTGAAGCGCGACAAGGCGGTAACCAAAATCGGCACCATGCTTCCAGGCCCCGGCGCGACCCGGCTGCTGGCGATATCCCCCCATTTGGACGACGCGGTCCTTTCTCTCGGCGCGAGCCTCGCCCAAGCGGCGCGGGACGGCGCGGAGGTACTCGTCAACACGGTCTTCGCCGGAACGGCTCCGCCTCCCTATTCCGCGGCGGCGGAGCGAATGCACGCGGTCTGGGGTCTTTCCCCGGAGGACGACGCGCCGCTTCATCGCCGGAACGAGGACATCGCCGCGCTCGCCCACTTGGGGCTGGCGTACCGGCACGGCCGGTTCCTCGACTCAATCTACCGGAGGCTGCCGGACGGCCGGTGGCTCACGGATCACGTGGAGGGCGGGCAAAAGCTCGCGGTGGCCCAGGATTCACCGGCCGATGACGGTCTCGTCGATGAGATCAGGGAAGACATCGAGGCGATCGTCGCGGAGTTCGAGCCGACGCTGATCGTCACGTGCGCGGCCGTCGTCGACCATCCCGACAACCTGGCCACCCGTGAGGCCGCCTTGTCCGCCGCGCGCGCGAAGAACGTTCCGATACGGCTGTGGGAAGACCTTCCCTATTCGATGTTCAAACCGGGAACGATCGAACTCCCCGCCGGTTTCCGGCTCGGCACTTCCGAATTCGAGTCCGCCACCACGGAGACTTGGAAACGGAAACAAGAAGCGGTCGAGTGCTATTCTTCCCAGCTGACGATGCTCAACGGCAGGAACAAGAATCTGTTCGCAAGGCTGGACGAGCACGCGCGGAAGAACTCGCCGCGGGGCGGATTCGGCGAAACCACCTGGCCCGTTCTCCTCGACGACAACAACGGTTAAGCGAGGTACCGGAGTGTCCGCAACACTCACCCATCTGCCGTCACCGTCATTGGACCCCGCGCCCGAGGGGGTGCGCGGCCGCTGGGCGTTCTGGCGCTCACCCGCCGATCAGCCGCGGTGGGCCCGGCCGGCGCTGCTGGGCATCGCCTTCGTGGCCTTGGTGCTCTACGCCTGGAACCTGCCGAGGGTCGACTTCGCGCCGCTGTACTCGGACACGGCCAAGAGCATGTCCGAGAGCTGGAAGGCGTTCTTCTACGGCACCGTCGACCCGGGGGCGACGTACACGCTCGACAAACTCGCCGGATCGTTCGCGCCGCAGGCCATCTCGGCCAAGATCTTCGGCTACCACGAATGGTCGCTGGCGCTGCCGCAGGTGATCGAGGGCGTGATCTCGGTACTGGTGCTGTACCGGGTCGTGCGGCGCTGGGCGGGCGTGGTGCCCGGCCTGCTCGCCGCGGGCATCTTCACCCTCACCCCCGTCCTCGCGTCCATGTTCGGGCACAGCATGCAGGACGGCCTGCTCACCCTGTGCCTGGTGCTGGCCGTCGACGCCTATCAGCGCGCCGTTCTCGAGGCGCGGCTCCGGTCGCTGGTCTGGGCCGGTGTCTGGGTCGGTATCGGCTTCCAGGCGAAAATGGTGCAGGCGTGGATGATCCTGCCCGCGCTGGCGATCGGCTACCTGTTGACCGCCCCGGTCGAGCTGCGCCGCCGGGCGAAGCACCTGGCGCTCGCCGGTGTGGTGACGCTGGCGGTGTCGCTGTCGTGGATCGCGCTCTACACCTTCACTCCGGACAGCTCGCGGCCGCATATCAGCGGCACCACGAACAACAGCGCGTTCGCCATGGTGTTCGGCTACAACGGTCTCGGCCGCGTCGGCATCCACCTGCCCGGCGCCGAGGACCCCAACGGCCGCGGTGGCCTTCCGTCGCTCGGCCCGGGTGGTCCCGGTGGCGGACCTGGCGACTTCCCTGGTGGTCCCGGTGGTCCCCAGGGTGGTCCGGGTGACGGCCCCGGCGGGCCGGAGGGTGGTCCCGGGGATCCGCAAGGCCCCGGCGGTGGCCAGGGGCTGGACGAGAACGGGAACTTCGGGACCAAGCACCAGGACGAACAGAACGGGGACTTCGGCCCGAAGGCCGAAGGCGGCCAGCCTCTCGGTCCTGGCGGTCCGCAGCCGGACGAGTCCAAAATGGAGACACGGGCGGATCCGATGGGGGCGACCAAACTGCTCGACGGTCACCTCGGCGTCGCGATCGCCTGGTTGTTCCCGCTCGCTTTGTTGTCCCTGCTGTGCGGGCTCTGGTGGTGGCGCCGCGCCGAGCGCACCGATCCGGTGCGCGGCGGGCTGGTGATGTGGGGCGTCTGGCTGGTGACCTTCCTCTTCGTGTTCAGCGCGAGCGCCGTCGCGCACACCGCGTACGTGGCCTCTCTCGCCCCTGCGATCGCGGCGCTTTCCGCGCTCGGCGTCGTCACCTTCTGGCGGGCGTACCACAACGGTGGCAGGCAGGGCTGGATCCTTCCGATCGCCATCGCGGCGGAGCTGGCTTGGGGCGCCTGGCTGTGGTCCCATTACCCGAACTTCCTGCCGTGGGCGAAATGGGGCACGCTCGTGATCGGGGTGGCCGCCCTCGTCGTACTGATCGTGGCCCGAATGCGTGGGAACGCGTCGAAATCCTTGGTCACCGCCGCTCTCGTCCTCGGTGTCGCGGCGATGATCGCCGCGCCCGCCACCTATGCCTTCTCCGTACTCCATCCCGATTACTCCGGCAGCTCTTTCGACGCCAATGCCGGACCGGCGTCCGGCTCCTTCTGAGGCGGGCCGGTGTCGTTCTCAACGTCTGCGGAAGTCTCCGCCGGCCGGAAAGGAAATCTGCCGATGCAGGAATCGCTCGACTCCACCGAGGTTCACCGTCGTTTCCAGCTGATCGCCAACGGTCCCGCCCTGTTCAACGCGGTGGTGTCCGGTATCGAGCTGGACATCTTCGACTTCCTGGAAGAGCGCGGCGGCGCCGACGCGGCGGCACTCGGTGAGTTCACCGGGCTGGAGCCGCACAAGCTCCGGGTGCTGATGCTCGCCCTGACCACCACGGGCCTGATCGAGAAGCGGGGCGTCGACTATGTGAACCACCCGGTCGCTACCGAACTGCTCGCCACGAGCGGACCGGAGAGCTGGCAGCACATCCTGCTCAGCTGGAAGACCATCTACTACCCGGCGTTCGCCCGGATGACCTCCGCGCTGCGCGCCGGCACCAACGAGGCCCTCGACGCCCTCGACGGCCCGGGGGACACGCTGTACGCGCGGCTCGGCAACGACCCGGAGAAGGCGCGGATCTTCTACACGGCGATGTCGGCGTTCTCGCTGCAGACGATGCCGGGGCTGCTGGAGCACATCGACGTGAAGTCGTCGCGGCACCTGCTCGACGTCGGCGGCGGCGACGGCACCACGGCGGCGGCCCTGCTGAAGGCCAACCCCGGCCTCAAGGCCACGCTGCTCGACCTGCCGAGCAGCGTGGAGCTGGCCGAACAGCGCGTGCCCGCCGAGGTCACCGACAGGCTCACCCTGCACCCGGCCGACCTGCTGACCGACGCGTTCCCCGACGGCCCCGACCACGCCCTGTTCAGTCATGTGCTCGACACCTTCACGGCCGAGCAGTCCGTCATGCTGCTGGCCAAGGCCTACGAGGTGCTGCCGTCCGGCGGGAAGATCTCGATCTACGGCTTCGCGGCCGCGGACGACGAGACCGGCGGGCCGCTTTCCGCGCGGCTTTCTTTGTACCTCAACATCCTCGCCACTGGACGCGGGATGGCCTGGCCGCAGGCCGAGGCCTCGGCGTGGCTCAAGTCGGTGGGTTGCGTCGACGTCCGCTCGGTGGAACTGCCGTTCGAGCACGCGCTGGTGACCGGTACTAAGCCGTGACCGGGTAAGGGCGGCGGTGTGGGGGCATAGGGACACGCAACCTGGCCCCCGATCGGGGTCCCCTGCGCGCCATGGCAGCTCATTTCGAAGTACGTGAAGGCCCCCTTCACTGCGCTAGACGCAATGAAGGGGGCCTTCACGTACTTCTGAGGCCGGTCGCAACACCCGCCGCCTCCCCGAAAAGCAAGAAAGGCCCCCATCCCGAACCGAGGGATGGGGGCCTTCACCTACCAGCGCGACCTCAGGGAAGCCGCGGCCTGATGAGCGCGGCGAGCCGCGCGACGCCTTCTTCGATCAGTTCCGGAGTGAGCAGGCTGATCGACAACCGGAGCTGGTGGAATCCGCCCTTGCCACCGTAGAAGTGGTGCATCGGGGTGAACAGCACGCCGTGGTCGCGAGCGGCGATTTCCAGCAGTTCGTCGTCGACGACGAACGGGACCGTGACGGTGACGAAGAATCCTCCGGTCGGGGTGTTCCAGCTGACGCCGGCGCACGATCCGAGCCTGCGGTCGAGTTCGCCCAGCGTCAGCTGCAGATTGCGCTGGTAGATGGCGATTTCCCGCGCGTTGGCCTTGGTGAGGCTGAAGTCGTTGAGCAGCAGTTTCCCGGCGATCACGGCTTGGGCGATCGGCGAGGTGTTCACCGTGAGCATGCCCTTGAGCTTCGAAAGCTGATCGGCGTACAGGCCGCCGTCGGCCATCCGCTGATCCGCCACCGCGAAGCCGACGCGGGCGCCGGGCATGCCGGTCTTGGCGAAGGAACCGATGTAGACCACGGAGCCCGACCGGTCGAGGGACTTCAACGACGGCAGCCGCTCGGACCCGAAAAGCCCGTACGCGTTGTCCTCCAGGAGCAGGATCCCGTTCTGCTCGGCGACGTCGAGGAGACGGTGGCGCGAAGGCAGATCCATGCTGGTGCCGGTGGGATTGGCGAAGTTGGGGGTCACGTAGCAGGCCCGCACCCGCTTGCCCTGCTCGTCGGCGCGCTTCAGCTGGAGGACGAGGTCGTCCGGGTCGATGCCGTTTTCGGTCGAGCGCACCGGCCATACCGGGGTGTCGGTGAGCAGCGCGGCCCCGGTCAGCCCGACGTAGGTGGGGGCGGGCGCGAGCAGCACGTCCCGGTCGCCCGCGCGCAGGGTACGCAGGACCAGGAACATGGCCTCCTGCGCGCCGACGGTGACGACGACGGATTCCGGGGCGGCGTCGATGTTCTCGTCTTCGGCGATGTTCCTGGCGATGAGATCGGCGATGACGCCCTTGGTGGTGCCGTATTGGAAGAGCGTGCGGGTCACCCCCGCCTCGTCCAGTTTTCGATCTTCGCGCAGATGCGCGCAATAGGCGTCGATGTACTCATGAATGAGGCGGATGTCGAAGAACTCTTCGTACGGCCGTCCTGCCGCCATGGAAATGGCCACAGGGTATTCGTCGATCAGTTCGTTGAGCAGATTCATCGACGAGATGGCCGGATCGGTGAGCGATCCATGCAGCGTTTCCACGTTCAAGTGAGTGGACAGACCGTTTGAATCCATGAATACTAGGATTTCCATACGCCGTTGAGGTGTCAAGAACGGGCCGTGGACGCCATTTCCGGAGAATGTCCATCGCCGAATCCTCCAGACACTCGATCCCCGAAGGTACGGTCGTATCCGCGTCCCACCATCTCATCGCGGCGCAGCAGTCATTTTCCCTCAAGGAGCATCATGCTGATGACAACCGAGAACGGGATCCGGTTGTCCTACAACGACTGTGGTGACGGCCCGCCGGTCCTTCTGCTGACCGGCACCGGTGCGCCGAGTTCGGTGTGGGACCTGCATCAGGTTCCCGCGCTCCGTGCCGCCGGTTTCCGGGTGATCACCATGGACAACCGCGGGATCCCGCCGAGCGACGACGGCGCGGGCGGATTCACGATCGCGGACCTCGTCGACGACGTGGCCTCCCTGATCGAGTACCTCGACGCGGTGCCCTGCCGGGTGATCGGCACGTCGATGGGCTCGTACATCGCGCAGGAACTCGCGCTCGCCCAACCGGAACTGCTGGATTCGGTCGTGCTGATGGCCGCCTGTGGCAAGAGCAGTCTCGTCCAGCGGGAGCTCGCCGAGGGCGAGGCGAAGCTGATCGAGCAGGGCATCGAGTTGCCGCCGGGTTTCCTCGCCGCCGTCCGTGCCATGCACAACCTGGGGCCCGCGACCCTCGCCGACGACGACGTCGCGGCCGACTGGCTCGACCTGTTCGCGGCGTCTGGTGCTTGGGGGCCCGGTGTCCGGGCGCAGCTGTTGGTGAGCGCGCTGCCGGACCGCCTCGACGCCTACAAGGCGATCAAGGTGCCCTGTCACGTCATCTCGTTCGAGCACGATCTCGTGGCGCCCCCGGCCGGCGGACTGGAGCTGGCCTCCGCGATCCCCGGCGCGACGTACCGCACGATTCCCGAGTGCGGGCATTTCGGTTACCTGGAGAACCCGGAAGCGGTGAACCGCGAGCTGATCCGGTTCCTCCGCGCCGGATCGCGCGAGACACTGGGAGAGACCGTATGACCGTCCTTTCGGCGGCCACGACACCCGATCTGTTCGAAGCGACCGCGGCCGTGCTGCCGGATCGGCAGGCGGTGGCGATGGACACCACCACCCTCACCTACGCCGAGCTGAACGGGGAGGCCAATCGGCTCGCCCGGCGGCTCGTCGCGCACGGTGCCGGCCCGGAGCGGCTTGTCGCGCTGGCGATGCCGAGGTCGATCGAGTTCGTCATCGCGATCCTGGCCGTGCACAAGGCCGGCGCCGCGTACGTGCCGGTCGACCCGGACTATCCGGAGGACCGCAAGCGGCAGATGCTGGACGACGCGGCGGCGCACTGCCTGCTGTGCCTGCCGGGGCAGGACGTGGCCGGCGCCCCAGTCGTCCTGAGCGTCGAACGGGAACCCGGACTGTCCGAGCCGAACCTGGACGACCAGGACCGCCTCGGCCCGTTGCGCCCGGACCACCCGGCGTACGTCATCTACACCTCCGGTTCGACGGGGCGGCCCAAGGGCGTGCTGGTCACGCACCGCGGGATCCCGAACCTGGCCGACGACTACGTGCGCCGTCAGGAACTGGGGCCCGAGAGCAGGTTGCTGGCCTTCGCCTCGCCCAGTTTCGACGCCGCGGTCGCCGAGTTCTGGCCGATCTGGCAGGCGGGTGGCTGCCTGGTGCTGGCTTCCGCGCCGGACCTGGTCCCCGGCGAGCCGCTTTCCCGGCTGGTGCGCGACCAGCGCATCACCCATGTCACGTTGCCGCCGTCCGCGCTGGCGCCGCTGGAGGAGTCGGGCGGCCTGCCCGCCGGGCTGACCCTCCTGGTCGCCGGCGAGGCGTGCCCGGCCCCGGTCGCGAAACGCTGGGCGGTGGACCGCGTGATGATCAACGCCTACGGCCCCACCGAGACCACGGTCGCGGTCACCGCGAGCGAGCCGTTGACCGGTGAGGAGACGCCGCCGATCGGCAGGCCGATCACCGGTGTCCGCACCTACGTCCTGGACGACCGGCTGTGCCCCGTCGAGGACGGGGACGTCGGCGAGCTGTACACGGTGGGCCCCGGCCTGGCCCGCGGTTACCTCCGAAGAGCGGCCGCCACGGCGGAACGGTTCCTGCCGGATCCCTTCGGTGAGCCGGGCGGGCGCATGTACCGCACCGGGGACCGGGTCCGCACGCGTCCGGACGGCCAGTACGTCTTCGTCGGCCGGGTCGACGACCAGTTGAAGGTGCGTGGCCACCGGATCGAACCGGGCGAGGTCGAGGCCGCGCTGCTGGCGGTGGACGGGGTGGCCCAGGCGGTGGTGACCGAGCACGAGAACAGGCTCGTCGCCTATGTGGTCGGCGCCGGTGGCGAGCGCGTCCCCGCCGAGCGGCTCCTGACGCCGCTTCGCGCGCGACTGCCCGGATATCTGGTGCCCGACGTGATCGTCGGCTTGCCGAGCCTGCCGGTCTCGCCCAACGGCAAGATCGACCGGGTCGCCCTGCCCACTCCCGAAGAGGAGCACGCCGGGCGCGCGGCGGCGGGACGGGAACCGCTCACCCCGACGGAGATCATCCTGGTCGAGCTGTTCGCCGAAGTGCTCGGCGTCAGCAGTGTCGGCGTGGACGACAGCTTCTTCGAGATCGGCGGCCACTCGCTGCTCGCCACCCGGCTCGTGAGCCGGATCCGGGAACGCCTGAAGATCCGGCTGAGGGTGCAGGCGTTCTTCGACTCGCCGACAGTGGCCCGGCTGGCCAAGGTGCTCGACGGCGCACACACCTGACCTGGAGACCATTCATGCAGACGACGACAGCCGTCGACCTCGGAAATCCCGACCTCTACACGACTTTGGACCGGCACGACCGGTGGCGTGAATACGCGGCGGAAGACGCGATGGTGTGGAGCGAGCCGGGCAGCTCACCCGGCGGGTTCTGGTCCGTGTTCTCGCATCGGGCGTGCGCCGCGGTGCTCGGGCCGTCGGCGCCGTTCACCTCCGAATACGGGATGATGATCGGCTTCGACCGCGACCACCCCGACAACTCGGGTGGCCAGATGATGGTGGTCTCCGAACAGGACCAGCACCGGAAATTGCGCAAGCTGGTCGGGCCGCTGCTTTCGAGGGCGGCGGCGCGCAAGCTCTCGGAGCGGGTGCGGGCCGAGGTGACCGGCGTCCTGGACCGGGTGCTCGACGGCGACGTGTGCGACGTGGCGGCGGCGATCGGCCCGCGGATCCCCGCCGCCGTCGTCTGCGAAATCCTCGGTGTGCCCGCCGAGGACCAGGACATGCTCATCGACCTGACCAACCACGCGTTCGGCGGCGAAGACGAGCTGTTCGACGGGATGACCCCGCGTCAGGCGCATACCGAGATCCTCGTCTATTTCGACGAGCTGATCTCCGCGCGCCGCGCGAGCCCCGGTGAAGACCTCGTCAGCACCCTGCTTTCCGACGACGAGCTGTCGATCGACGACGTCTTGCTCAACTGCGACAACGTGTTGATCGGCGGCAACGAGACGACACGGCACGCGATCACCGGCGCGGTACACGCTTTCGCCACCGTGCCGGGGCTCCTGGCGCAGGTGCGGGCCGGGGACGTGGACGTCGACACCGTCGTGGACGAGGTCTTGCGCTGGTCTTCGCCCGCGATGCACGTCCTGCGCGTGACGACCGGGGAGGTCGCCATCAACGGCCGTGACCTCGGACCGGGTACGCCGGTGGTGGCGTGGCTGCCCGCGGCGAACCGGGATCCCGCCGTGTTCGACGACCCCGACACATTCCGGCCGGGGCGGAAACCCAATCGGCACATCGCTTTCGGGCACGGTATGCACCACTGTCTCGGGTCCGCGCTCGCGCGGATCGAGCTGGCGGTCGTGCTGCGGGAGGTCGCCGAGCGAGTGTCGCGAGTGGAGCTGACGAAGGAGCCGTCCTGGCTGCGGGCGGTCGTCGTGCAGGGCTATCGGGAACTCCCGGTGCGGTTCACCGGACACTGACAGTCCTATTTGGACTGAGCTGTCAAGCGGACACCATTGATGCGGATTTGGCTTCGCGTCATCCTGTTCCTGAGGATCACATCTATTCCACGGAGGAATGTCTTGTCTTCTCACGAAAGCACGCAGAATTTCGAGATCGACTATGTGGAAATGTACGTGGCCGACCTCGAGGCCGCCGCGTCCGGCTGGATGGACAAGTACGACTTCTCCGTCGCCGCCACGGATCGGTCGGAGGACCACCGGAGCGTGACGCTGCGGCACGCCGCGATCGCACTGGTTCTCACCGAGCCGCTGTCCGACCGGCACCCGGGGGCGACCTACCTGCAGACCCACGGTGAAGGCGTGGCGGACATCGCGCTGCGCACTCCCGACGTGGCGGCGGCCTTCGAGACCGCGGTGAAGGCGGGCGCGCAGCCCATCCGCGAGCCGGAGAAGCGCGCGGACTCGGTCGTCACGGCCACCGTCAGCGGTTTCGGCGATGTGGTGCACACCCTGATCCAGAGCGACGACACCGAGGAATCGCCGGAAGCCTTCCGTGGCAAGGGCGGCGTGGACCTGAACGAGATCGACCACTTCGCGGTCTGCCTGAACGCGGGCGACCTCGCCTCCACGGTGGCGTTCTACGAGCGCGCCCTCGGGTTCAAACAGATCTTCGAAGAGCACATCGTGGTCGGTGCCCAGGCGATGAACTCCACCGTCGTGCAGAGCACGTCGGGTGCGGTCACCCTCACCCTGATCGAGCCCGACAAGACCGCCGACCCCGGCCAGATCGACGACTTCATCAAGGAGCACCACGGCTCCGGCGTCCAGCACATCGCGTTCACCAGCCCCGACGCGGTCCGCGCGGTCAAGGAGCTTTCCGCGCGTGGCGTGGAGTTCCTGAAGACCCCGGACGCCTACTACGACCTGCTCGGCGAGCGGATCGAGCTGGAGACGCACTCGCTGGACGACCTGCGCGAGACGAAGCTGCTCGCCGACGAGGACCACGGCGGCCAGCTGTTCCAGATCTTCACCGCCTCCACCCACCCGCGCAAGACGATCTTCTTCGAGATCATCGAACGTCAGGGCGCGGGCACGTTCGGCAGCTCCAACATCAAGGCCCTGTACGAAGCCGTGGAGCTGGAGCGCACCGGGCAGAGCAAGCTCGGCCCCGCCCAGCGATGACCCACCTCTGCCTGGACGACCTCGAACGTGCCGCCCGGGCGGTCCTCCCCGGCGAGATCTGGGATTTCCTCGCCGGGGGCAGCGGGGCCGAGTCTTCGCTGGAGGCCAATCGCACCGCACTGGAGCGGATCTTCGTGATCCCCCGGATGCTGCGCGAGCTCTCCGGCGGCACCACCGAGGCCGAGGTTCTCGGCCGGCGCGCCGCGCTCCCCGTGGCGGTCGCGCCGGTCGCGTACCAGCGGTTGTTCCATCCCGAAGGCGAACTCGCGGCGGCACGGGCGGCGCGGGACGCCGGCGTGCCGTACACCATCTGCACGCTCAGCAGTGTGCCGCTGGAGGAGGTCGCGGCCGTCGGTGGACGGCCGTGGTTCCAGCTTTACTGGCTGCGCGACGAAAAACGGTCACTGGAGCTCGTGCGCCGCGCGGAGGACGCCGGCTGCGAGGCGATCGTGTTCACCGTCGACGTGCCGTGGATGGGACGGCGGCTGCGGGACATGCGGAACGGCTTCGCGTTGCCGGAATCGGTGACGGCGGCCAACTTCGACGCCGGTGCGGCCGCGCATCGCCGTACCGAAGGGCTTTCGGCCGTCGCCGACCACACCGCGCGTGAATTCGCCCCGGCCACTTGGGACTCCGTCGAGGCCGTCCGTGCGCACACGGACCTTCCGGTGGTGCTCAAGGGGATCCTCGCGGTCGAGGACGCCGTGCGGGCCGTCGACGCGGGTGCCGCCGGGATCGTGGTGTCCAACCACGGAGGCCGTCAGTTGGACGGCGCCGTACCGGGGATCGCGATGCTGGGCGAGATCGCGGACGCGGTCTCCGGTGGCTGCGAACTACTGCTGGACGGCGGGATCCGGAACGGTGGGGACGTGCTCAAGGTGATCGCCCTCGGCGCGTCCGGTGTCCTGGTCGGACGGCCGTTCATGTGGGGGCTGGCCGCGGACGGCCAGGAGGGCGTCCGGCAGGTGCTCGACCTGCTCGCCGTCGAACTCCGGAACGCGATGGGCCTGGCCGGCTGCGATTCGGTGGCCGCGGTCCGGCGGTTGAGCACTCGGTACAGGGGGTTGTGAGTGGCGATTCGGGTTCTAACGAGAGGTGAGGCAACGTGTCATGTCCCGAGAGCCTCGAGCGGCCCCGGCGGTACAAGCGATCGACGCGGTTACGACTGTCCATAAGGGACTTGACATCGGCCTTCGGTGCCCGATTTGAGAACCTTGCGCATTCTCGTGCCCCCGAGTAAAGCGCCCAAACCGGACATGGCGTGAGGTCTTGATGTCCTTTATGGACGATCGGCGTGCACCGCGAAGACACTGCCTTGGCGGTCGGCAGGGAACGGCCTGCGTGGCAGGGCTCGCGCCACGACACGTTCGCCCTGCTCCTCGATGACCCGAATCGCCACTCACGACCGCCTACGAAAGGTGAGGTCCATGCTGCCCCTTCTCGCACCCGTGACGGTGCGCCCTCGCGCCGACCGCGACCACGCCGACCGCATCGCGTTGTCGGCCGCGACGACCGACGGCGTCCACATGCCGACCAAGGACGTCCGCCTGTGGATCGACGAACGCCGTGAGGCCAACATCTTCCACGTCGAACGCATTCCGTTCGCCGAGCTCGACCAGTGGCGGTTCGAGGACGTGACCGGGAACCTCGTCCACAGCAGCGGACGGTTCTTCGCCATCGAGGGGCTGCACGTGGTCGAGGCCGACGGCCCCCACGGCGACGGCCCGTACCGCGAATGGCGGCAGCCGGTCATCAAACAGCCCGAGGTGGGGATTCTCGGCATCCTGGCCAAGGAGTTCGGCGGCGTCCTGCATTTCCTCATGCAGGCCAAGATGGAGCCGGGGAACCCGAACCTGGTGCAGCTCTCGCCGACCGTGCAGGCCACCCGCAGCAACTACACCAAGGCGCACGGCGGCACGAACGTCAAACTGATCGAGTACTTCGCCCCGCCCGACCCGGAACGGATCATCGTCGACGTCCTCCAGGCCGAGCAGGGCTCGTGGTTCTTCCGCAAGTCCAATCGCAACATGATCGTCGAGACCGTCGACGACGTGCCGATGTGGGACGATTTCTGCTGGCTCACCCTCGGCCAGATCGCGGAGCTGATGCACGAAGACGAGACGATCAACATGAACGCCAGGAGCGTCTTGTCCTGTCTGCCGTACCACGACGAGACTCCCGGCGCGCTGCTGTCCGACGTCCAGCTCCTGTCCTGGTTCACGAACGAGCGTTCGCGCCACGACGTGCGCGCGCGGCGCATCCCGCTCACGGACGTATGCGGCTGGAAGCAGGGTGTCGAAGCGATCGAGCACGAGGACGGCCGGTACTTCAAGGTCCTCGCGGTCGCGGTGAAAGGCAGCAACCGCGAGAAGATCAGCTGGACCCAGCCGCTGCTGGAATCCGTCGGCACGGGTGTGGTCGCGTTCCTCGTCCGCGAGATCGACGGTGTGCCGCACGTGCTGGTCCACGCCCGCGCCGACGGCGGGTTCCTGGACACCGTCGAACTGGCGCCGACCGTCCAGTGCACGCCCCGGAACTACGCGCATCTGCCCGCGGAGAGCCGTCCGCCCTTCCTGGACTTCGTGCTGAACGCGCCGCGATGGCGGATCCGTTACGAGGCCATGCATTCCGAGGAGGGCGGCCGCTTCCTCAACGTCCGGGCCCGGTATCTCGCCATCGAGGCGGACGACACCGTCGAGGCCCCGCCCGGCTACGCCTGGGTCACCCCCGGCCAGCTCACCGCGCTCACCCGGCACGGGCACTACGTCAACGTCGAAGCCCGCACCCTCCTCGCCTGTATCAACGCCGCGTCAGCACAGCCGCAACGAGAGGCATGAAATGAAGCAGATCACCGTCCTCGGGGCGTCGGGCTTCGTCGGCTCGGCCGTCACGCGCGCGCTGGCGCGGCAACCGATCCGGTTGCGAGCGGTGTCGCGCAGGCGGCTCACGCCGCCCGAAGGCCAGGCCGAGACGACCGTCGTCGCCGCCGATCTCACCGACCGCGCCGCGCTGGCCGAAGCGATCGCGGGTTCGGACGCGATCGTGTACCTGCTCCTCGCGGACGGCGGCTGGCGGGTCGCCGAGACCGAAGAGGCCGAACGCGTGAACCTGGGCGTGATGCGGGATCTCGTGGACGTGGTCGGCGGAAAGCCGCTCGTGGTCTACGGCGGTGCCGCGTCGCAGGTCGGTGTCCCGCCCCGCGAGCCGATCGACGGGAGCGAGACCGACGAGCCAGGGACCCCGTACGACCGGCAGAAGCTGGCGGCGGAACAGGTCCTCAAGAAGGCCACGGCCGACGGCCGGGTGCGCGGGATCAGCCTGCGGCTGCCCACGGTGTTCGGCGAGACGATGACCGAGGGAGCGAACCAGGACCGCGGTGTCGTGTCCGCGATGGCGCGGCGCGCGCTCGACGGGCAGGACCTCACCATCTGGGGCGACGGCACCGTGCGCCGCGACCTGGTCCACGTCGAGGACATCGCGGCCGCGTTCACCGCGGCACTGGCCGCCCCGGACGCGCTGGTCGGCGGCCATTGGCTGCTCGGCGTCGGCCGGGGAGACCAGCTGGCCGACGTCTTCCGGCTCGTGGCGAAGGAAACGGCCGAGCACACCGGACGAGGCCCGGTCGACGTGGTCTGTGTCGAACCTCCGTCGCACGCGCCGTCGACGGATCTTCGCAGCGTCACCATCGATTCCACGCCGTTCCGGGCGGTCACCGGCTGGCGTCCGGAGATCTCACTGCCCGAAGGAGTGCGTCGCACCGTCGCCGCGCTGACCAACCCAGTTCACGGAAAGGCTCGCACATGACCACGCGCGTATGGGACTACCTCGCCGAATACGAGACCGAACGCGGCGACCTGCTGGACGCGGTCGAGACGGTGTTCAACTCGGGGCAGCTCGTGCTCGGCGCGAGCCTTCGCGGGTTCGAATCGGAATTCGCCGCGTACCACGGCGTCGGGCACTGCGTCGGCCTCGACAACGGGACGAACGCGATCAAGCTCGGCCTGCAGGCGCTGGGCGTCGGTCCGGGCGACGAGGTGATCACGGTGTCGAACACCGCCGCCCCGACCGTCGTCGCCATCGACGGCACGGGCGCGACCCCCGTCTTCGTCGACGTCCGCGAGGACGACTTCCTGATGGACACCGGCCAGGTCGAGGCCGCGATCACCGAACGCACCAAATGCCTGATGCCCGTGCACCTGTACGGCCAGTGCGTGGACATGGCGCCGCTGACGGCACTCGCCGAGAAGCACGGACTGGCCCTTTTGGAGGATTGTGCCCAGGCGCACGGCGCCCGGCAGAACGGCACGATCGCGGGCTCGACCGGCGACGCGGCCGCGTTCTCCTTCTATCCCACCAAGGTGCTCGGCGCGTACGGCGACGGCGGCGCGACCCTCGCCTCCGACGAGACCGTGGCCGCGAAGCTGCGCCGCTTGCGGTACTACGGCATGGAGGAGCGCTACTACACGGTCGAGACCCCTGCCCACAACAGCCGGTTGGACGAGGTCCAGGCCGAGATCCTGCGGCGCAAGCTCAAGCGGCTCGACGCCTACACGGCGGGCCGCCGGGCCGTCGCCCAGCGCTATGTCGACGCCCTCGGCGACACCGAGCTGAAGCTGCCGAAGACCGTCCCCGGCAACGAGCACGTCTACTACGTGTACGTCGTGCGGCACCCGCGGCGCGACGAGATCCTCGAACGCCTCAAGACGTACGACATCCACCTGAACATCAGCTACCCGTGGCCGGTGCACACCATGACCGGGTTCGCCCACCTCGGTTACGAGAAGGGTTCGCTCCCGGTCACCGAGAAGCTGGCGGGCGAGATCTTCTCGCTGCCGATGTACCCCGCGCTCTCGCCCGACCTCCAGGACAAGGTCATCCACGCGGTCCGCGAAGTTCTGTCCACCCTCTGACCACAGGAGCAAAACCGTGCAAGCACGCAAACTCGCCGTCGAAGGCGCGCTCGAGTTCACCCCGCGGGTCTTCCCCGACGACCGGGGCCTGTTCGTTTCGCCGTACCAAGAAGAGGCGTTCATCGAGGCGCACGGCGGCCCGCTCTTCCCGGTGGCGCAGACGAACCACAGCAGGTCGAAACGCGGTGTGGTGCGGGGTATCCACTACACCGTGACCCCGCCGGGCACCGCGAAGTACGTCTACTGCCCCCGCGGCAAGGCCTTGGACATCGTGGTCGACATCCGGGTCGGCTCGCCGACGTTCGGCAAATGGGACGCGGTCCTGATGGACCAGGAGAACTTCCGGACGATGTATTTCCCGGTCGGTGTCGGCCACGCCTTCGTGGCGCTCGAAGACGACACCGTGATGTCGTACATGATCTCCTCGCCCTACGTGGCGGAGAACGAACTCGCCCTCTCGCCCCTGGACCCCGCGCTCGGCCTGCCGATCGACACCGACGTCGTGCCGATCCTGTCCGAACGGGACACGGCGGCCCTCACGCTCGCCGAGGCGGAGGGGCAGGGAATGCTGCCCGACTACAACGCCAGCCTGGAAATCGAACGGCGACTGTCGGTTCTTCCGCTCTCCGTCTGACTTTCTCTTCCATTCAGCGCCCAGCCGACGAGGGCCATCACGGACCCGACTCGGTGCCGCCGAAACGGCGGCGCCGACCGTGATGGCCCTCGAAGGCGCGGGCGCCCGACCGGGTAATCGATATCCAGGGCGGTCCGGGCGCACCGGTCCGCCGGGGGAAGGACGCCGAACTTGACGACCGATGGCCTTCAGCCGTCAATGGACACTCCGGACCGGAAAGAACCGTTCATCGCCTGGGCGCGACGCCACCAGCGCTGGTTGCTGGCTGCCGCCGTGATCGCCCTGCTCGGCCAGATGGCGTTCGCGATGATCACGACCGCCGTGGAACAGTCCCCGACCATCGATGAGCCGGTCTACGTCGGCACCGCGGTGGTCTACCTCGAAGAGCACAGCCTGCGGTACAACCCCGAGCATCCACCGATGGGCAAGCTCATCATCGCGACCGGGGTGGCCCTCACCGATCCGAAGGTCGCCCCCGGCTTCACCGGCCACGAGTGGGAACTCGGCAAGCACGTCGTCTACGAGGCGGGCAACGACCCGGAACGGCTGATGCTGTTCGCGCGGCTGCCGGTGATCCTGCTGACGTTGCTGTTCGGACTGGTCGTCTTCGCGTTCGCGTCCGATCTGGCCGGCCGCGCCGGCGGGCTGCTGGCGCTCACCCTGTTCACCTTCTCACCCGACGTCATCGCGCACGGATCGCTCGCGACGCTCGACGTGCCGGTGGCCGGTTTCCTGCTGACGTCGGTGTGGCTGGTGTGGCGCGCCCGGCGCCGCCCCGGTCTCTACCTTCCGCTCGCCGGGCTCGCCCTCGGCGCGGCCACGGCCACGAAAGTGCTTTCCCTGGTGGCGGTTCCGGTGCTGATCCCGCTGGCCGTGCTGTCCGTCTGGCACGCCCGCCGTGCCCGCGGACTCGACCTGAAGACCCCGGCGCTGCTGATCGGGCGCGGCCTGCTGGCGGCCGCCGGGATGGCGCTGATCGCGATCGCCATCGTGTGGGCCTCCTACCTCGTCGTGGATCCGCGGCTGCGCTGGGAGACGCCGGAGGGAATGCAACCGCTGCACGGAATGCGCACCCTCGTCGACTGGCTGCCGTTCCCACAGCCGTTGAAGGACGGGATGCGGTTCCAGTTCGAACTCGAAGACCACGTGTGGCACAACTTCCTGTTCGGCAGGCACTACACGGGATCGCTCTGGTACTACGGTCCCGCCGCGTTGCTGGTGAAGACGCCGCTGGGCGCGCTGGCGATCTGGCCGGCGGGCGCCGCCGTGCTGCTGTCGGTCCGGCGGCTGCGCCCGGCCGCGCCGTACGTGCTCCTCCCGACGGCCCTGCTGATGGCCACGGCCATGGTCATCGTCCGCGACAACGGCGTGCGGTACCTGGCCTTCGCGCCGATGTTCCTGGCCGTCGCGGCGGCCGCGGTGGTCGTCGTCCGCGGACGGTGGGTGAAGGCGGCCGCGGTACTCGTGGTGGCCTTCGCCGCGGTCAGTTCGCTGATGACGTTCCCGTACTACCTCCCGTACTCCAACGAGGCGTTCGGCGGCCCGGAGAACACCCATCGGTACCTGCTGGATTCGAACGTCGACTGGGGGCAGGACCTGGGCCGCCTGGCGGACCGCCTGAAGAAGGACTACGCGGGTGAGCGCACCTGGCTCGTCTACCAGGGGAGCGGTTTGCCGTCCCACTACGGCATCGACGCCGCCGACCCGCTCACGGTCCCCGCGGACCAGGTGCACGGGGTGCTCGCCGTGTCGGATTCCGCGGTCCTGGGCGCCTTCGACGACCCCATGGGCGGGGGCGGCACCGGCGGAGGTGGCCAGACGGGCGGCGCGACCGGTGATCTGGCGGCGCTGATCGCCGGCAGCACGCCGGTCGAGAGAGTGGGCCACTCGATGACGATCTACCGGCGCCCGTGAGTGCTTGGTCTCGCCGTCCCGTTCCGTGAAGGCCTCCTTCCCTACCCTGAAGGTAGGCAAGGAGGCCTTCACGGCCGGGCAACGCCGAAATATCGCGCGGCCGGTCTACTTGAGACAGTCGCCACCGCATGTCTCGAATCGCGAGCCTGTACCGATTTCCGGCCTTGGACGCGTTGACCATCGAGATCCGCGAAGCCTAATTTCGGAATTGTCCACTGAGATCCGCGAAAGGTGAGACCAATGCCCGCTGCGCAGGTCAAGCAGCTGCTTCGGAGCAAGCTCAGAACATGGGGGTGGATGTACCGATGACTGCCATCATCGAACCGGCCGAGGACCTTTCCGTCCTCACCGGACTCACCGAGATCACCCGGTTCGCCGGCGTGGGGACCGCGGTCTCCTCGGCGTCCTACTCGCAAGCCGAACTTCTCGAGATCCTCGGCATCGAGGACCCCAAGATCCGCTCGGTCTTCCTGAACAGCGCCATCGAGCGGCGTTTCCTCACCCTGCCGCCGGAGGAGCCCGGCGGCGCACGCGCGGCCGAGCCGCAGGGCGATCTGCTCGACAAGCACAAGAAGATCGCCGTCGACATGGGCTGCCGCGCGCTCGAAGCCTGCCTGAAGTCGGCGGGAGCGACGCTTTCGGACCTGCGTCACCTCTGCTGTGTCACCTCGACCGGATTCCTGACCCCCGGCCTCAGCGCGCTGATCATCCGCGAGCTGGGCATCGACCCGCACTGCAGCCGGTCGGACATCGTGGGCATGGGCTGCAACGCCGGTCTCAACGCGCTCAACGTGGTCGCGGGCTGGTCCGCGGCGCACCCTGGCGAACTCGGCGTCGTCCTGTGCAGCGAAGCGTGCTCCGCCGCCTACGCCCTGGACGGCACGATGCGGACCGCGGTGGTCAACAGTCTTTTCGGCGACGGATCCGCGGCGCTCGCGCTCATTTCCGGCGACGGGCGCGTGCCGGGTCCGCGCGTCCTGAAATTCGCCAGCTACATCATCACCGACGCGGTCGACGCGATGCGCTACGACTGGGACCGTGACCAGGACCGGTTCAGTTTCTTCCTCGACCCGCAGATTCCCTACGTGGTCGGGGCGCACGCCGAAATCGTCATCGACCGGCTCCTGTCCGGGACGGGTCTGCGCCGCAGCGACATCGGCCACTGGCTGGTGCATTCCGGTGGGAAGAAGGTGATCGACGCGGTCGTCGTCAACCTCGGCCTGAGCCGGTACGACGTCCGCCACACCACCGGTGTGCTCCGCGACTACGGGAACCTCTCCAGCGGCTCCTTCCTCTTCTCCTACGAGCGGCTCGCCGACGAAGACGTCGCCCGCCCGGGGGACTACGGCGTGCTCATGACCATGGGGCCTGGCTCCACAATCGAAATGGCGCTTATTCAATGGTGACGCGTAACGAAAACAAGGGCGACCTGGTGCTGCGTTTCGACGGCTCCCGTCCGCTGTCCGCCGCGGCCGTCGAGGAGATCGCCGCGCTCTGCGACCGTGCCGAGGACCAGCGTGAACCGGGACCGGTGACCGTCCACGTCACGGGCGCCCCGCCCGCTGATTGGGCGAAGGGACTCGAGGTCGGCTTGGTGTCCAAATGGGAGCGGGCGGTGCGCCGCTTCGAACGCCTCGGCAGGCTCACGGCCGTGGTGGCGTCGGGCGAATGCGCCGGTATGGCACTGGATCTCCTGCTCGCCGCCGACGTCCGGATCGCCGAGCCGGGCACCACGTTGCGGCTCGCCTGGGCGGGTGGCGGCACCTGGCCGGGGATGACCGTGTACCGGCTCACCAAGCAGGCGGGCGCGGCGGGCATCCGGCGGGCCGTGCTGCTCGGCACGCCGATCGGGACGGACCGGGCACTCGCCCTCAACCTGATCGACGAGGTGTCCGGCGAACCGGCCGCCACACTGTCCTCTTTGGACGGTAGCCTGGACGGCGCCGAGGCGGCGATCCGGCGCCAGCTGATCTTCGAAGCGGGCTCGACCACCTTCGAGGAGGCACTCGGTTCCCACCTGGCCGCGGCGGATCGCGCCCTGCGGCGGGAAGCCAAGTCGTGACGACGGACAGCGTGCCAGGGCTCGATCTCCGGGCCCTGGCGGGGGAGGCCCATCGGGTCGACGACGAGATCCGGGCGGCGCGCACGGCCTTCGTCGAGGCGCACGCCGAAGAGATCTACGCCGAACTCACCGACGGCCGGACCCGGTACCTGCGCATCGACGAACTCGTCCGGGCCGCCGCGCTCGCCTTCCCCGGTCTGGTGCCCTCGGAGCAGCAGATGGCGGCCGAGCGTTCGCGTCCGCAGGTGGAGAAGGAAGGACGCGAGATCGACCAGGGCATCTTCCTGCGTGGGATCCTGCGCGCGCCGAAGGCCGGCCCGCATCTGCTCGACGCCATGCTCCGGCCCACCGCCAGGGCACAGCGGCTGCTGCCCGAGTTCCTCGAGACCGGTGTCGTGGAGATGGAGGCCGTCCGGCTGGAACGCCGTGACGGCGTCGCGCACCTGACCCTGTGCCGCGACGACTGCCTGAACGCCGAGGACGCCCAGCAGGTCGACGACATGGAGACGGCGGTCGATCTGACGCTGCTCGATCCGTCCGTCCGGGCAGGACTGTTGCGGGGCGGGGTGATGAGCCATCCCCGGTACCTGGGGCGCCGGGTGTTCTGCGCGGGGATCAACCTCAAGAAGCTCAGCGCCGGCGAGATCCCGCTCGTCGATTTCCTCCTGCGGCGGGAAACGGGCTACATCCAGAAGATCTTCCGCGGCCTGCTGACGGACGATTCCTGGCACTCCAGGTTCACCGGCAAGCCCTGGATGGCGGCCGTCGATTCCTTCGCCATCGGCGGCGGGACCCAGCTGCTGCTGGTCTTCGACCACGTGCTGGCGGCGTCCGACGCGTACCTCAGCCTTCCGGCGGCGAAGGAGGGGATCATCCCCGGGGTGTCCAACTTCCGGCTTTCCCGCATCGCCGGGCCTCGCGTGGCCCGGCAGGTGATCCTCAGCGGCCGCAAGCTCCGGGCGGACGAGCCGGACGCCCGGTCGATCGTCGACGAGGTCGTCGCGCCGGAGAAGATGGACGCGGCGATCGACGGCGCGCTGGCCCGGCTCGACGGGGAGGCCGTGGCCGCCAACCGGCGCATGCTGAACCTTGCCGAGGAACCACCTGAGGAATTTCGCCGGTACATCGCGGAATTCGCACTGCAGCAGGCTTTGCGCATCTACGGCGCGGACGTGATCGGCAAGGTGGACGGATTCGCGGTGGGCTCGCGATGAGCGAAAGCCGGGTGCGGTACGAAAAGAAGGACCACGTCGCGTACGTGACGCTGAACCGGCCCGAAGTGCTGAACGCGATGGACCGGCTGATGCACGCGGAACTCGCCGGCATCTGGGACGACGTCGAAGCCGACGAAGACGTCCGGGTGGTGGTCCTGACCGGTGCGGGAGATCGCGCGTTCTCGGTCGGGCAGGACCTCAAGGAACGCGCGCGGCTGACCGAGGAAGGCGTCGAGGCTTCGACGTTCGGCAGCAGCGGTCAGCCGGGGCATCCCCGGCTGACCGACCGGTTCACCCTGTCCAAACCGGTGGTCGGCCGGGTGCACGGCTACGCACTGGGCGGTGGCTTCGAACTGGCGCTCGCGTGCGACATCGTCATCGCCTCCGACGAGGCGGTCTTCGCGTTGCCGGAGGTCCGGCTCGGCCTGATCGCCGGGGCGGGTGGCGTGTTCCGGTTGCCGCGGCAGCTGCCGCTGAAGGTGGCGATGGGCTATCTGCTGACCGGGCGCAGAATGGACGCGGCTATGGCCCTTCACCATGGGCTGGTCAACGAAGTCGTGCCGTTTTCCGAATTGGACCGATGCGTCGCCGAATGGACCGACAGTCTGGTGCGCGCCGCTCCGCTTTCGGTCCGCGCGATCAAGGAGGCCGCGCTGCGCTCGCTCGACCTTCCGCTCGAGGAAGCGTTCAAAACCTCGTATCCGTGGGAAGAACGGCGACGGACCAGTGTGGACGCGAGCGAAGGCGCCCGTGCCTTCGCCGAGAAACGGGATCCGATCTGGACCGGTCGCTGAATTCGGGTTGGACCATTGTTCCGCGTGGCGAATGGTGGAAGATTCCGGGGTGGAAGAGTTCTCGCTCGAATAATGCCGGGCTTGCTTCTTCGTTCACCCGAGACCGCCGTCCGGGCCGGAAATCCCGGCTTTCCTCCCACCCGGTACCGGCAGAAATCCTGGATATCTGTGATGACAACCCTCGCCACGGTCGAACTCGACAACCAGCGCATCGACCGGATGGTCCCGCTGGTCACGCCCGCCCTGCTGCACCACGAGCTGCCGCTCGGCGCCAACGCGGCCGACACGGTGCGGCAGGGCAGGGAAAACGTCCTGCGCGTCCTCGACGGCACGGACGACCGGCTGCTCGTGATCGCCGGTCCCTGCTCCATCCACGATCCCGCGGCGGCACTCGAATACGCCGACCGACTCGCCGCCCTCGCCGGCCGGTTCGCCGACGATCTCCTGGTCGTCATGCGCGTGTACTTCGAAAAGCCCCGTACGGTCGGCGGCTGGAAAGGGCTCATCAACGACCCGCACCTCGACGGCACCGGCGATGTCAACCGCGGTCTGCGCATCGCCAGGGATCTGCTCCTCGAACTCGCCGAGGGCGGTCTGCCCGCCGCGTGCGAATGGCTGGACACCACCATCCCGGCGTACCTCGCCGACACCGTCTCGTGGGGCGCGATCGGCGCCCGCACGGTGGAAAGCCAGAACCACCGCATGCTGGCCAGCGGGCTGTCCATGCCGGTCGGCTTCAAGAACCGCCGCGACGGCGATGTCACCGTCGCCGTCGACGCCATCCGTGCCGCCGAAGCGCGCCACGTCGTCCCCGGCGTCGACCCCAGTGGCCTGCCGGCGATCCTGCACACGGTCGGCAATCCGGACTGCCATCTCGTGCTGCGCGGCGGAAACAGCACGCCCAACCACAACCCGGCGTCCGTCCGCGCGGCACTCACCACCCTGCAGAACGCGGGACTGCCCCGGCGCGTGGTGATCGACGCCAGTCACGACAACAGCCGCAAGGACCATCTGCGGCAGGCCATCGTCGCCGGCCAGATCGCCGAACAGGTCAAGAACGGTCAGCGCGGCATCGTCGGCGTCATGCTCGAATCCAACCTCAAGGCGGGCCGCCAGGACCTCCACCCCGACCGGCCGCTCACCTACGGCCAGTCCATCACGGACGCCTGCATCGACATCGCGGCCACCCAGGAGGTGCTCCAGACCCTCGCGACGGCGACCGCCGCCCGCCGATCCGGAGTGCGGTGACCGGGCCTCTCGCGTGTTCGCCGCCTGATCACGCGAGTTCGCCGTTCAATCACGCGTGCGCTATCCGATCGACTCGGCGCAGCTCATCGCCGGGTTCGGCGCGGCGTCGCCCCGGGTGCGCTCGAGATGCGTCTCGCCCCAGACCCTGACCTCCTCGACCACCGGCAGGACCGTGGCCCCGTAAGGCGTGAGCCGGTAGATGACGCGCGCCGGGACGGGCCCGGTCACCACGCGTTCGACCAGCCCGTCGGCCTCGAGTTCGCGCAACTGCTCGGCCAGCACCTTGGGCGTGATGGGGGCGCCCCGGCGGCGGAGGCCGGCGAAATGGGACTCGCCGTGGGCCAGCCAGTACACCAGGGTCAGCTTCCATTTCCCGCCGATCGCGGCGAACGCCGCGGCCATCGGGCAGCCGGGCAGCGGGTTGGGACGCGGAAGGTTACCCGCAGGTGCCTTCTTGTCCATGGTCGTCCTCCGCTCGGATAGTCGGACCATGACCGTGCCATACAAACGAATCCTCACAGTGGGCCTTTCGGCCCTGATGCTGATCGCCACGGCCGCGTCGGGCGCCGCTTCGGCTTCGCCCGATGGGCAACGCGCGTTCGACTGGGAGATCGGCACCTGGCGCTCCACGGTGCGGGTGCTCGCCGAGCCGCTTTCGGAGTCCGCCGACCAATGGCTCCTCTTCGCGGGCACCAGCACCGTCCGCCCACTCATGGACCGGCGGGCGAACGTCCTCGAATTCGAGGTCTCGGGCCCGAACGGGCGCATCGACGCGCTCAACCTGCGGTTGTACGAACCGCAGGCGGGGCGGTGGAGCCTGACCTTCGTCAACATGCGCGACGGTCTGCTCACCCCCTCGGTCCACGGCGGGTTCCGCGACGGTGTCGGCGAGTTCCACGGCGACGACCAGCTCGGCGGCCGTCCGATCAAGGTGCGCTTCCTCGTCTTCCGGCAAGGCCCGGACGAGGCGCGTTTCGAGCAGGCGTTCTCGGCCGACGGCGGGACGACCTGGGAGACGAACTGGGTCGCCGTGGATCACCGGATACGCCGGTGAGCGTCCGTGTTGGGGATTTCGCGTGTCTGGACGGACGACACGCGTGGTGCTTCTGGTGCGGCCGTGGCGACCTGGAGGTAGTGAAGGCCTCCTTCACTACCTCCAGGGGCAGGGTCCCGGCGAAGTCGGCTATCCGCTGGCTAAGCGGGTCACAGTGGTCGGATACCTTCTCGACTGTCCACAAGGGACACCGCTTCCGCTCAAAGTGTCCAGTTTGAGCGCTTTGTGCAGATTCAGACTGGGGTCGCGACTGGTAAGGGTCGTTAGAACCCTCTTTGCCACTCACGACCCCTTTTGTAAAACCGACATATAGTCATCAAACGGACATTCTCTCGTCGTCCGGCGTCCTTTGTGGACATCTCCGTGCGGAGGTCCAGTTCGAATCACCAAGAGCGACACCGGCCAGCGTTCAGGTGACTTTGCCGGGACCCTGACCTTCAGGGTCCCGGCAAGGAGGCCTTCGCGGACCGGGCAAAGCCCACGACCGCGAAAGCCCACCCGCGCTAGCTCCCGACGGAGCCGCCGCCGACACCGTCGAGCAGCGCCAGTTCCTCCTCGCTCAACCGGATGCCGCCCGCCGCGACGTTCTCCTCCAGATGCCTGGGGTCACCGGTCCCGGGGATGGCGAGAACGTGCGCGCCGCGGTGCAGCGTCCAGGCGAGCCGGATCTGCGCCGGGGTCGCGTCGTGTGCCGCGGCGACTTTCGCGACCTCGGCCTGCCCCGGAACGGTGTCGGGAGTGGCGGCGCCGGGAAGCGAAGTGGTGACGGCGAAGAAGGGCACGAACGCGATGCCGTGCTCGCCGCACAGGTCCAGGAGTGCGTCGTCCTCCCGGTCTGCCAGGCCGTAGCGGTTCTGCACGCAGACCACCGGAGCGATCGACAGGGCCTCCGTCAGCTGGTCCGCCACGACGTTGGAGACACCCAGATGGCGGATCAAGCCGGCCTCGCGCAGCTCCGCCAGCGCGCCGAAGTGTTCGGCCACCGAGCCGGGCTCCTTGCCCATCGCGGCGCCCCAGCGCAGATTGACGACGTCGAGGTGGTCGAGACCGAGCTGCCGGATGTTCTCTTCGACCTGACCGCGGAGCTGATCCGGGCGTGCGAAAGAGAATTCGCCGTCGCGGGAGCGGCCCGCGCCGACCTTCGTGGTGATCACGAGGTTCTCGGAATAGGGCTGGAGCGCCGTGCTGATCAACTCGTTCGCCGAGCGCGTGGGCGTGAAGTAGAACGAAGCGGTGTCGATGTGGTCGACGCCGAGTTCGATCGCACGGCGCAGGACGGCGATCGCGGACTCACGGCTCTTGGGCTTTTCGTCCCACGGCATCCCGGTCAACCGCATCGCGCCGAGGCCGAGCCGGTTGACGGTCAGGTCGCCGAGCCGCCAGGTACCGGCGGCGTTGTCGTGAAAATTCGTCATGACCACCAGCATCGCGACGGGTCCGTCCGTAGTCAGGAAATGGCAACAAGCTGCCACCCGGTCGCGGGTGGGGCAGTATCGATGCCATGCGGACGAGCGACGGGCTCACCAGGGCGGGCGATGCGGTCACCGTCGTGCGCGGCGAAGAGGAGCTGTTCCGCCGGATCGGGCACCTGTTCTCGACCGTGACCGACCTGGCGTGCGCCGCCAACGACCTCGCGACCTGGGTGGCCGAGCGCAGATCGGACGAACTCACCGCGGCCGCCGAGCGCCGGGCCGGCGAGATCTGGGTGCGCAAGATCTACCGGGCCGGACTGCTGCTCGACCCGGGAACCGCGCAGGAGCTCGCGAGGATCCGCGACCGGTTCGGAGCCCAGATCCGGATTTCGACCGAGGACGTCAACGAGACGATCGTGATGGACGGCAGGCTTGTCATCCTGGCAGGCGACCGCGTCGCCGGGCAGCGCGGCTACAGCGTCATCACCCAGCCCGAAACCGTGCAGGGCGTGATTTCGCTGTTCGAGGCGACCTGGCGAGCGGCGACCGATCTCGACGTCTTCGACGCGCAGGTGTCCGAGATCCGGAGGCTCGCGCCCGCGGTGCTGGATCTGCTCGGCAGCGGCGTCAAGGACGAAGCCGCCGCCCGGAGCCTCGGCCTCGGCGTGCGCACCTATCGGCGACGGGTGGCCGAGCTGATGGCGGCGCTGGGTGCCGAGTCCCGTTTCCAGGCCGGCGTCCGGGCCCGCGAACTGGGTCTGGTCTAGCCCACCCGACCGGGTGAGAATCGGCTACGGAAAGTAGCTCTTGGAGCCCGGTGTCCCGCTGTCCACAGGCGCCGAGAGGGTAGGATCTTGCCGCCGAGGAAGCCGGTGAAATCTTCCGGGAACCAATGCGCGGCCGGATGCGTCGGTGTACACGAACGGCGTCATCGCGTTTCGGGAAACGGTGCGCACGCGTGGGTGTGAACTCATAGGGTGCGCGGTAGAGCAGTGTGGGTCAGGCAAGCGCGCGCGCAGGCGCCGGACTGGAGGGATCATTCATGACTCGCCGATTCGATCCAGAGCAGATCGCCGCGTTGGCCAAGAAGGTCGGCGGGCTCAAGGACGGCTACAGCGGCGCGGGCAAGGACCTGGGCGACGGCGATCCCGGTGGCGCGTTCGGCGACCTGAAGAACGCGGCCAGCACGGGGACCACGATGAAGGGTTTCCACCGCGGTGTGAACGCCGAACTGGCGGCCGCCGCGAAGCTCGTCGACGCCGCGTCGAACGCGTTGGCCAACGCCGCCCAGCGGATGCGGAACGACGAAGCCGCGGGTGTCGACACCCTCCGCGGCGGCGCCCGCGAGCGGGACTGATCGGACTGAAGACGGGAACCAGGGGGATTTACCGATGACCACCGCGGAGCGGAATCCGAGCACGCTCGACGACCCGTCGCACGACCGCCCGAAGTCGTTGGACGCCATCGACAAACACGCCCAGCAGGCGCAGAAGCTCAATTCGAGCGCGGTCAACGACCAGGCGAGGAAGGTCGGCGGCGCGGCGACGAGGGCGAACGATCTCGGCGACGACCTCAAGGTCTTCCGCGACGACGTCCTGCGTAACTGGGAGGGCAAGGACGCCGACGCCGTCGCCGAACACCTCGAAAAGCTCGGCAAGGCCAGCTACAAGGTGAGCGACAAGGCCGAGGCCGCCAAGAACATCCTCCAGCGGGTGTCCGAGATTCTCGACGAGGTCAAGAAGAAGGTCGCACAGCTCGCCCAGGAAGCTAACGACAAGGACGCGGACAACCGCAAGCTGATCGACGCGGCCCGCCGCCGGAAGAACAGCTCGAAGGACGACAACGAGATCGCCGCCGCCGCGACGGACATCGAGCGGCTCCGGCAGCTCAACGAAAAAGACTCGAACGGCAAGAAGGACGAGATCGAGAAAGCGCTGGACGACGCCGAGAAGCAGATCGACGATCTCCTCAAGCCACTCGGCCTGGAGATCGAAGGCGGTTTCATCGAGCTCATCCCCGCCGACGACGGCCAGACCACGGCGTCGAGCGTCAACGCGAAGCCCGTCAACTCCAACCTGAGCAGCACACCCAGCTACGGCGGGGGAGACGGCGGCGGTGGTGGCGGAGGCGGCGGCGGTGGCGGCGGCCCCGCCGGGGTGCCGGGCGACGGCAGGCCCGCCAAGCCGATCGACGCGCGGGGCGACAACCCGGCGAAGATCGCCGAGCAGTTCCTCGGCCGCAACGCCGGCGACCTCAAGGGCAGCGGCGAGCTGCCCGCCATGCAGTCGTGGGTGCCCAACAACGTCAACTGCGCGAACTTCGTTTCCGGCTGTCTCGAGGCGGCGGGCCTGATCGACAAGGGGCAGGCCAGTGCCTCGGTCGCGGGCCTGACGGCCAACCTCGAAGCGGACGGCTGGAAGTCGGTGCCGCTTTCGGAAGCGAAACCGGGCGACGTGGTGATCTCGAACAACGGCGGGCACGTCGTGCTGTACGCGGGCGATGGCCAGTTCATCGGCTCGAACAACGTCAACCCCGACGGTTCGCAGAAGATCAGCATGGGCGGCGGTGGCGGCCTCGTGAAGATCCTCACCCCGCCGACCTGATCCGACAGAACGCCATAGCAGCACCGGGCCCGGCGACGCGGTCGTCCGCGTCGCCGCCCGCCAGTGGGAGGNATTTCGGATCTTCGGCCGGCGCGGCAGCGGGCTTGGGCTTCGGCTTGGCGGCCGGGCGTGCGGCAGCTGCGGGAGCGGCCGAGGCAGTCGCTCCTGCGGCGGCGGCCGCCGGCTTGCTGCCCAGCTTCTGGCGCAGTTCGATCTGGCCCGGACGGAAACCGCCGCGCATCGCGTCGACGCCGTCTTCGATGGTGCCGTATGAGGTCTGTGCAGCGACGCGGTCGATGCGGATGGTGCAGCACGGGTGTTCGCTGCGGCCCAGCGAGCGGCCGGTCTGCGGGTCCTTCAGTTCTTCGCCCAGGCGCACGGCCTGCCAGCGCTGGCCGGCCTGCACGGTGTCACCGCCCTGGCTCAGCACCACCTGGTCACCGTCCACCGACACCACCGATACCGGGAACAGCGTGGTGACGATGCTGGTGCCGATCTGGCCGGACAGCGATTCCATCATCGCCGCGGCCATGTTGCGGCCGTTGACCACACGCGGCAGGGTGCTGGGGCCGGTCGAGGCCAGCTGGTGGTCGAAGCTGTCGGACATCACCACCTGGCCGGTGGTGGCGTTGACCAGGCGCAGGGTGATGCGGCCGCCACCGGAGTACGAGGTCACCTGGCGGTCGGACATGCGCAGGTTGCGCACGCTGCGCGGGTACTCGAAGCGTTCGATGGTCGGTATCAGGATCAGATCGGTCGCCAGCTGCTGGCCCACGCGCGCGGTGTCCTGCAGGCGCACGTTGCCGCTGTTGATGTGGTCGATCTCGGCCTGCAGTTCGTCGCCGAACTCACGGTCCAGCACGATGAAGCGCTGGGTCTGGGTCAGCGTGTCGGACAGGCGTGCGCGGATCGCGTCGGCCACTTCATCGGCATCCACGCGGCCATCGCCTACGGCGTAGCTGCCGGCCTTGGTGCGCGGCAGTGCAACCACGATCTTCGGCTTGCCCTGCTCGTCCGGTGCGCGGTACTGGGCGATCTGGGCACGTACGCGTACTTTCCAGTAGCTGCGCATGCTGCGGTGGGTCACGTCGGAATCGAACGAGCTGGCGCCACGCTTGGCATCGACGTTGACCTTCTCGTCGTAGCTCTGCTTGACACTGGCCGAAGCCGAACCGCTCTTGGCCGAGGCTTCGCCGGACGCACTGGCCGACGCGGTCGTCCGCGTCGCCGCCCGCCAGTGGGAGGTAGCTCGATGTACACCCCGTCCGCACGACCCGTCCCGGTGGCGCTGAACCCCGGCGACCCGGTCCGGGAAGCGGTACTCCAGGCCGCCACCGCCCGGCTCGACCAGGAATTCGGCGATCGGGTCCAGGTGGCCGTGGAACAGCTCGACCGGCTCGGTCCCTGGGTGTTCCTGCAGGGGACGATGCGCGGCACCGAAGCCGGCCGGTCGTACTACGCCGGCACCATCTACGAGAACAAGCGGGCCGACGGCGTCATGTCCGACGTCTACGTCGCCCTGCTCAAGAAGCGGAGCGAGACGAACGTCGATGACGACGCCCGGTCCTGGCGGGTGGCCAACTGCGCCATCGGCCCGACGGACGTCGCCTGGCTGACCTGGCCGGACGAGCACGAGGTGCCGCAGGAGCTCTTCGGCTTCTGAGCCGATCGCTCACGAGGCCCAGTCCGGCAGTGCCCGGGCGATCTCGGCGGGGGAGGGCATCCGGGCGATCTCCTCGGCGATCGCCCTGGCCGCGTCGCGATGGGCGTTCCGGCCCAGCAGGCTCCCGGTGTGTTCGGCGACGGCTTCCGCGTTCGGTTCGCCGGGGTGAAGACTCAGCGCGGCACCCGCCGCACACAGGGCTTCGGCGTTGGCGAACTGGTCGGCTCCCTGCGGGAGGATCAGCTGCGGGACGCCGACCGAGAGCGCGCCGAGGGTCGTGCCGCTGCCGCCGTGGTGCACGACCACGTCGACGTGCGGCAGCAGGTCGGCTTGCGGGATCCATGCCCGCACCGTCACGTTGTCCGGTACGGCGCCGAGTTCCTCCGGGCGGACCCGTCCCGAGGCGACCACCACGTGCGCGCCGAGCGGAGCCAGCCCCCGGAGCACGGTGGTGAGCACTTCCGGCGTGCCGAAGGCGGTGCCGAGCGTCAGATAGATCAGCGGACGAGCGGACTTTTCGACGCGCCACGGGGGCACCGCCGGTTCGGAGTAGGGCACGGGTCGCAGTGCGACGCGTTCGGCCGTCGCGAGGAAGTTCCTGTCCTGCAAGGACTGTGGGCAGATGTCGAGATGGGGGCGGTCGGGCCGCGTCGGCGGCTCGAACCCGATTCCGTCCGGGAACAGGCGGCCGAACCCGTGCCAGAGGCCGGGGATCCCGGCGCGCTCCGCGGCGACGGCCACCCCGGGCTGTCCCCATTCGTGCACGACGAGGTCGGGCCGGAGTCGTGCCAGTTCCGGTTCGAGATCCTCGGCGTAGATCTCGTAGAACGCGTCCGCCGGGCGAAAAGGCCTGAGACCGTTCCTCAGCAGCGGCGGGTGGACGTTCTCTCCGGCGGCGAAATGCACTTCGTGCCCGGCGTCCCTGGCGGCGATCGCGAGCGGGATCAGCGGATAGGTATGGCCGACCGACGCAAGGCTGGCGAAGAGGACTCGCATGCGCACCAGTTTCATTCAGATGTTCAACCCAGATGGTGAAAACATCTGAATGTTAGCGCGGATTTCCGGTGCGCGCCGCGACAGGCTGCGGATCCGCCAGTAACACGATCATGTCCAGTGCCCGTTCGAGATCCCCGTGCGCGCGTACCGGGTCCGGGTGGGCCACGTACTGCAGGATCAGGCCGTCGACCGAGGCGAGCGCGAGTCGTCCCAGCGTGTCGAAGCCGACGGCGCAGCGTTCGCCGGCGGCGATGGCGGCCTGTTCGCAGAGCCTGGTCACGAGCGAGATGTAGGCGTCGTACTGGGATCGGGCGAGGTTCGGTGCCTCGCTCCGCAACGAGTAGTTGGAGAGCTCGTACTGCATGATCTGCAATCCGACGTCACCCTCGACGAGTTTGTCCCAGAACGTCGTGATGCCCGTCCGGAGCGCGTGCTCGAAGCCCCGGTCCGGTTCGAGGCCGCTGCGCAGCGCGTCGGAGATGTCGTCGACGACCGTGCCGATGACCGCGCGCAACAGCTGGTCCTTGCTCGGGAAGACGTAGTGCAGGGTGCCCAGTGAGATCCCCGCTTCGGCGGCCACCGCGCGGAGAGTGGTCCCGGGTACGCCGACGGTGCTGAGCACCCGGATCGCCGCGGCGACGATCTGCCCCTCGCGTTCCGCCGCCTTCACGTAGGCCATCCGGCTTCTCCTTCGTCGGTCGTGTCCGAGTTTCGCATATCGGCTCTTGTGCCGGGTGGAGGCCTGTCCTACTTTGAGTCGGACAACCGACCGACAATTTGGGGAGTCTGCCGTGCACACTGTCGATGTCGTGGTTATCGGAGCGGGCCTCGCGGGGTTGACCGCCGCTCGCGCGCTGACCGGCGCGGGACGCACGGTCGCCGTGCTGGAGGCGAGGGACCGGGTGGCGGGCCGCAACCTCGGTCATGAGCTGGTCAACGGGGTCGCGGTCGAGCTGGGCGGTCAGTGGATCGGCCGGACGCAGACCGAGGTCCTGAAACTCGTCGCCGAGCTCGGCCTCGAGACGTTCCCGACTTACGACGACGGGGCGGCGGTGACGGTCTACAACGGCAGGCGCACCATCTACGCGGACGAAACGTTCGGGCTGTCGGATCAGGCGGCGCTCGAAGTCGGCCGGATGAAGTTCGAACTCGAGGCTTTGGCCGAGACGGTGTCGCTCTCCTCGCCGTGGATGTCACCCGAAGCCGCGGAGCTGGACCGCAAAACCCTGGACGAATGGCTTCGCGCCGCCACGGACGACGTCGAGGCCCTCGCGTTCTGGGGAGCCGTCGTCCCCGCGGTGTTCTCCGCGGAACCGGCGGAGATGTCGTTGCTGCACTTCCTGTTCTACGTCAAATCCGCGGGCACGCTGGACGTTCTCGTCGCCACCACCGGCGGTGCGCAGGAGCTGCGCGTCGTGGGCGGCACCCACCTGATCTCCGAGCGGCTCGCCGATCGGCTGGGTGACGTCATCACGCTCGGCGCGCCGGTTCGCGGTATCGCCCACCACGCGGACGGGGTCGAGGTGTGCCACGACGGCGGGCGGATCGCCGCCCAGCGGGTGATCGTGGCGATCCCGCCCACGCTGGCGGGACGGCTGCACTACGAGCCGGCGCTCCCGGCGGCGCGTGACGGGCTGACCCAGCAGATCCCGATGGGCAGCGTGATCAAGGTGCAGGTGGCCTATCCGGCGCCGTTCTGGCGCGACGCCGGGCTCAACGGGTTCGCGTTCAACCTGGACGACCCGCTGTGCGTCACCCTGGACAACTCGCCGCCGGACGGCTCTTGCGGCGTCCTCGTCGGCTTCTTCGAGGGCGCCCACGCCCGCGAGGTCGCCCGCCTGTCACCCCGGGAACGCCGCGAGGCGGCGGTCGCCACGCTGGTGAAGCAATTCGGGCCGGAAGCGGCGGAACCGATGGATTACGTCGAACAGAACTGGATGGAGGAGGAGTACACCCGCGGCTGTTACGGCGGCCGCCTCGGCGCGGGCGGGTGGACCCAGTACGGCGCCGCGCTGGCCGAACCGGTCGGGCGGATCCATTGGGCGGGTGCGGAGACCTCCGACATCTGGAACGGCTACATGGACGGCGCCGTCCGTTCCGGGCATCGCGCCGCCGCCGAAGTGCTCGCGCGGTTGGAGCGGTGAACGCAGAAAACCGGCGGGTCCGCCTCGACCACGCACGCGCGGAACTCAAGGCGNCTGTTCAGCTGGGACGCCCCGTTCCAACCGGCGTTCCGCTCCGAGGCGGGCCCCAAACGGGGCAAGAACCGCCTGCACCTGGATCTGGCGAGCCGTTCGCCCGAGCACCAGGCCGAGCTGGTGGACCGTGCGCTGTCCCTCGGCGCACGGCATATCGACATCGGCCAGGGCCCGCCGGAGGAGAAACGGGTGCCGTGGGTGGTGCTCGCGGACCCCGAGGGCAACGAGTTCTGCGTCCTCGAGCCGCGCGAACAGTACGAGGGCACCGGCGCGATCGCTTCGGTCGTCACCGACGCCCTCGACCCGGAGCGGCTGGCGCGGTTCTGGGCGGCCTCCCTGGGCTGGGAGGTCGGCGTCCGGGAAGAGGCGATCGTCGGCCTGCGGCCACCGGACGGCCGCGGCCCGTGGATCGAGTTCCTCGCCACGCGGGAGGAGAAACGGCACAGGAACAGGCTGCGGTTCGAGATCGCGCCACGGCGAGGCAAGAGCCGGGCGGCCGAAGTCCGGCGCCTGCGGGAGCTGGGCGCGTCAGGGCAGCGTGGCGATGCGATGGTGGATCCGGAGGGCAACGAGTTCAGCGTGCTTTCTCCCCGCTGAGTGTTTCGCCGGGGTTGCGCGGTGGCGTCGAACGCTGACCTGAGCGAAACACCCGCGCCGTGGGCAGGCAACAACCGGCCGGGACCGTGGAGTCATGGAGACCTATCGAGCCCGGCCCACCCTGGTCCATCCCGGCGAAGAGACCGCGGCCGCGTCGGCATGGCGTGTCCGGATCCGCGTGGACGACCGGCCCGGCACCCTGGCCAGGATCGCGATCCGGCTCGCCGACCTCGAATGCAACATCCTCGGACTGTCGGTGCTCCCGGTCCCCGGAGGCGTGCTCGACGAGATCGTCCTGCGGCCGGCCACCGGTCTGCCGCGCCAACTGCTCATCGACGCGATCCGCGACGAAGGATGCGAATGCTCCGCCGTCATCGACGCGGATCTGGCCGAACTGGTCGACCCTGCCACCGCGACGCTCACCGCGGCCAAGAGGGCTGTCGAGGAGCCCGGTGGCCTCGCGGAAGTGCTCCGCGGCGTCCTCGCGGCCGACGTAGTCACCAAGGTCCCGTCGATCGAGGCGAACCCGGCCCGCACGGAAGGCGGGCACCGCGCGGTGTTCCCGGCAGGGGACGGCGCCGCGTTCGTCGCGCGCCGCCGGTGGTCACCGTTCGTCGAACTGGAACTGAGCCGCGCCGTCGCACTGGTCGGCCTGACCACCGCCGTCCGCGACAACGTGACCGGTCCGATCGTGCTCGACCGGGCCGACGGCACCGCGATCGTCCTGCGCAAGGGCGTCCCGAAAGTGGCTTTCGCGGCACCGCCTACTTCGTGCAGTGGATCCCGGCTTCACCCCGGTACATCACGAAGCTGATCTTCACCGAGTACAGGTGGATGGTCACGCACTGGTCGGGCGTGTACCCGTAGGCGGAGGCGTGGTCGTAGGCCTGCTGCAACGCCGTCCGCTTGGCCGAGGCCGACGTCTTCTCCACGGTGGTCCCGAGGAACGCCCGGGTCTCCGCGGCGCTCGCCACCCCCGGTGCGAGTGTCATGAGTCCCGCGAGGACCACGGCGGCCCCCGTCGTGCGGGCGATCGTTCTGTTCATCGTTTCCCCTCCTGGTGTCAGCGCTGGCAGTAGAGCCGGACGGTGGCGCTGTAGTAGTACGTCTGCGACCGGACGTCGGAGGCTAGGACGTAGCACTGTGAGTCCAGCCAGCCCGTGTTGCGGGCGAAGGTGCGGGCGACCTTTTCCGCCGAGCCGATGGCGTCCGTCGGATACGGCCCGATGCCGCTGCCGTAGAAATCTCCGGTCTCCACGGCGAGAGCCGGCGTCGCCGACACGGTCATGGCGGCCACTGCCAGTGCCGCCGCGGTCAACAACTTCTTCATGGGAACTCCCCCTCCAGGGTGTCAGCCAGAATCGACTGACTCCCTTCAGTCATTCATCTCAGCTAACGTGATGACCGTAAGGGGCCGTCGGATCGGCTGTCAACTCACATGAACGATAATCTCTCTGAGATTCATCTCAGCTTACGGAGGTGAAGATGACCGAACCACGGGCGACCACGCTCACCGACCGGATCGACCGCCTCTTCCAAGTGGTCCGGCGGCCCAACGGCGAGCAGTACAGCCACGAGGAAGTGGCGCGGGCCTGCCGGGAGAGCACCGGCGAGTCGTTTTCCGCCGCCTACCTCTGGCAACTGCGGACGGGCCGCCGGGACAACCCGACCAAACGGCATCTCGAAGCGCTCGCGGCGTTCTTCCAGGTGCCGCCCGCGTACTTCTTCGACGACGAACAGGGAAGGGCTCTTGCCGAAGAGGTCGAGTTGCTGGGAGCGTTGCGCAACACCGCGGTGCGCAACCTGGCGTTGCGCGCGGTGACGCTGTCCGAGGAGGGGCTCGGCACCGTGACCGACATCGTCGAGGCGATCAGGCGGCGCGAGTCCAAGCGTGACCAGGGGGAGTAGCCATGTTCGGCAGGAAGAGCGCGCTCTGGCGCAGATGTGAGCGGATCGCGTCCGCGGTGCGGCTACCGGAACCGTTCGACGTCACCACGTTGTTCGGCGAGGTCGCGGCGATGCGCGGGCGCCCCATCGAACTGGTGGCGCTCGAGGCGCGGCCTGGGGCGCCGTGCGGGGTGCTCGCGGCCACCGACCGGGCGGACTACGTGTTCTACACGCGGGACACGTCTCCGTTGCACCAGCGGCACATCCTGCTGCATGAACTCGGCCATCTGCTGTGCGGGCACGTCGAAGGCGAGGTGCGGCCGGAGGCGATCGCCGCGATGGTCGCGCCCTCGCTTTCGGCGGATCTGGTCCGCCGGGTCCTCGGCCGCACGACGTACGCGCAGGAGCAGGAGAAGGAAGCCGAACTCTTCGCGTCGTTGCTCATGCGCCGAGCCGTGAGCGCCGGACCGGAATCCGATCGGCTGCGCCACGCCCTCGGTTCGTGATCAGCTATCTGTCCGCCACGATGCTGGCGTTGATCGGCGTCACCCGGCTGATGACGGTGCGTGCCGGGCCGAGGCATCTGGCCACGTTCTTCCTCAGCATGGCGGCGGGCCTCGCCGTCTCCGCCGACGCCACGGTCCGGCTCCTCGGCGACGACCTGCTCCCTCGGCTGGTCACCAACGCGCTGCAACTGCTCGCGATGCGCGCGCTGGTCCAGGTGGTCCGCAGTACCCGGTCACCGGAAAAGCCGACGCCGTTCTGGCCCATCGTGCTGTGCTGGGCGTTGATGTTCCTGTGCTACCTGGACATCGTTCCGCATCGGCTCGAAGTGGGCACGCCCGCGTTCCAGTGGCGCTGGAGCGTCGTCGCGTACCAAGTGGTCCTCACGGCGTACGGGGTCACCTGCCTGGTGCTGTTCACGCGCATGCTGGCCCGCAGTGCCGCGAGCCGTCCACAAGGGACATTCCGGACCGGCCTGCGGATCCTGGTCTGCGCCGCCGTCACGACCATCGCGTGGGTGCTGTTCTCCGGGCTTCCCTCGCTGTGGCTGGAGATCACCGACCTCGCGGACCTCGATTTCCTGCCACGCGCCCGCCTGGTCGGCCTCGGCGCGATGGTGCTGTGGGTCCTCGGCGGACTGTTCACCACCTGGGACGGCGCGCTCCGGCTGGCGCGCGCGTGGCGAGGGATCCGGGCGGTGACACCGCTGTGGAAGGAACTCGTCGCCGCGCATCCGCAGATCGCGCTGCCCGTGCGCCACGACCTCGAATTCACGTTGTACCGCAGGGTGATCGAGATCCGTGACGGTCTACTCGCGTTGCGGGCACACGTTCCGCCGCAGCTCGGGGACTGGCTGCGCACCCCGGTCGACGAACCCACGCGCGCCGCCGCCGAACTCGCGGCGGCGCTGGTGATGCGTGCGGCGGGGCGCAGCTGGCCGCACCCGCCGGCCGGGCCGGAGGACGCGCATCCCGGCGTGCGGGAGGAAAGCGCCTGGCTGAGCGCCGTGTCGTCCGCCTTCACGAACTCCCGCGTCGTGCGGGAGGTGCGGGAACGCGCGCTGGCCGAGGCCGGGCACCTTTCCTGACGGTCAAGGCCTGCCGAGTTCCAGTGTGGCGTTGTGCAGCGACGAGTACATCGGGTCGGAAGTGAAGTCCGGCCCGGTCTCCTCGCCGAGGTAGACGTCGATGTGCCGGTCGCCGCCGAGACCGGGCGTGAACTCGTCCATGATCCGCCAGGAGGCGGACCGTAGCCGGTCGCAGACTCCCGCGTCGATCGCCGTGCCGTCCTCCGCGGTGCCGCAGCCGGTGATCCGCAGTTCGCGGCCGGCGCCGAGGACGTTCGGATCCGCGGCGGCGGACACGAACGGCTCCAGCGGGCGGCCATGGCTGTCACGAGGCGCGTTGTCCAGCCAGAAACCGATGTCGTGCGACCAGTTCAGGTAGCGGCCGGCATGCCGTCCGCTGACGATCCGGCCGGTTCCCTCGGCTTCGACGGCCTGCACGAACCCTCCGGGGTAGCGCCCCAGGTGATCGTCGCCGCGTTCGCAGTCGATCACCAGGCAGCCGGTGACCGGCACGGGGTCTTCGTCGTGATGCGCTTCGACGGCGGTGTAGTACACGGTCACGTACCACCCGGCCGACGACTCCTTACCGGAGCCACCGCGGTCGATGGCGGAGGCCGCGGCGAGGGCCAGCACGGCGGCCGCGAGGACGAAAACGAGCTTGTTCCGTCCGCTGGAGCACCTGAGCACGGTCGTCCTCGGCCTGCGGGCGCAGGGATACGAGTTCACCACCGCCAGCGATGTCGCCAGGGGCTGACCTCGGCGGCGAACGTATCGGATGCGATGGCCGTCCGCGGTCGTGTCGCGAAAGTGGCCTTCGCGACACATGCCCGGCCCGTGGGTCTCACCGCCCCTGGGCCGGGCACTCGTCCTGCCTCCGCTGACGTCGCGAAAGCCACTCGGGGTGACCCCGCGCTTCGGTCCCGGCCGCCGCCGTCGTGCGTGCGTGGTTTTCGCTCACCGCCGCTCAGATATCGGTGGTGGACACCAAGATCTGGGCGAGTCTCCCGTCCCCCCACACCAAGCCGAGCCGATGCCCGGCGAAGTCGTAGTTGACCCAGGTCTCGCCGGTGGCGCGGTTCTGCCAGCTGTCGTGCGCAACGGCCCCGTGCGCCAGCACGAAGGCGTCGACCGACCCACGATGCCCGCCGAGGTCGAGCCCGGAGATCACGCGGTCCGCGTTCGGGCAGCGCGCGACCTCGACACTGACCCTCTTCACCAGCCCGTCGAGCACCGTGATGTCGACGCCGTCGACACTCGGTTCCTTGCGGCCCACCAAAAACCGCCGGACGGCCGAGTCCGGGAAGAGCCCGCGCAGTTCCGCGTACGCCGCGGAGTCCTCGGGCGCACCCAGCGCCGCGCATATCGTCACGATGACGCCGGTCAGCGGCGTCCCGGGGGCAGGGGGCGGATCGGCCGCGGGCTTCTCGGTCTTCCTGGGTGCCGGCCGCGGGTCCCGGCCGCCGAAGCCTGCCACGCGGTCCCAGATCCAGTCGGCCATCGAGTCGGCGACGGGCTCGTCGGGCTGTCCTGGCCGGCGCCGGACCAGCGCCCCGAACGCGACGACGACCAGGTACGCCCCGGCGTCGTCGGTCATCACCTGTTCCCAGAGTTCGTTCTCGGGCCAGTCGGGGTGCGCCGCCCGGTCGGCCTCGATCTCGGCGTCCATGGCGACGATCTCGGCCGCGGACATCAGGCGGAACGGCTCTGCCTGCCCCCAGGTGGCACCCGAGCCGGGCTGCTGGCCGTCGTGCCAGGCCACCAGCGGCTTCGCGACTATCGAGCCGACCTTCTTGTCCGCCAGATCGGCGGCCGTGGCGCCCGGCCGAAGGGTGGCACGCAGGTCGGCGGGCAGCACGGCGTCCAGCGCCGCCAGCGCGGAAGGCAGGTCGGTGCCGAGCCGCTGGTCGCGGATCTGCTGCCAAGCCATCTCGAGCGCGCCAGTGCCCTGGAGGTCCGCCAGGGTGATGTCGTCGCCGCTCGCTTTCTCGAGGATCCGCAGCATCGCCCGAGCGGCACCCACCAGGCTCTGCAGCAGGTCGTCGGTCGGATCCTCACGCAGCAGCCGAAGACCGAGTTGTTCGGCGTCATCGAACCGGTACTGCGCCAGGTAGGCGTAGCCGAGCAGCATGGCGACCCAGGAGTCCGCCGCGTTGGCCCGGATGGCCTCCTCGGCCGCGGGAGCGAACCGTTCGGGTGGTGCGAAGCTCTCCAGCAGGTACTCCGCGCGTTTCGCCAGCGCCTTGGGGAGGTCATCCGGCGCCGTCCGCGCGCACAGTGCCACCGCCTCGTCGAGTTGCCGCCACCCTTCCTCGTGCGCCCCGGAGAGTGCCTGGGCGGAGCCCAGCTTCATCCAGTCGTCCCAGTCCTCGTGGCTCTCGCCCAGCACGGTGCGCGCCCATCGCAGCGCCTCGTCATGGTTGTGCTCCGCCGATTCCAGATGCCGAAGCGCACGAGCCGCCATCGTGAACCAAGTGTCGCGCCGGCCGGCCACCCGGAGGAACAGCCGCCGCGCCTCGTCGACTTCGCCGCACACCTGGCGGTGATCGCCGAGCAGCATCAACGCGCTGCTCCGCTCCGGCTGGGCCGCGAGCACCCGCAGCGCCAACTCGGCGACCTTGGGATGCGTCGGCTGGGCTCCGATGAGTTCCCAGGCCAGGTCGAGGTCGCGCTCCAGGTCGTCGCTCATCGCATGCCTCGCTTCACCCGGTATGCCCGGAGCTGATCGAAGGTGCCGTCGTCGACGCCGTACTCCAGTACCGGCGCGACCTGGTCGAACCAGGACGTCGTCGACGGGGTGATGCCGCCGACCGCGGCCAGCAGCGCGTCGGTGGTGACGGGTATCAGCTCGCCCCTGCTCATCGACTCGACCATCGCCTTCTGCAGCACGGTGGTCGTCAAGTGGCTGAGGTCGGCGCCGGAGAACCCTTCGGTCGCCGCCGCGACGGCCACGACGTCGACATCGTCGGCGGGTTTGCCCGCCAGCGCGCCCTGGACGATCGCCGCCCTGGCGACCGCGTCCGGTGGCAGCACCAGCACCGTCTTGTCGATCCGGCCCGGACGGCGCAGGGCGGAGTCGATGTCCCACGGCCGGTTCGTCGCGGCAAGGAAGTAGACCCCGTCGTTCTTGCCCGCCATGCCGTCTAGCTCTTCGAGCAGCTGAGTGACGAGCATCCGCATCGCGTGCGATCCGCCGCCACCGGAGGTACGCCGTCCACCGAGCGCGTCGAACTCGTCGAAGAAGATCACGCACGGCGTCGCCGCGCGGGCGTGGCGGAACACGCTCTGGATCGCCTTCTCGCTCTCCCCGATCCACTTGCTGAGCAGGTCCGCGAGGGTCACGTGGAGGAAGGAGGCGCCGAGATCGCCGGCGATCGCCCTGGCGATGAAGGTCTTGCCGCAGCCGGGCGGGCCGTACATCAGCAGCGACCCGCCGGGCGTCTGCCCGAACGCCGCCGCCAGCTCGGGATTGCGCAGCGGAGCGAGGAACGCGGTGTCCAGGTGCTGCTTGACCTCGGCGAGACCCGCGACGTCGGCCAGCGTCACCGCCGGGCGCTCGGCGTCCCACAGCGACGCCGACACGGCGGCGCCGCTTTCCTGACGGTCTTCGTCGGCCGGGGCCGGAACCGGGGTCGAGGTGCGCAACCGCGCCGCCATCAGCCGGGCGCGCAGCAGCCGGACCCGCGCCGGATCACCGCCGTGGGCCTCGAACGCCGCCAGCTCGGTGGCGGCGCGGGCCGGCTCCCGCTCCAGCAGAAGCGTCACGAAGTCTTCGCGCAGCGCCAGATTGCCCGGGTCGGCCTCCACCTCGCGCGCGATCACCTCGACGAAGCCGTCGTCCGGATCTGCGTCGTTCACCGCGCGGCTCCTTCGCTCCTCGCCTCGCCGAGGCGGTCGAGTACGGCGACCAGCTCGGGGCTGTTGTCTCTGGTCATTCGGTTCTCTCTCGTCTGAGCCGCGTTCGTGTCCGTTTCACGACCAGAAAAGCATCCCTTCGATCATCGGGGTGCCGGGGGTGGGGCCGTGGACGGGCCAGCGGCGGGCGCCGGCGCCTTTCGACACGCCCGATCATGATCCCCTGTCAGGGGTGAATAGGGGACGGTCCCTGATGTGCGCCGGCTTCGCCGGATGGATCGTGGCGTGGTGACAGCATGGACAACCGAGTCATCCCGGCCCGCGGCCACCGAAACTCTCGATCGAGCGATGTTCTTCGGCGGCAACGCGCCGATGGAAGGCGTGCTGAATTCGCTGGCGATGGAGCCTTTCATCACCGGGTCGCAGCCGCACTCGAGGGCCGCCGACATCACCGAGGTCTCGCCGGACGCGACCTTGCTGCCGCCGGGGGTCAGCGCGGACCTGACGTATGAGCTCGACGGGCGGCATTCGCACCTCGCCTTCGGACCGGAATGGACACTCGTCGCGTTGCGGCGACGCGCCGGTGCCGCGACCGTATGCGTGTCCGCCACCTCCGGCGCACTGGCGGACGAGGTGCTCGCGGCCGCGGTCCGAACGGCACGGACGGGGACGCCGGGGGAGTCGGCCGTACCCGTCGGTTTCTGGCACGTGCAAGGGTGTGGTGGCGCCGGGGTGCGTGCGCCCAGGACCATGGACTTGCCGCCGTGGCAGGAGATCCGCGGCAACTACCCGCGGTCGGCGGTGACCGCGCTCGACACGCTCATGACGGTGCGGCCGCAGGACATCACCGGCAGGCTGGTGCTCCTCCATGGCCCCGCGGGCACCGGCAAGACGACCGCCGTGCGCGCACTCGCGCACGAATGGCGGGACTGGTGCCAGGTCGACAACGTCCTCGACCCCGAGGTCCTGTTCGCCGACCCGGGCTATCTGACGTCGGTGGTGCTCGGTGAGGAGCGAGCGGACAAGCGGAAATGGCGGCTGCTCATCCTCGAGGACTGCGACGAACTGGTCGGCGCCGACGCGAAACGCGACTCCGGACAGGCCCTGTCCCGGCTGCTCAATCTGACGGACGGCCTGCTCGGTCAAGGCCTGGACATCCTCGTCTGCCTGACCACCAACGAGAACGTCGCGCGGTTGCACCCCGCGGTGGTCCGGCCGGGCCGTTGCCTCGCCGAGATCGAGATCCCCCGGCTGCCCCAAGACGAGGCGGCCACCTGGCTGGGCACAGGCGCGGAGATCGGCGCGGAGGGCGCCACCCTGGCCGAGCTGTATCGCCTGCGAACCGCGGCCTAGTCGCGTCGGATGACCTGGCCGGCTTCGCCGTTCGCCGGATCCGCGGGGGCCGGACTGTTAGGGTCCGGCCATGCGGGTGTGGTGGTGTGGCCTGGTCATAGGCGCGGTCGCGCTGCTCGGCGCGTGTGCCGGGGGCGGGGCGGGGCGGGGTCAGGTGGTGCCTTCGACCACGGCGACGATCCCGACGACAGGCCTCGTGGAGACGACGACGCGGCCGCCGGCGACCACCACGACCCGGAGTACGACGACGGACACGACCCGCACGACGACGACCCATCGCACCACGACTCAGCGCAAGACGACGACCGCGAAGCGCCCGACGACCCCGCGCCGCACTCCACCCCGGACACGCTGACGGCTCACTTGGCCGGTGCCAATGGGATCCTTGGCGGGTGATGGAGAGTGCGCGGCGTGAGCTGGAGCGGATGCGGGGATCGTCCGGTGCGTGGCGGGAGTTGCGTTATGAGCGTGCGACGGATGCCGATGGCGAGGCCCGCGACGGGAACGCGGTGCGGCGGGCAAAGGTGTTGTGGGCGCTGCAATACGACCGCCGTCCCGAAGACCTCCCGCTGGTGCGGTGGTTGGCCGGGCAAGAGGCGTCGTGCCGTCACGAGGCGCCGTTCCAGGGACTGAGCGAGGAGACCGAGCTCGCCGGTTTCCTGCTCGCCGAATACCGGCAGGTGGAGGACGTGTGGCTGCACTGGGAAATCAAGGTGGCGAATTTCGACACCTGGTGTGGTTACGACCTTGAACACCTGTTCGCCGCTGGAGTACGGGCCACCACCGCCTTCGTCCGAGGCAGCGGCCATGCCGACCGTGACGCCGTGCTCGAGCGGCTGCTCGACGAGGCGGGCAGGCCCTGCGTATCCGAGGAGGGCCTGGCGAAGTGGTCGCAGCGCAAGCGCTCTCACTTCCCCGCGGATCCAGCCGCGGAGGACCCGGTCACCTGGGTCGAGCGCGCCCATCTGACCGGCGACCGTGAACTGACCCGCCGGGAGCTCGACCGCTGGGCGGCCGGTCGCGATCGGGACAAGGAAACACTGGGACGGCTCCGTTACTACCTGGCCGGCTTGGGGGCGTTCGCCGAGGCGGCTCGAGCGCAGCGCGCGAGCCTGGCGTTCGCCGTCGACGACCGGGATTCGGCGTCGGCCTGGCAGACCCTTGCCGGGCTGGAGCGCCAGGCCGGCGACCACCACGCCGCCTGGGAAGCGCTGTGCGAGTGCCGCCGAGCCCTGGAAGGCGTGTCCGGATGGTCGGAGGTGGGGCTGGGCCGGATGTACGTGGAGGAACTGTTCCTGCTGGCCGGCTCCGCGGAGGGCGAGTTCGCCGAGGCGGTGTTCGCCGAGGCGGACCGTCGGGCTCGCGACGTGCCCGGCCTTCCCCTGGTGGTGTTGCAAAGCGCCGCCGAAGCGGCCGACAAAGTCGGCGACCAGACCAAAGCCGGGTACTACCGGAAGCTCCGCGATGCCGAGCGACAGCGCATCGACACCGCGATGGGCCGAGCCCGCCATTGAGGCCGCCCAGGCTCGAGCCGGATCTTGTCGACGGAAGCCGATGTGTCGGCGCGGACGCGGGTACTGATCCGCGCCGACACATCAGGCCGCGACGACTTGCCGTTCAGTCCTGCGGTGCTTCCTGCAGTGCGCGGACCTCGACCCTGCTTCGCAGCGCACGCGAGGCCTGCTTGGTCCATTCGATCGCGACGTCGTCGTTCTCGGCCTCGATGATCCAGAAGCCGCCGAGGTACTCCTTGGCCTCGACGAACGGGCCTGGAGTGAGTACGGGGCTGTCACCGGTGTAGTCCACAGTGGTCGCGCTCGACGGCGGGTGCAGGCCGCCTGCGGTCACGAACGCGCCCGCCTCCTGAACGGCGGTGTTGAACGCACCGCGGCGCGCTCCGGATCGATGTCGCGCACCAACGCGGCGGCCTCGATCGTCAGCTCCGCATCGGCCCGGGGGAGGTGCGTTCGTACTCCACGGCGCCACGCGTATAGATGGCGTCGGTCCGGATGCCGGGATCGGTGGTGAGCGAGAGCGCCTCGGCCGCCAGCCGGGCGGCGCGGTCGGCCTTGCCGGCATCGAACGCGGCCTGGCTGGCCCGGGCGATCCGCCTGTCTGGTTGTCACGGCCTGGTTTCAGTCGGCAGGAGCCGCTTCGAGCAGATCGTGCACGTGACCAACCCGATCGCACGCCGACTTACGCGACGACGGGTGGCAGGTGCCTGTAGTAGTGGCCCCTTTGCTGGCCACTTGTGCGACCGTGAAAGTGGGAACAGTCTGGTATCGGAAGTCGATTTTCGTGCAATGAGGTGGTGGCGATGGTCTCTGTGTGTCGACCATTCGTCGCAGTGTCGTCTGCTGGTCCCGATTAGTATCCAGGTTCCTATGGTTTGGATGTCGCACCATGCTTCCTGGTGTCGTCTATTGCATTGACCCAACTGGTAAATGAATCTGATGGCGCTACATTTCGACAGGTCGAAGCCATCGGTGGAGTGCAGTTGATCGCCTTTGCTGCGATAAGGAGAATCTGTGCGTTTCAGGAAGAGTCTGTCGATAGTCATTGCAACGCTTGCCTCGACGCTATCAGGTTTGAGCTTTTCGTCCCATTCGGCCAATGCTGATTCGCCTTCTATTGTTGAGGCCGGAACACGCGCTGTGCAGAACGACTACGTCGTATGGAGGCCTGGCAACGGGGTTTGGTATGTGAGCAACTCTGCGACAGGATCGGTCACCACGAGGCAGTGGGGTATCTCCGGAGACATTCCGGTCGGGGGCGACTACACGGGGGACGGGCGAAGCGACTTCGTGGTTTGGCGGCCGAGCAATGGCGTTTGGTACGTCAATGATCGGATCACCGGAGCGGTCGTCACCAGGCAGTGGGGTACCGCGGGGGACGTCCCGGTTGGTGGTGACTACACCGGCGACAGCGCCTTCGACTTCGTGGTTTGGCGGCCAAGCAATGGATTCTGGTACGTCAATAACCGGATCAGTGGAGGGGTGACGACCCAGCAGTGGGGCACGGCGGGCGATGTCCCGGTGAGTGCCGATTTCACCGGGGATGGTCGTAAAGACTTCGTGGTCTGGCGGCCAAGCAACGGGGTCTGGTACGTCAACGACAGCGCAACCGGTGCGGTGACCACCAGGCAGTGGGGCACCGCCGGAGATGTCCCGGTCGGTGGTGACGTGACCGGGGACGCCCGTGCTGACTACACCATCTGGCGGCCGAGCAATGGCGTTTGGTACGTCGTCGATACCGCCACCGGAGCCGTGAGGAATCAGCAGTGGGGCACGGCGGGCGATGTCCCGGTGAGTGCCGATTTCACCGGGGATGGTCGTAATGATTTCGTGGTCTGGCGGCCAGGCAACGGGGTCTGGTATGTCATGGACAGCGCAACCGGTGCGGTGACTACCAGGCAGTGGGGTACCGCCGGAGATGTCCCGGTGGCATCCTTCCGCTGACGCTGTCGCTGCTCTCACCCGGTCACCCAGCCGTTGGTAGCCCGAGACTCGGCCGCAGCTTGCTATGGCCTTCCCTTCAGTGCCACAACGGATGGGTGCTCGACTCGGTGATGGGCGGCCGCGGTGATCCGACCGCGTCGGGCGTCCGGTCGAGCTGTTGATGACCGGTGGCCCGCGCAATTCTGTTCCGTAATGGTCAACGTAGCGTCAGTAGACGCCGGGGGTGCATCTCGCCACGACCCAGTCTCTCGCATTGTCGCCGGTGAAATGGACCCGCTTGAGGCAAAGCCCATCATGAGGGCGAGGTGCGGGCGACCTGCTCGGAAGCACGGCTCGCGCTGTCGTCACGGTATCCACGGCGTTTCCCTGGGGAGTCACGAGTGTCATGGTGAACACTTCCGGAATGTCGTCCACGATACTGAAGGTCTGGTCGGGCGCGGGACCTCCCGCGAACCGCGTACTCGCGATCAGGTAGACCGCGCCCGGTCGCAACAGGACGCCGTCCGGGATGCGGGCAAGTTCCACGGCGTGGGAATGAAGTACCACCAGCAACCGAGAGCCCCCGAGGGGCAGCGTACGGGATCCGCGGTTGGCGATCTCGACGAATTCAGCCCGAGAGTCCTGTGCGCCTCGAGTGCCGATCTCGTGCATAGTGGCCTCGAGAGTCCGCTGATGTCCCTGGGCTTGTCCATCGGCTCCGGCCGTACCGCACGCGCCGACCGTCAGCACGGCCACCGTGATAGCGGCGGTCACCGCGCACGCTCTTCTCATGACTGAACCTCCCTGGATTTCCCGGGGCCATCGCTTGCTCACCCCGGTGCCGTAGCCTGCGGACGGCACCGGCTGGCCAGTACCGCCGCAGTGGACGTGGACATCGTGGATCCTCCTGCCAAAGCGAGGTTCTGGGTCAATGATTCGCCCGTCTCGTGCGGTCTGGTTAGGGACGAACGTCCCACTTCGGGTCTGCCAAGGACCCTCCATGTCTGGTCACGAGACTCTGACTGGGACGGCCTGTCCCGGAGAGGCCGGACACCCCACGCACCACACGGCCGTTTCGCGCTGGGAAGTGCGGGGCACGTCCGTCCGGTCAGTGAGCTGTCGCGACGTCCGGAGGACCGTCGCCGGGCGCGATCGTGGCCTCTTGGCAGGGCAGGCTCGCGGTGGAAGGCTGAGCACGTTGGAGGCGACAGAGGCTGTCATCGAGATGTCGGGAAAGGATCCCTCGATGTCGTCCGAGCCGGAAGCGACCGGAGTTGTTCCGCAGCCGAGTGCGGCGGTTCTGACCGGGTTGCGGCTCGACGAGTTGCTGCGTGAGGTTCAGGAGCGGCTATCGGAGATCGTCAAGACCCGCGACAGGTTGCAGGGGCTGCTTGACGCGGTTGTCGCGGTGGCGACCGGTTTGGAGCTCGACGCCACCTTGCAACGCATCGTCCAGGCCGCGGCGAAGCTGGTCGACGCCCGATACGGCGCCCTCGGTGTCGTTGGCGACGAGGATGGCCTTTCCGAGTTCGTCCATGTGGGTATCGACCCGGAGACCCGCGCGATGATGGGGCACCTCCCTGAGGGACGTGGCCTGCTGGGTTTGCTGATCGACGAGCCGTATCCGGTGCGGGTCCCGGATCTGTCGGCGCATCCGGCGTCGGTCGGCTTCCCCGCGAACCATCCGCCGATGCGCAGTTTCCTCGGTGTACCCGTCCGGGTCCGGGACGAGGTCTTCGGCAACCTGTATCTGACAGAGAAGCGGAACGCGGCCGAGTTCACCGCCGATGACGAGGTGGTGATCCAGGCGTTGGCCGCCGCGGCGGGGGTGGCGATCGACAACGCCCGCCTGTTCGAGCGGTCCCGGATGCGGGAGCGGTGGCTGGGGGCGGTCGCCGAGGTCACCGGCAGGCTGCTCGGCGGGGCTTCGGTGACCGACACGCTTGACCTGATCGGCGAGTGTGTCCGGGAGCTTGCCGAAGCCGACGGGGTGACGATTCTTCTGGCAAAGGCGGGTGAGGCGCGGTCACTGACGGTGAGTTCGACGGTGGGTGACCGGATCGGCCCGCTGCTGAACACCTCGACGCCCCGCGCTCATCCGGTGCTCGACGAGGTCTTTTCCGAGGGGCGGGTGAGTCTCATCCCGGATCTTGGCGCCGTCTTCCCGGCGGAGGATGAGCCCTCACTCACCGGCCCTGGCGTGGTGGTGCCATTGACCGGCACGGCAGGGGACGGCGGGGTGCTGCTCGCCGGGCGTGGGAAAGGTGCCGCGCAGTTCGACTGGGAGCAGATCCCCCTGCTGTTCTCGTTCGCCGGCCAGGCGGCCGTCGCCCTTGAATTCGACGAGAAGCAGCGTAGCCGGCGTTTGCTGGACGTGTTCGCCGATCGGGACCGGATCGCGCAGGATCTGCATGATCACGTCATCCAGCGGATGTTCGCCATCGGGATGAGCCTGCAGAGCATTCTATCGAGGGTGCCGGACGAGTTCGCCCGGGACCGGATCGCGAATGGGGTGGAGCAACTGGATCGGACGGCCCGGAAGATCAGGACGTCCATCTTCGATCTGCACACGTCCGGCTCGGGCGAGCCGCGAACGCTGCGGCGGCGTTTGCTGGACGTGGTCACCGAGTTGACCGGTGAAGGCACGGTGACCACGTCGGTCCGTATCGACGGCGCCGTCGATACGCGCGTTTCGCCGGCGTTGTACGAACACGCGGAGGCGGTGGTGCGCGAAGCACTCAGCAACGCGGTCCGTCACTCCGGGGGCGACGAGATCGGCATCGGCGTCGAGGCCGATCGTGAACTGGTCATCGAGGTCACAGACAACGGGGTCGGTATTTCCGAAGCAGGGCGGCGCAGCGGACTGGCCAACCTCGTGCAGCGGGCGGAACGCTGCGGCGGCAGCGCGGGATTCGCGGCCCGGCCGGATGGCGGGACCAGAGTGACCTGGCGTGTCCCGTTGCCCTGAATCGGGCTATCCGCCGCCGAACATCGGGCGTGGGCTGCTTCGCGTGGTGGAAGTGTCCTGCGGTTCCTGCGAACGAGGCTTCAGCTTGATCATCTGGTTCTCGTTCGTGAAGGGATGGGTCATGTGCGGAGCGCGCCGAATGGTCTTCCAGACTCAGCCGGCCGAGGACCCGTTGCTGTTCGCGCCGGTGGCGACCTACCGAAGATCTGCTCCAGGAAATTGGTGTGAGAGGGCCCGGTGGCGGCAGCCATGGGTGGTAGTTGTCGTGTGGACGTGTCATCTCTTCGCGGGCGTACTCCGTTCCAGAGCCGGCGAACCATCATCGTATTTGCCTGACACTCGGCGGTAAGTGGGGCAGATCGGCTGGACGGCGCGTGATTCTGTCTTACGCCGCCGTTGGCGACGTATCGGGATCGGTGTGATCGCCCGGCCGGATGACCCAGCGCGCGTGCCGCCCTGGTGAACGGGTTCCATTGTGGACAAGGTGGGGTTGACCCCACCCCGAAAGGGCAGCAGGTGCCATCGCTTCACACCGTCGGGCGGCTTAAGGTTCAGCTATCCGGACTGGAGCCGGTACACGCGGCGGGAAATCGATCCACGCGTCAGAAAGTTCACCATTTCGGGGCGCCGTGAACGGTGCCCGAACAAGGAGGAAACGATGCGTTCGTCAGCTCGAACACGACGGCGTGGGATCGTGGCCGCATTGACAGGTGTCTGTCTTCTGCTGCCGGCGTCGGCGCACGCCGACGACCGCACGACCTCGCTCCAGGCCTCGGAGATGAGCACTGTTCTGGACCGGCTGACCATCCCGGATCTCCAGTGGGCCATGGACGGCCGGCTGCTGAGTTCCGAGCGGCTCACCCGCGGCTACCTCGATCGCATCAACGCTGTGAACCCACGATTGAAGGCGGTGGTGCAGACGAACCCGGACGCGCTCGCCCTCGCGCGCCAGAGCGACAGCCGTCGCCGCGCCCACCAGACGCGGGGGCCGCTGGAAGGTATCCCGATCCTGCTGAAGGAGAACATCGACACCGCGGACCGGCAGACCACCACCGCGGGTTCGACCGCGTTGCGCACGGCGAAGCCTGCCAAGGACGCGTTCCTGGTCCAGCGTCTGCGTGATGCGGGCGCGGTCATCCTCGGCAAGGCGAACATGTCCGAGTGGGCCAACTTCTACGGCTCCGGGCAGATCCCGGGCTGGAGCGCCGTCGGTGGGCAGACCCGCAACCCCTACGTCCTCGACCGGAGTCCGTGCGGTTCGTCCAGCGGCTCCGCCGCCGCGGCGGCGGCCGGGCTGGCGACGGTGACGATCGGTACGGAGACCGACTCGTCGATCGTGTGCCCGTCCGCCGCGACGTCGACGGTCGGTGTGAAGACCACGCTGGGGGTGGTCAGCCGTGGCGGTGTCGTGCCGATCACGAACCAGCACGACACCCCCGGCCCCATCGCCCGCACGGTGACCGACGCTGCGCTGACCCTCGCGGTGATGGCGGGAGCCGACGCGGGGGATCCGGCCACGGCACCGGTCGCGGGCGCCCTGCCCGCCGACTACCGCACGATGCTCACTCGCGATTCGTTGCGCGGCAAGCGAATTGGTGTGTGGCGCAAGGGGCATGAGGGAATCGACCGCGATGTCGACCGGGTTTTCGAGTCCGCTGTTCAGCGGCTCCGCGCCTTGGGCGCGACCGTCGTCGAAGGAGCGGATGTCCCCGACGTCATCGGAATGGTCCAGCCGCATCTGCTGCCCGCCGTGCTGACCGAGTTCAAGCACGACCTCAACGGCTATCTCGCGACGACCCCGGGCGGGCATCCCAAGAACCTCACCGATCTCATCGCCTACAACAAGAAGCACGCCGCTGTCGAGCTGCCGGGCTTCGAGCAGGACCTGCTCGAGATGGCCGACAAGACCGACGGCAACGTGAACGACCCGGCGTATCGTGCTCACCGGGCGGCCGCGACCGGCCAGGCCCGGGACTCCATCGACGCCGTGGTGAAGAAGTACCGTCTCGACGCGATCGTGACGGCCACCGACTTGCCCGCCCCGCCGATCTTCGGAGGTGGCGGTAGCTCCTTCGTCAGCAGCACCCGCAGCACGTCGACAGCCGGGTATCCCCACATCACCGTTCCGGGTGGCTTCGCCCGGACGGGCCTGCCGATCGGCGTCTCCTTCCTCGGCACCCGCCTGACCGACGCTTCCCTGCTCGGTTACGCCTACGCCTTCGAACAGGCCACCCACGCCCGGAAGGCACCGCATTACCTGCCCACCGCACGCTGACATCACCGGCGCGCGACTCCGGTCCGGCGAGGGCCCGCAAGGGTACCGAGGACCCCGATTCCCGGCTCGGGCATGATCTCCCAACCTGTTCCCATTTCCGGAAATAGCTCACGAAATGACCTTCCACCAGGTGCTGGAGCGTGCCGGCCGACCCCCGCCCGTGCCCTGGCGACGACTCCCCTCGGGGGTGAAGTCGCGGTGTAGCCGAGCTGAAGCCGGATGGACGCACGATCCCACCGTCGCGGGGCCTGCGGATCTGCGCTCCGTACCTGGTGGGAGGAACAATGCGGCTACGTCGCACAGTGATCGCCACGGCGGTCACCGCTCTGGTGGGTTCGATGGTGGTCGTCGTCGCGGGGAGCAGCCCGGTCATCCCCGCACGACCGGCATCCGTCGCGGAAGCGCCCGACGCGGTTTCGGCGATGGCCGCCGCGCGGGCGCAGGGGACAAGGGTCGAGGTGGCGGGCGAGCGCACCGCGAACCGGGAGGTCTTCGCCAACCCACAGGGGACGCTGACCGCCGAACTGACCCCCGTCCCGGTCCGGACCAAGGTCGCGGGCAAGTGGATGCCGATCGACACCGCGGTGGTGCGCCGCGCCGACGGTTCGTTCGGCCCCAAGGCGGCCGAGGGTGAACTGTCGCTGTCCGGCGGCGGGAAGACCGCGCCACTGGCCACGCTCCGCCGGGACGGCAAGTCGCTTTCGCTGTACTGGCCGGGCGATCTGCCCGCGCCGGTGATCGCGGGCGACAAGGTGACCTATCCCGAAGTGTTCCCTGGCGCCGACCTGGTGATGTACGCCGACCGAGATGGTTTCCGGCAGCACCTCACGCTGAAGGACGAGCCGGCCGCCAAGAACCCGGCGCTCAAGTCGATCCGGATGACGATCCGGGCCGACGGCCTGAAGGTGACCGCCGACAAGGACGGCGCGCTGCGGGTGCTCGACGAGGCAGGCGCCGAGCTGTTCAGCGCCCCGCCGTCGGTCATGTGGGACGCGGCTGGGAAGCGGGCACCGATCGCGGTGTCCGTTGTGGACGGTGCGCTGGAACTGGTGCCGGACGCGAAATTCCTGGCTGACCCGGCGCGGACGTTCCCGGTCGTCGTCGACCCGACGCTTCGGACGCACGAGAAGACCGCTTGGGCCACTGTGCTTTCCGGCAAACCTGAGGACGAGTACTGGGGCACCAGCGGCGACGGCACCTACGCGCAGGTGGGTCAATGCCCGCGTGACTACCCGGACAGCTACTGCAACAACATCGGCGAAGCATGGGCATATTTCCAGTACGACACGGGCTTCCTGTGGGACAAGGACGTTCTCGGTATCACGATGTCCGGGGTCGTGGTGTCCGGTCCCGAATGCAACGAGCCGTGGCACGACGTCTACCACATCGGCGACGACCGGCTCCTGTGGAGCGGGATGAACTGGAACAACCGCCTCGGCGGCAACCGGGCGGCCTCCAGCAAGGTGCCCGGGGTGCACACGAACTGCACGGGCTGGAAGAACGCCGGATTCAGTGTGCCCACCGAGCACATCAAGAAGTCGCGCTCGTCGGTGTACTTCCTCAAGGCCTTCGACTCGGGTGCCCAGTCCGCGTGGCGGAAGTACAACCCGCCGGACATGAAGCTGAAGGTGACCTGGAACCGCACGCCGCACGTGCCGGGCAACCTCACCACCGATCCGCCGCTGAAGGCCCCGTGCCACCACTGTGGCGGCATCCCTTACGTCGGCGACGACTGGATCACGCTGAAGGCCCAGGTGTCCGATCCGGACGGTGACGACGTCCGCGCGCAGTGGCGGATCCATGACGGGGTGGAGACCGCGTGGGACGCCAACATGCTGACCAGCGGTTTGATCCACAGTGCCGGTATCGATCTCAGCAAGCGGCACGGGAAGACCATGAACTGGTGGCTGCACGCCTCGGACGGTGCGGCGTCCAGTGGCGCGGCGAGTGGCACGCCGTTCGCCATCGACAGGGAACCTCCCACCGTGGAGCCGACGGTGGCCAGCGAACTGTACACAGAGGACAATCGCTGGCACGGTGGACCCGGTGTGTTCAGTGAGTTCGTCTTCGGCTCCCAGGGAGTCGACGACGTCGACCACTATCTGTACGACTGGTGGGATGAGCCGGGCACCCCGATCGTCGCCGAGACGCGCGGCGGCCCCGCGCGGATCCGCCTGGCACCGCCCGGAGACGGGCCGCAGACCCTTTACGTCCGCAGTGTGGATCGTGCGGGACACAAGGGCCCGATCCGGAAGTACCGCACGTACGTCCGTGCCGGCAACGGGCCCTTGGCCCACTGGGCGCTGAACGGCGACCCGAACGACTCGGCCTTCCTCGGCGACCGGCACGGCTCGCTCAACGGCGGCGCGGCCTTCACCGGACAGGGCGCGGTCGGTGCCGCTCTGCGGCTCGACGGCGTCGACGATCACGTGAACGCGCCGAACGCGATCCGCAACAGCGCGGCGTTCACGGTCTCGGCCTGGGTGAACCTGAACCGCAAGGACCACGCCAGGGCGGTGGTCAGCCAGGACGGCGCGATGTTCCCCGGATTCGTGCTGTGGCACCGGGCCGAAGCCGACGGGAGCAATTCCCGCTGGGTCTTCGGTGTGCCCAACTCGACGTCCTCGGACAAGGGCGTGCCGATGGCCACCTCGGCGGTCGGCATGCCGGAGCTGAACACCTGGACCCACCTCGCCGGTGTCTACGATCCCGAGGCCAAGCACATCAAGCTGTACGTCAACGGGACGCTCGCCGCGACGACACCGCATACGGCGAAACCCGACTGGGCCTCCGGTCAGGTGCGTATCGGCCGCACGGTCTGGGGCACCAACACCGGCGTCGACCATTGGGCGGGCGGGGTCGACGACGTGCAGATCCACGACCGGGCGCTGACCGCTGCCGAGGTCTCGGCGCTGGTCGGGGCGGGCGACGTCCAGGTGGCGCACTGGAGGTTCGACGAGACCTCGGGTACGACGGCGCGGAACTCCGTCGAGGGCGGCGCCGACGCGGTGCTGCAGAACGGCGCGGCCTTCACCACGACGGGCGCGGTGAAGGGCGGGGTCCGGCTGGACGGGATCGACGACGTCGTCTCGACCAACAGCCCGCTGCTGCGCACCGACCAGAGCTTCACGGTCGCCGCGCAGGTCAAACTCGACCGGGCCGACGACGGTACGTACACCGTGCTCAGCCAGGACGGCGACCGGATCTGCTCGTTCTGCCTGCAGTACCAGAACCGCAAGTGGACCTTCGTCTTCCCGCAGTCCGATTCGGACAGTCCGGCCGGGTACAACTGGGTCGGCACGTCGGCCCAGCCGCCGGAGGGAGTGTGGACCCAGCTGACCGGTACCTACGACGCCGGTGAGAACAAGATCCGGCTGTATGTGGACGGCGAGCTGATCGGGGAGTCCACCCGTGTCACGCCGTGGCAGGCGAAGAACGCGTTCCGGATCGGGCAGGCGGTCCTCAAGGGGGTTCCGGAGCAGCGGTTCCCCGGCACGATCGACGAGGTCCGCGCCTACAACCGGGCGATCTCGCAGGACGAGGTCCGTGGTCTCGTGAGCCGCGACAACGTCACCGCCGGTACCTGGAAGTTCGACGGCAATCCCGACGACGCCAACGGAAAGGTGAACGCCACGGTCAACGGCACCGGGGACTGGACCGCCGGGCAGACCAGCCTGCCCGACCCGGCGGACCTCGCGCTGCGGCTCAACGGCGGCCACGCCGCCACCACACAGAGCGTGGTGGACACGGACAAGAGCTTCACCGTGACGGCGTGGGCCAAACTGGACAAGATCGACGGGCACCACACCGTGGTCTCCCAGCAGGGCCAGACGGCCAGCGGGTTCGACCTCGGCCTGCTGCCCGACGGCCGGTGGGACTTCACGGTTTCGAAGGTCGACGCGCCGGACGCCCTCATCGACCACGTGGCGGGCGGCGCCGCGCAGCCCGGGGTCTGGACTCATCTCGCGGGGGTGTACAGCAAGAGCAGGCAGCGGATCGAGCTCTACGTGAACGGTGTGCTGGCCGGTTCGGAGATCCATCTCGACGGCGCGGACTTCAACGGGCCCTTGCAGATCGGCCGGTCGAAGTGGGGCGGGAACGAGAATCTCGAGCTCTTCCCGGGCGCCATCGACGATGTCTCGGTCTACAGTCGGGCCTTGCCGGCGGGCGAGATCCTGACGATGGCCGGGCGGGATCTGAGCCTGGCGCACAACTGGACCCTCGACGACGGCTCCGGGGTCACCAGCGGTGACGCCGTGGGCGCACGGCAGGCGACGTTGTCGGGCGGGGCGACCTTCGCACCGGGGCGGGTCGGCAACGCCGTCCAGCTGGACGGCGTCGACGACGTCGCCTCGACGAGTGGCGTCGACGTCCGCACCGACACGAGCTTCAGTGTGTCGGCGTGGGTTCGCATGACCGGTAAGGAATGCGATCTCGACGTCACCTCACGCTGCATGTTCAGCGCGGTCTCGCAGGATGGCGGCATCGCGCCCGACGGCAGCACCAGGCCCGCCAGCAAGTTCCGGCTCGGTCATCTCGAAGACGACAACGGGCATCCCGGGAACTGGGTGTTCGAGATGCCGGAGGCGAACGGCACGATCACCAAGGCGTCGGTGGACGTCATCCCCAGCGACCTGACGGGGTGGGTACACCTGACGGGAACCTACAACGCCACGGCGAAGTCGATCCACCTGTATGTCGACGGAACCCGCAAGGGCGAGGGCACCTTGCTCACCGCCTGGCAGGCCACAGGTGGGCTGCAGATCGGCCGCGGTCGTGAGGGCGGCGAGGCGAAGGGGTTCTGGAAGGGGTCCGTCGACGACGTCCGGATGTACGGTGGCTCGTTGACCGCCGAGCGGGTTTCCGCGCTGTACCGCGGCTATCCGGCGGCGGAGGGTTCGACGACCCTGCCCACCGCGGACAAGGGACACTGGAAGTTCAACGAGAGCACCGGAACCACGGCAGCCGATTCAGGCGGCCGCGGCCTGACCGCGACGCTGCGAGGCGGCGCGGGCTGGCGCCCCGGGCGGGACGGCTACACCGGGTGGTTCGACGGTGGTGCCGGATACGCGGAGACCGCCGGGCCGGTGGTCGAAGACACCAGCCGGGACTTCTCCGTCGCCGCGTGGGCGTACCTGAAGGCGGGCACGCATTACGCGACCGTGTTCGGGCAGGACGCGGGCCAGGTGAGTGCGTTCCACGTGCAGTACGACCACGGCTCGAAGACGTGGGGCGTGGTGGTACCGAAGGCCGACCAGAACAACCCGGAGCTGCGAACCGTGCTTTCCAGCGAACCGGCGAACGTGGGCGGCTGGTCGCATCTGGTGATGACGTACGTCGCCGCGCAGAAGCAGGTACGGCTGTACGTCAACGGCGCGCTGTCGGGAATGCAGTCGGATATCACGATCCCGGCGGCACCCGGGAAGTTCTCCATCGGCCGGTGCCGGTGGAACGGCGGTGACGGCTGCTACTTCCCCGGCGGCATCGAGGAGGTCAGAGCGTACGGGAAGGCGTTGTCCGACGGCGAGGTCCGGCGGGTCCACGACGACATCCCGCCCGCGTCGCACGGCTACTGGAGGTTCGACGACGGCACCCCGCGAGACTACTCGTGGGCGCAGAACCACATGGCCGTGACCGGGACCGCCACTTACCCCGACGGCATCACCGGGAAGGCGCTGCAGCTCGACGGCAACTCCTACGCGCAGGGCACCAAGCCGGGTGTGAGCATGCGGGACAGCTTCACCGTCGCCGCGTGGGCACGGCTCGCGAGGGGCGACAAGGTCGCCACGGTGCTCGGCCAGGACGGCGCCACCCACAGCGGTTTCGTCCTCCAGTACCGGCCGGAGGTGAACCGGTGGATCTTCGGCGCGGCGACGGAGGATTCGGAAGGGGCGAACCACACGCCGCTGGTCTACGCGAACTCGTTGCAGCCGCCCGCGTTGAACACGTGGACGCATCTCGCCGGGGTGTACGACCACCCGGCGCGGCAGCTGCGGCTGTACGTCAACGGGGAACACGTCGGCACCAAGGAGAACGTCCTGCTGTGGACGGCGTGGGGCGGCTTCACCATCGGCCGGGGCAAGGCCAACCGGGTCGCGGACGGGTTCTTCCCCGGTGCGATCGACGAGGTGACCACGGACATGGGCGTGGTCTCCCCGGACGAGCTCCGGAAGCGGGCGGGCTGGCCTGAGCCGGCGGGTGGCCAGCTCGGCCGGTTCATCCGGACCGGCGGTGACCACCGGACGGTGCTCCTCGGCGGTGACCTCTACGGCAAGGCGGGCGAACTGCCTCCGGGCTACCGGTTCGAGAAGTCGCTCGGCATGATGCTCACCGCCGAACGGCCCGGAACACGCCGGGTGTACAGCTGCCTGCTCGGGGAGACCGACGCGTTCACCTCGACCGATCCGGCCTGCGAGGGCAAGACGAAACTCGCGGATCTCGGCTGGGTGTACACCGAGAAACCCGAAGGCGTGGCGACGGTTCCGCTCTACCGGTGCCTGCACAACGGGGAACGGTTCGACGCCTACCTGGCCGACTGTGAAGGCCAGCAGGTGGACGTCCTGATCGGACACCTGCTGGCGTACGCGCCGCTGACCCGGTACTACCACCCGCGGATCGGCGAGCACGACGTCTCGACCCGGGGTACGCCGCCAGGGTACCGCCACGAGGGCACTTACGGTCTGCTCGCGATGTCGAACGAGCCGGGCACCCAGCTGGTGAAGTCCTGTGTGGACGGTACGGACCGGTTCCTGTCCCTCGACGCCGCCTGTGAAGGGAAGACGGTCTACCGCGACGTGGGCTACATCTGGACACAGCCTCCCGCCGGGTTGCCGAGCATCCCGCTCTACCAGTGCGCGCTCAATTTCGGCGCGTCAGCGGGCGAGCTGTTCGTCTCCGGCGAGGCGAACTGTGAAGGACAGACCGTACGCGGACAGCTGGGCTACGTGGTCCGCGCGGCACCGGCCGCGGTCTGACGGGCGGGACCGATTCGGGGTCGTGAGTGATAAAGGTCGTTCTAGCCCGAATCGCCACTCACGAGGCGGGTTGGGCAGCTGAAGTACATGAAGGCCTCCTTCCTTGCGCCTGGCACAGGGAAGGAGGCCTTCACGTACTGGGCATGGTGAAGGTCGAGTTTCCTCGGCTGAGCCGCGTGAAGGGGTCCTTCACGCGCCGCGGCTGTGACTGCTGGGGCTGGTGGTGTCGCTGAGGCTGCGGATGGCGATCGCAGGTCCGTGAAGGCCTCCTTCCCTACCTTCAGAGTAGGCAAGGAGGCCTTCAC
>NZ_CP150484.1:133773-302178 GCF_037997115.1 Amycolatopsis coloradensis
TCGACGAGGAAATCGCACGGGTCGTCCTTCCCTACCTTCAGAGTAGGCAAGGAGGCCTTCACGGACCTGCGACCAACTGCCGCCACATTCAGTAGGTACCTGAAACACCTTTGGTTCTGACGGCCTTTATCACTCGGACTCCGGAACGCCCAGCTCCCGGAGTATCGCCAGCGCGGACGTCCGGTTCTCCCGCGCCGCGGCCGCTTCTCCGTTGAAGTCGCGAATCCTTTCGGCGACCAGGAGGGCTCGGGCCTGGCTCAGGCGCTGGCCGTCTTCCTTCGCGATCTTCAGCGCGCGTTCGACCTGGCGGTTCGCCGCGTCGAGGTCGCCAAGGTCCAGCTGGGCGGCGGCCAATTCGGTCAGCGCCGCGCATTCGAGGACCCGCATTCCGGTCTCGTTCATCTTCGTCAGCGCGAGTTCCGCGTGCGCGACGGCGCCGGTGGGATCGCCGGTGGCACGATGCGCGGCGGCCAGGCCGATGAGAATCGACACCTCGCCGTAGCGGAAATTGATCGCCCGGGACAGACTCAGCGCCGCCGTGTAGCCTTCGATGCTTTCCGCGAGCCGCCCGCGGCGCCGGGCGGCGGTGGCGAGGATTTCCAGCGCGCCGGCTTCAAGGCGGCGTTCGCCGACCTCCTGGCCCTGTACCAGTGCCTCCCTGGCCACGTCGTCGGCTTCGGCGTACCGGCCGAGATCGCAAAGGGTTTCGGCCAGGCACACCAGTGCCGCGTTGCCGTAATGCCGCAGGCCCCATTGTTTACAGAGCCGGACGCTTTCCTCGTGGTATTCGGCGGCTTCGCGGAGCCGTCCGGCGGTCCAGTGGGCGAGGCCGAGCCCGTTCAGGGCGATCAGCGAGATGTGGTGGTTGTCGATTCGTGAGCTGAGTTCGACCGCTTTCGTGTGACAAGCGATCGCGGAGTCGATCCGCCCGAGGGACAGGAGGGCGACGCCGACGTAGTTGATCTCCCTGGCCTCGGTCCGCTCATCGCCGATCCGCCGTGCGACCGCGAGCGCGCGCTCGTGGTGGCGCTTCGCCTCGTGCGGCTTCCCGAGTTGCGCGTACACCCGGCCGAGGAAATGCCGGCATTCCACCTCCGCCACCTGGTCCTGGCCGCAGAGCGCCAGCGCGCCGGTGACCTGGACCACGGCGTCGTCGTAGTCGCTGACGTTGTAGGCGATCATCCCGCGCAAGGCGAGCGCCACAACCTTGGCCCGTGTGTCGGCGGCCGCGTCCGCCGCCTTGAGCGCGGCGTTCGCCAGCGCCACGCCGTCCGCGGCGTATCCGCAGCCGGAGAAATAGCCGCGCAGCGCGTCGGCCAGCTCCCGGCAGTAGCCGTGGAGCTCGGAAGAGATGGCCGCGCGCTCGGCGGCGGCGACCAGGTTCGGCCGCTCCTCGTCGAGCCAGCGCATCGCCGCTTCGTCGCCGTCGAACACGTCCCTGGCCACTGGATCCGTCGGCAGCAGCCTGCGGACCAGCGGAAACAGCCGTTCGTGAGCGGCGGCCGCCGTGCCGGCGTAGTGGTCGTACAACCGGATATCGGCCGCGGCCAGCTCGCCCGACGGCTCGTCGTCCCGGGCACACGCGGCCGCGAACTCCCGGAGCAGATCGTGGAACTGGTAGCGGTCGGCGCTGCGCCGGGACAGGAGATTGGCCGAGACCAGCCGGTCGAGCCACCGGCGTGTCCGTTCGGCCGGGCCGACGAGCGCGACGGCCGCCGCGAACGTGAAGGACGGGCCGGGTATCCGCCCGAGCAGCCGGAACGCCCGCCGGGCGGGTTCGTCCAGCGCCTGGTAGGAGAGCTGGAACGTGGCCTGTACCGCGATGTCCGGGTCGCCTTCGATGGCCAGTTCGGCGAGGCGGTCGGCTCGTAACGTCGCCACATAGCTCCCGACGGACGCGTGTTTCCCGCCGACCAGGTTCGCCGCCGCGATCCGCAGCGCCAGCGGCAGATGCCCGCAGAGATCGGCGAACTGGCCGACGGCTCCGGGCTCGGCGCCGACGACGTCCTCGCCGAGCAGCTGGGTGAGCAGCGCTCGCGTGTCCGGGGGTGTCAGCACGTCGAGGCTCAGCACCCGGGCGTCGTTGAGGACGGTCAGGCCACGCAGGTCGCCACGGCTGGTCACCAGCGCGACGCAACCCGAGTTCGGCGGCAGCAGCGGGCGGACGTGATCGGCGTCGGCGGCGTTGTCGAGCACCACGAGAACCCGGCGTCCGGCAAGCAGCGACCGGTAGAGCACGACCTGTTCGTCGAGCGTCACCGGCACCTGCCCGCCCGACACACCGAGGCCGCGCAGGCAAAGCGTGAGGGCCTGGGTCTTCGACACCGGGGAGGTCGACGCGTAACCGCGCAGATCGACGAACAGCTGACCGTCGGGAAACCGGTCGCGGACGCGGTGAGCCCACTGGACGGCCAGCGCGGTCTTGCCGATGCCGCCGGGACCGACGATCGCCATGGTCCGGTGCGCCGAAGCCAGGAACCCGTCCAACGTCTCCAGGTCCGACGTCCGCCCGGAGAAAGTGGGCAGGTCGGCCGGTAGCTGGCAGCCCGCCGGGGGAGTGGCGGGCAGGTCGTCCGGCTGGGTGAGGACCTCCTGATGGGCCGCGCGCAGCTGCATGCCCGGCTCGACGCCCAGCTCGTCGGTGAGCATCCGGTGCACGGTCCGGTAGGTCTCCAGCGCGTCCGCTCTCCGCCCCGATCGGTGCAGTGCGAGGATCAGCAGCGCCCACATTGGTTCCCGCCAGGGATTCTCGCGGGTGAGGGCGCCGAGATCGGCGATGATCTCGACGTGTTTGCCCAGTTCGAGGCTGACTTCGAGATAACGCTCGCGAGCCCGCAGCCGTTCCTGGCCGAGCTGGACGGCCGCTTCGCGCTGAAACGACTCGGCCGGCACGTCCGACAGCGCGTCGCCACGCCAGCAGGCCAGCGCCTCGGCCAGGAGCTCCCGTTCCCTTTCGGGTTCCGCGGTCTTCGCCCGGCCGACGAGCTGCCGGAACCGGAGCAGGTCAAGCCGCGCCGGTTCGAGGCGCATCAGGTAGCCGTCGGGGCGGGTTTCGATCATGGCGTTGTCGCCGAGCACCCGGCGCAGGCGCAACGCGTGGAGCTGGGCGGCCTTGCGTGCCGTCGGAGGCTGGTGTTCGCCCCAGAGATCCTCGGCGAGCTCGTCCAAGGACACGGTGGCGTTCGCCCGGAGCAGCAGCGCCGCGAGGACGACACGCAGCTTCGGTCCGCCGACCGCCACCGGCAGACCGTCGCGTGTCACCTCGAGCGGGCCGAGGATTCCGAAACCGAGACCGGATCCTTCCACTGTTTCTCCCCTTCCACGGGCACATCACTCATGGATCGAGAATGTGCCCGTGGTCGGAAGAGTACGTCCGGATCGCCCGGGATGGGAGGTTCGCCGGTTGTCAGCCGGTGCAGCGGTAGTCGGGCGCGGACCGCAGCCAGGAACATTCGAACCCGGCGGTGAGTGACCAACCGATCTTTTTGCCTTTCCAGTTCATATCCAACTGGGGCGCGTTACGGCGATTCCATTCGAGCGCGGCCGCGCCACCTCCGAATGTGTACTTGTCCGTCATCTTCGCCCAGGTCCGGTCGGCCCCTTGGGGACAGTCCTCGGTCATCCCGAAGCAGATCCATTGCTTCCGGTCGTCCCAGGTGTAGTCCTCGACGCTGCGCGACACCGATCCGTCGACGACCAGGAGGCTGCCCTCCACGAACAGCGCCGGTCCGGCCGCTTCGCCCATGGATTTCTGATCGACCGCGTACTTGAGCGAGTTCGAAATCGCGACACCCGTGGTGAAGCCGAAGCCGATCTTCCAGCCGTCCGTGATGTCGCCACTGGAGTCGATGCAGGTCTCGACACCGAGGACGATGCCCTCACCGGCGGATCCGGACACGCAAGAGAACAGCAGTCCTCCACCCGGGGTGTACGGCGGCGGCGCGATGCCCGTCTTCTCGGACGCCTCCTTGACTCGCTGCTTCCTGATGTCCTCCTTAACGATGGCCCTGGTGACGTTGTTCTCGCGCCACGCGTTGGCGGCCATGCATTCGAGGTTGCCCGCCGCGACCGCTTTGGGCGGACTCCCGCCACAGACCGTGTCGATCACGTACGACTCGATGGGGATCTGCCAGAACGTGACGTCCTCCTGGTCCTTGCGGGACACCACTCCCGACTTGTACGGCGTCGTCCGCCGAGCCGGTGCGGGCGCTCCCCACGGAGTGACGGGCTGCGCCTGCGCGGGCGGCGCGGGCGTGGACTTCGCCGGTGCTCGCGACCCGCTCTTACCGTTCCGGCAGTCGCCGTCGGGGCAGGACAGCAGACCGGACGGGTCACTCCTCGTGATCGGGCTGTTGTTGCTGTAGGCGTACCCGTTGAGCTGCTGCGGGTCCCCCGCGTCCAGCACGGGGTCGACCGAGATGAACCGGCCGGTGTCCGGGTCGTACTCCCGGGCGCCGAGGTGGGTCAGGCCGGTACTCGCGTCCTTGGTCCCGCCGACGAACCCGCGTTCCCCCGGGAAGGCCGACGCCTCGCCACGCGGGCCGCCGAACGGCAGCTGACGTCGGTTGGTGACCGCCAGCGTGCCGGAGTCCACCGCCGTCCGCGCGGTGCTCTGGTGATCCGATGCCAGCCACGTCAGTGCTCCGCGACCCTGGCGCATCGCGATCGCCTGGCCGCCGTGGCCGTAGTACCGGGTGACCGTCGGGTTGCCACCCGACGCCGAGAGCCGCAGTTCCTGATTGCCCAGGTACAACGTCGTTCCGGTCGGGTCGCGTCGGATCAGCCTGTCGCCGGACGGGCCGTACACGAACGAGGTCGCCTTGTCTCCCTTCGCCACCGACGCGAGCTTGCCCGTCTCATTCCACTTGAACGTCTCCGCGACGTCACCTGACGTCCGCGAAGCGAGTTGACCGGCGGCGTCGTAGGCGTACGAGGTGACACCGCCTGGCCCGGTCACCGAGCCGAGGGCGTGGGCGTGTCCGGGAACCTGACCGGTGTAGGTCCGGACGACGTCGCCCGCGGCGGCGTGCTGTGTCTCCGTTGCCCGGTTGCCGGCCTTGTCGTAGGTGAACGACTGCCAGTACGGCGCCGGGCCCCGCAGACTCGCCACGGACGGATCGGCGTCGCATGCCGAAGCGGGCGTCCACGCCTCCGTGAGCCGCTGGAGGCCGTCCATGCGGAAACACTGGACATCGCCGTTGAACTTGTCCGCGATCGACGTGATGGAACCGGCCGGGTCGTAGCCGTAGTGCAGGTCGGACAGCATCGGCGACGGCGTTTCGGCGTCCACGACGGACCGGGTCAGCCGCCGGTCGCTGTCGTCGTAGTACCGCGACAACCAGACCCGCTTCGTCCCGCTCCCCAGGGTGACCCGCTGCACCTCGCTGTAGCGGGTGAAGTCGGTCGCCGACACCAGTTCGACGGTCGAGCCTTCGTAACCGCCCCAGCTGGTGGCCAACGGCCCGAGTTCGTGATATCCGAAGCTGACGGTCTCCGCGGGCAGCTCACCGGCCGCCGGGTACGACTGGCTGGACAGGCCCCCGTCCGGGTTGTACCCGGTGTAGGAGTCGTACGTTCCCGCGAGCAGGCCTTCCTCGGCCGGGATGATCACGGACGTCCCGGTGGGCCGGTAGGCGGGATCGTAGCTGAGCACCTTCGAGGTGTACGCCCTTCCGTCCACGAACGAGGTCGACGACGCGGGTTTTCCCTTGCCCTTCGTCACCGTGTCGTACGTCCATTCCGTCAGCTTCTTCCCGCCGACGGAGCCCGAGAACTTCGCCGTCGGGCGGCCGAGGGCGTCGTAGCTGTAGGCCAGCACCTCACCCCGCGCGTCCCGCGCGGTGAGGATCTGCCCGGCGTCGTCGTAGGTCTTCGTGATCGTGCCGCTGTCCGGATCCTCACTGGTGGTCTGACGGCCGAGGAAGTCGTACCCGAATCGCCAGACCGCGCCCGAAGGGTCGGTCATCGTCGCGGTCCGGCCCGCCTTGTCGTAGGTGTACCGGGTCGAGTCGTACCCGCCTTGCCCGTCGTGCTGGCGCAGCTCGACCGCCTGGCCGCGCGCGTTCGTGTAGGTCGAGGTCGGCGTGCCCCCGGCGGGCGGGGTGACGTCCACGTGGTCGCCGAAGTACGCGGTGGTGGTCCGCCGCTTTTCGAACGCGCCCGCGAAGTAGATCGACGCGTCGGCACGTCCGGCCCCGTCGAAGTGCGACCGGGTGTGTCCCGGGACGTCCACATCGGACGCCACCCACAAGGCGTCGTCGACTGGTTTGTCGTTGTAGTACGGCTGGGTGGTCTTCCACGCCCGGCCCTGCGAGTCGTGCCGCGTGTCGGTGAGCAGCCGGCCGCCGCCGATCGCGGGCAGCTGCACCTGCCGCGCGCGCAGCAGCCCGTCGTAGATCGTGGTCCAGGAATGCTCGGCGCCGGTCGGGCCGATCCTGGTCGAGGTGACCACGGTCGGTTTGTCCCCGCGTACCAGGTACGCGGTCCGGACGGCCGGTACCTCGGGGTGAGCCGCCTTGGTCCAGGTCGGCGTCCACACCGCGACCGGGCGGCCGAGCGGGTCGTACTGGGTCTCCTTCTTTCTCGAGTTCGGGTCACTGATCAGGGTCGCGACACCCCAGGCCGGATCGAACGTCGTGGTCGTCACCAGCCCGCCCGGGACGGCGGTCGTGCCGGGACCGGTGACCACGGTCTTGGTGACCGGGCCGCCCAGCGCCGGGGTGTAAGCCGTCGTCGTGGTGCGGCCGAGCGCGTCCGTGGTCGATGCGACGCGGCCGTGCACGTCGTAGGTCGTCGTCCCGATCGTGAAGTACACCGGATCGGCCGCCGGACGCTCCTTCGCGATCTCCGTCTTCACCGCGTTGCCGAACGGGTCGAACGTCGTCTTGGTGTCCGACAACGCGTCCCGCGGGTACTCCACGGTCGCTCCACAGTGGACGGAATCCGACCAGGTGTGGCCTGCCAGGTTCATCAGCCAGGCGTTGTCCTTGCGCGTGTACTCGGTATGCGTGCACCGGTCGTCGTCGGCCGTGCCGACATCGCCGAGGTCGTTCACCTTGGTCGGGAGACCCAGTTCGTCGTAGGTGGTCTCGGTGCGCGTCTGCCGCCATCCGGTGCCTACCGCCGTGTACGCGCGCTCGACGCCGGTGCGCACGAGGTACGCCTTGTACGAGCCGCGTGTCGCCGTCGGGCCCTGTACCGAAGGCTCGGTGATCGTTTTGCTCACCCTAGGCGGATCCGGCTGGTTCGAAGGACCTTCCCGCTCGAACGTCGCGGTCTCGAATTCGGAGCCCGCCAGCCAGTCGGAGTCGGCGCGCACGCCACCTTCGGTGTCGGACACCGAGACCTGCCGCTTGCCGGAAGGCAGGTGATCGCCGTCCATGCCGCGGTGGAACCGCTGCTCGGTCATGGTGATCGGACCCGCCGGATCGTCCGCCGTGCCCGCCCGCACGCGGACCCGGCCGAACCCGCGGAACTCGTTCCAGGTCCGCTTGTCGTCCTTGGTGAACTCCGAGGTGTCCCAGTGCCAGGCCGCGCCGTCGAGGTACTCGTACCGTGTGGTCTCTTCGGGGAAGGTCGAGGTCGGCTGGCCGTCCACCTGCAGCCGGTCCGTCCGTGTCACCGAGGAGACCACGTACTTGTGGAAGTAGTCGGTCCGCTCGGCCATGTACTTCTTCGCCCAGCGCACCGGGAAGCACCGCTTGTCGTTGGTTTCCGGATTCGCGGGAAGGTTGTCGGACCTGCACTCCGACTCGTACCTGATCGAGGTGACCCCGCCGGTCTCGGACACGATCCCGCTGACCCGGTAGCGGATCAGCTCCGACACGCCGTCCCCCGGCTTCTCGACCCGGTTGTACAGCGGGGTGCCGTGGAACGTCACCGACGGCATCTCCGCGGTTCCGCCCGCCAGGCCGATGTGCTTGATGCCCTTGAGCCACAGCGCGGCCTTCTCGCCGTCACCGGGGTCGGGGTACTGCTGGTCCAGTTCCCAGCGGTCGACGTCGCCGAAGTCGTTGCCACGCCACACCTTCGTGGTCACCGACGCCAGCCGCTGCGTGGTCCAGAACGTCGGCGAGTGCGCGTCCGGGCAGGTGGCCTTGTCGCATTTGGCCTCCCACGGCACATCCGGCCAGTTGCCGGGCGCTTCCGGACGGCAGTCGCTGCCCGGCACGCACCGGTTCGCCGTCGTGAAGACGACTCGTCCGGACGGCTGGGTGACACCGTCGCGCAGGCCGTAGTCGATGTGGTCGAGGTGCCCGCCGCGGGTGTAGGAGACCGCGGCGTCCTTGCCGTTGAAGCCGTAGGAGTTCGACTCGGTGGTGTAGTGGAACCGCATCTCGTTGCCGTTGCGGTCCACCACGCGGTCCAGGTTCCACCGCCATGGCTGCGCGCACGACGAGGCGTCGAAGGTCGCGCCGTGGCAGGGCTCGCCGGAGTCGTCGCCGAACACCGGCACCGTCCAGGTCGATTCCTTGCCGGTGCCGAAGAAGTACTGCGTCCCGTCGACGGTCGTGATCTTCCAGTGCTCACCGTCGTTGTCGCCGTTGTCCGCGCCGGTGAACCGCTCGATCCGCGAGCCGTCGTCGGAGCGCGGCCGCCACTTCCCGGTCGCGTCGTCACGGATCAGCGTTCCGCCGGCGCCGCCGTAGGACGCGGTGGCGTTGTCGCTGCGCCAGCACAGGTCCGCCGCCTGCGGCTTCGCGTCGCCCTCGGTGTCGGCCGAACAACCCCCGTACATGCGCTCGATGAATCCCGAGGACAACGACCAGCCGTCACCGACCCACGACGGCTGGTTGTTGGTCACCGTCGTCCGGCCGTCCACGGCGGACGATCGGTAGGACAGCGCGAGACCCGGCGTCAGCCCGCCCGCCGCGGGCGGCACCCGCAGCGGGTATGACCAGGTGAAGTCGCCGGTCTGCGGCGAAACCGACCAGTTCGCCGACGGCGACAGTGGCGTCGCCGTCGCCGTTCCCGCGCCTTCCTGCGCGGGTTTGAGGGCCTGGTTGCCGGTCAGCGCGTTCGCCGAGGCGTGGTCGGTGCCGATGGTCCGCCACGACGGGCTCGTCACCGGTACGGAAGGGACGTTCGTGAGATTCGTCGACGGTCCGGCGGCCGATGCGGCGGGCGCGGCCATGGCCAGCAACAGGGACGCGCCCAGTTGCGCGGCGACCGCGAGGGTCAGGCAACGTCTCGTTCTCGAGCGCATCCGTTCACGCATCGTCGTTCCTCCCGTGTCCCCCAGTGGACAGATAGGCGGAATCGTGCGTAGCCCCGGCTTCAATCCGGTTTCAGCGGGGCTTCGCGGGAAACCAGGCGAACCAGGTGGTGAGCGATTCGCCGATTCCGGCTGTTCGGCAGCCGAAAATATCCGACGGTTCGCCGACCGTTCCCGACTCCTGCCGATAGTCCTCTGTGGACATACCTGCCGGATGTCGTCATCCGGCGAGGGGCAGCATCCCCCGCACACTCGTCGGTGGCCAAGGCAACCAAAGCGGCCAGTCGTGCGTGATCTCGTAGACAGCTTCCCGCGTTCCAAGGGGTATTCCATGCGTAAGGCCGTACTAAGCGCCGTACTCGGCGCGGCGCTCGCGTTCGCCGTCACCACCGCCCTTCCCATCACCGCGGCCGCCACCCCCTCGGTGGCGCCCTGCACCTGGGTCGCCTCCGACCTGCCCGTCCCCGTCGGAGCCAACGGTGGCTCGGTGGCCGTCGCCGGACCGAACGGGTACCTCGCCGGGTCGGTGTGGAAGGAGAACAAACGCGTGAACGTGCTGTGGCACAACCGCGAGGTCGTCGAAATGCCGCAGCCGCCGAACGGCGCCACGCTCCAGTTCTCCGCCATCAGTGGCCGCGGCGAGGTCGTGGGGTATCAGTCCTCGAGCGACGTCAGCGCGGGATTCCGTTACCACGAAGGCGTTTACGAGACCCTGCCGAGCCCGCCCGGGGTGAGGGCCACTGCCACCGCCATCAACGAGTCCGGTGACATCGTGGGGTACATCGGTGATGGACGAGTGCCCTACCAGGTCATCCTCTGGCCGGCGAACACTCCCGGCAGTTACCGGATCATCGCCGACGGCAAAGCGGTCGGTATCGACAACGCGGGCCGGGTGGTGACCGAGCCCGGGCTGGTGTGGTCGCCCGACGGTTCGACCCGGCAGCTGGCCGGGTACGGCGATCTCGTCATCCAGCGATACCAGGGCGAGCGGATCGTCGGCCTGTCATGGACCCAGGGTGAGCAGCTCATCGAGTGGGACGTGAACACCGGTGCCGTCCTGGGCAAGACACCGGGGACCGTCGCGATGGGCATCAACGCGAACGGCCTGCTCGCAGCGTGGTATTTCAACGACGCCGGCTCGCACACGCTCGGCATCTGGCGGAATCGAACCTTCACCGGCGACTTCGCCCCGGCCAGCAGGATCTCCGCGGTCACCGACGACGACCAGCTCGCCGGATCGCACGGCCCGGCGTCCCCCTGGGTGCCCGCTACGTGGAGCTGCGTTTCCGCGCCATGACCGGCGTTTCGGATCGAATCGACGTCGGCGACGGTACGGTCGTCGACGTCGAGTTCGGTGAAGATCCGCGGTAGGTGGTCCGCCCGCTGCTGGGTCCCCGTTCGGGGTCCATGGCTGGAGCGGTCGATGTGCCCCAGATGACCGGGGAGCGACGAGCGACTGCAACGGCAGGATGGAGCACACTACTTCAGAAACGCCCCAGGGATGAGAGATCTGGAATAGCCGAGGGCAGTACCGCAGAGGATCGCGAGACGTCGTGGCTGGAGAGCATTGAGATGTGAGGACCTGGGCGCGGTGACGGCGTAGGACGGCGAACTCGCCGAGCGACCCGACGAACACACCCCGGCATCAGCCGTCTCGCTCCAAGCGGCATCCGATCAATTACGGGGCGGGGTGGTGCAGGGTGGGTGGACACTGTGGGCATGGAGTTCTTCTGCTACCACCGTGATCGGCCCGGCTCCATGGCGCTGCGCAAAGAGCTGCTGGAAGAGCACTGGTCCTACATGGACCGGTACGCGACGGAGATGATCGCCCGCGGGCCGACCCTCGCTAGCGACGGCGACACGCCCACCGGCAGCGTGCACATCCTCGACCTGCCAGATCCCGCCGCCGCCCGCGCGTTCGCCTTCGACGAGCCCAACTACCAGGCCGGCGTTTACCGAGACGTGCTGCTGCGCCGATGGCACAACACGCTGGGGCGCACCATGTGGGATTTCCCCGGTGGCCGCACCGGTGGCAACCGGTATCTGGTGCTCGGCCTCGGCACGGGACGGGCAGCCGACCTCGCCCTGCCGCCCGATCGAAACGAGCTGATCGCGTATGGGCCGCTGATGTCCGACAACGACACAAGGTGGTTGGGCACAGCCGCGTTGGTCCGGGCACCGGACCCGGACACCGCACGCGCCGTCCTCACCCCTGACCGGTACGCCGACATCGAGGTCCACAACTGGCAGTTCGGCGGACGGCCGTCATGAACCGAGATCACCCGCGTGCCCTTTTGATCCGAGGGAATCTGCAGCTCGTCGGTGTGGATGGACTTGCGTCGGTACGGGGCCAAGGCCAGGACCATCTGGTCGGTTACATGGCTGAAGCAGGCGATGTGACCCCATTTGGCGGAGGTGAGACGGCGTGCTCCAGATTTGCTCCGGTAACTGAAGTTGGCCGCGCCGATTCTCAAGCCAAGGTGCAACGAAAAAACCGCCCTACCTCGGCGGATCTGCCAGGTGGGCGGTGTTTCGTGTTGTGGAGCTAAGGGGACTCGAACCCCTGACCCCCTCACTGCCAGTGAGGTGCGCTACCAGCTGCGCCATAGCCCCGGAGCGGATTTGTTCTCCGCATCTCGTGTGTCCATACATTACACCGCCCGCGGAGGCGGTTCACGCGGGGGTCACTCTATGCGGCCACGGGTGCCGCAAACCTCCGTGACCTGCATCTTCGCGACTTATTTTTAGCCGTGTATTGACTCCGCGTGTGACCGCCGTTACGTTTTCGACCATCGTGACGCCGAGGTCCCCGCCCGCTACGCCGCGTCTCCACTGGGCTCCGCCTCAGCTCGCCCTGCCCGAATGACGCGGAGGAGATCCTGATGAGGGCCAGAGCAGCCCTGATAGCCCTGTTTTCCCTGTTCGGAGCGCTGTTGGTGGTGGCTCCGGCAGCGCAGGCGGCCATCGTTCCCGACACCTGGTACACCGTGTCGACCACCGGTGGGAAGTGCGTGGACGCGCGTGCCGCCGGCACAGCGAACGGGACGGTCGTCCAGCAGTACGCCTGCAACCAGACCTTTTCCCAGCAGTGGCAGTTCGAGCCCACCTCGGACGGCTACTACCGGGTCAACACACGCAACGCCCCGGCGCAGGTGTGGGACGTCGCCGAGGTGTCGACGGCCGACGGCGGGCTGATCCACCTGTGGGCCTACGGCGGCGGGAACAACCAGCAGTGGCAGCCGGTCGAGGAATCGGGTGGGGCGTATCACTTCGTGAGCCGCAACAGTGGCAAGTGCCTGGACATCCCCGGCCTGTCGACCCAGGACAGCACCCAGCTTCAGCAGTACGCCTGCAACGGCACCGGCGCCCAGTCGTTCCGGCTCACCCCGGTCTCCGGCACCGCGAATCCCGACCTCGGGCCGAACGTGCTCGTCTTCGATCCGGGGATGTCGCAGTCGGCGATCCAGTCGCAAGTGAACAGCGTGTTCTCACAGCAGGAGACCAGCCAGTTCGGCTCGAACCGGAAGGCGTTGCTGTTCAAGCCCGGCTCGTACAACGTCGACGTGAACGTCGGGTTCTACACGCAGGTGCTGGGGCTCGGCCTGTCTCCCGACAACGTGACGATCAACGGCGCGGTGCACGCGGAGGCCGACTGGTTCCAGGGCAACGCGACGCAGAACTTCTGGCGTGGCGCGGAAAACCTGTCCGTCAATCCGGCCGGTGGCACCGATCGGTGGGCCGTTTCGCAAGCCGCGCCGTACCGCCGCATGCATGTCCGCGGCAATCTGCAGCTCGATGACGGCGGCTGGTCCAGCGGCGGCTGGATGTCCGACGTGAAGGTCGACGGCCAGGTGCGGTCCGGCTCGCAGCAGCAGTGGATCTCGCGCAACTCGCAGTTCGGGAGCTGGAGCGGCTCCAACTGGAACATGGTGTTCGCGGGAGTCGGCGGTGCGCCGTCGACGAGCTTCCCCAATCCGCCGTACACCACGGTGAACACGACGCCGGTCGTGCGGGAGAAGCCGTTCCTCTACGTCGACGCCGCGGGCGCGTACCAGGTCTTCGTGCCTTCCAAGCGGACCAACGCCTCCGGCATCACGTGGGGCGCCGGTCAGCAGGGCTCTTCGCTGCCGATCAGCCGGTTCTTCATCGCCAAGCCCGGCACGACGGCGTCGCAGCTCAACGCGGCACTCGCCGAAGGCAAGGATCTCCTGATCACGCCGGGCGTCTACCACCTCAACGAGACGCTGCGCGTCACCCGGCCTGACACGGTCGTGCTCGGCCTCGGCCTGGCGACGCTGATCCCGGACAACGGCATCACCGCGATGACGGTGGCCGACGTCGACGGCGTCAAGATCGCCGGCGTGCTGATCGACGCGGGCACCACGAACTCGAACATGCTGATGGAGGTCGGCCCGGCGAATTCCGCGCAGGACCACGCGGCCAACCCGACTTCGCTGCACGACGTGTTCTTCCGCATCGGCGGGGCGGGCGTCGGCAAGGCCACGAACAGCCTGGTGGTCAACAGCGACGACGTCATCGGCGACCACCTGTGGATCTGGCGCGCCGACCACGGCAGCGGGGTCGGATGGAACACCAACACCGCCGACACCGGCCTGATCGTCAACGGTGACGACGTCACGATGTACGGCCTGTTCGTCGAGCATTACCAGAAGTACCAGACGATCTGGAACGGCGAACGCGGCCGGACGTACTTCTACCAGAACGAAATGCCTTACGACCCACCGAATCAGGCCGCCTGGATGAACGGCTCGACGCGGGGTTACGCGGCCTACAAGGTGGCGAACTCGGTGACGAACCACGAGGCCTACGGGCTCGGCAGCTACTGCTTCTTCAACGTGAATCCGAGTGTGGTGGCGGATCGCGCGATCGAGGTGCCGAACAACGCGAACGTGCGGTTCCGCAGCATGGTCGCCGTCTCCCTCGGCGGGAACGGGACCATCGCGCGGGTCATCAACGACCGCGGTGGACCGGCCAATTCGGGATCGAACGTGGCCAACCTGGTCGCTTATCCCTGATGACCCCGGTGCGCGCCGTGATGGCGGTCGCGGCGCGCACCGGACCTTTCACCCCTACGGGTGGCGTGCCGCGCGTAAGCCCACCGGCGCTCCGATACTCGGGGCATGCCTCTCGTCGGTCTCACCGTCGTCGAACCCCGCCTGGCCTGGCCGCTCGCCGCCGTGCGCGGGGTTTTCGCCATCCTCTTCGGCGTTCTCGCGTTGATCTGGCCGGGAACGACCGTCCTCGCCCTCGCGATCCTCTACGGCATCTACGCGATATTCGACGGCATCGGCGGCATCATGCAGGCCTTCCGGCCGGGCGATGCCGCTCATCGCGCCGCCTACGGAGTGCTCGGCGCGTTCGGGATCATCGCCGGTGTCCTGGTCCTGATCTGGCCGGGGATCACCGTGCTGGTGCTGGCCCTTCTGGTCGGCTTCTGGGCGATCTTCACCGGTATCGTCGAGATCGTCGCGGCGATCCGGCTGCGCAAGCAGATCGAGGGCGAGGCGTTCCTCATCGCGGCGGGCGCGCTCTCCCTGATCGCGGGCATCGTGATCGTGTTCAACCCGATCGCCGGCGCGTACGGGATCGCCCTCCTGGTCGGGATCTACGCCCTGCTGTACGGCGTGATGCTGCTCGTGCTGGCCTTCCGGCTGCGGAAACTCACCCGAGCCTGAAAGCCCGCCGCGTGTGGACCCGGGCTCCGGCGCGGCGAAGATTCGACAGGCTCGGCGAACCTCCCACCGCGGTCGCGACGGCGAACCGGTGACCTTCGCGAGCGGCCGCCGCCAGGCCGTGGAGGAGCAGCCGTGCTTGTGCGCCTTTGCCGCGATGCGCCCGTGGAGTGGCGGACCCGCCGAGGACGACGCCCGGACCGTGCGCACTCAGGGCCGCGGCGGAGATCGGCACCCCGTCCTCGACCAGCAGCGACCGCCTGATTCGCGGGTCGGCGTGTTCGGCGGCCATGAACGCCGTCACGACGTCGTCGCTTTCGTACCCGCCGAGCAGGACGCGAAGGAAAGTATCGAGGTCGGGTGAGTCGTCGACGTCCGCGTCCGGCGGCGCGAATTCTGCGAGCGGAAGAGTCGCGATCGGACGGACGCCGGCGGGTACGAGACCGGTGACGGGGAGCAGGCCCGGCGGCAGCACCAGCGTCGGCGGGGCGCCGTTCCAGCACGACGCCCCGGCCAACCGGACGGCCCGCGGCAGGTTCTCCTCGGTGATCCCGGAGATCGTGCGCAGGAACCGCAAGTCCGGCGCCGTGGCCAGGACCGCCAGCAGGCCGTCTTCACGCCAAGCCTCGAAACGGCCGGGAAGCCCCGCCGCGGTGGCCGCCTCGCACGCGACGGCGGCACGGGCGTGAATCACTTCTTCGGCTTCGGTCAGCATGGATCGAACGTAATAGGCTGATCCGGTGAGCCAGCCGATCCTGTTGACCGTCGACGACGATCCCGCCGTGTCCCGTTCGGTCGCCCGTGACCTGCGCAGAAGGTACGGAAAGGACTACCGGATCATCCGGGCCGATTCCGGTGCCGACGCCCTCGAAGCGTTGCGCGAGATCAAGCTGCGCGGCGACGCCGTGGCCGCGATCCTCGCCGACTACCGGATGCCGCAGATGGACGGCATCGTCTTCCTCGAGAAGGCGATGGACCTGTTCCCGAACGCGCGCCGCGCGCTGCTGACCGCCTACGCCGACACCGACGCCGCGATCCAGGCGATCAACGTCGTGGACGTCGACCATTACCTGCTCAAGCCGTGGGACCCGCCGGAGGAGAAGCTCTATCCGGTCGTCGACGCGCTGGTGGAGACCTGGCGCGCGGTGGGGGAGCGGCCGGTCGACGAGATCAAGCTCATCGGCCACCGGTACTCCTCGCCGTCGTTCCACCTGCGCGACTTCCTGGCGCGCAACGCCGTGCCGTACCGCTGGTACTCCGTCGACGACGACGAGGGCCGCCGGATCCTCGACGCGGCCGACGCGGCGCCGCAGGACATCCCGGTGCTGGTCACCCCAGACGGCACGGTGCTGCGCCAGCCGTCCGGGCCGGAGCTCGCCGACGCCGTCGGCCTGTCCACGCGCCCGGCGCAGGAGTTCTACGACCTGATCGTGATCGGCGGCGGGCCCGCGGGCCTCGGGGCGGCCGTGTACGGCGCGTCGGAGGGCCTGCGGACCGTCATCGTCGAGCGCAAGGCGACCGGCGGACAGGCCGGCACCAGCTCCCGCATCGAGAACTACCTCGGCTTCCCGGACGGCGTTTCCGGCGCGCAGCTCACCGACCGCGCGCGGCGGCAGGCGCTCAAGTTCGGCGCCGAAGTGCTCACCGCCCGCGACGTCGTGGGCCTGGAGGCCCGCGGTTCCGCGCGCGTGGTCATGTTCGGCGACGGCACCGAGATCTCGGCGCATTCCGTGGTGCTGGCCAGCGGCGTCACCTACCGGGCGCTGGAGGCTCCCGGCGTCGCCGAACTCGCCGGCCGCGGTGTGTACTACGGCTCGGCCGCGACCGAGGCGCCCGAGTGCAAGGGCGAGCACGTCTACATCGTCGGCGGCGCGAACTCGGCGGGGCAGGCGGCCGTGTTCTTCTCCAAGCACGCCGCCGACGTCACCATCCTCGTCCGCGGCCAGTCGCTCGAAGCGTCCATGTCGCACTACTTGATCGAGCAGATCGCAGGGATCGGGAACATCCACGTCCGCACCCGGACCACGGTGGTCGAGGCGCACGGCGACGATCACCTCGAACGGCTGACCCTGTGCGAGAACGGCGGCGCGACCGAGACCGTGCCCACCGGGCACCTGTTCATCTTCATCGGAGCGGCCCCGCGTACCGACTGGCTCGGCACGGAGATCCAGCGTGACGACCACGGTTTCGTGCGCACCGGCCCCGATCTGCTCACCGAGGGCGGCCCGCCGCCGGGCTGGCCGTTGGACCGCGACCCGCACTACCTGGAGTCGTCCATCCCGGGCGTGTTCGTGGCGGGTGACGTCCGGGCGGCGTCGGTGAAGCGCGTCGCGTCGGCCGTCGGCGAAGGTGCCATGGCGGTCACCCTGGTCCACCGTTATCTGGAGGAGCAATGAGCGTTCTGCCCAGGGAGGAACTGCGCGGGCTCTTCCTCTTCGAGCACCTCAGCGAGGAACAGCTCGACTGGATCGACGAGCACGCCGTGCTGGAGCACTACACCGGCGGCGAGACGGTCATCCGCGAAGGTGAACCGGCCACCTGCTTCTATCTCCTGCTCTCGGGCGCGCTGCGGATGACGCGGCTCGTCGGCGGTACCGAGGTCGAGACGATCCGGTCCGATCAGCGCGGCGCCTACTGCGGTGCGACGCAGTTCTTCGTGCACCAGGAGACCGAGCACACCTACGGCGCTTCGGTGCACGCGGTCAGCGACCTCACCTTCCTGACCCTGCCCGCGGCCGAATTCGCCACCGAGTTCCGCCGCTGGTTCCCGATGGCGACGCATCTGCTGGAGGGCATGTACCTCGGCTGGCGCAACAGCGACACCGTCATCGGTTCGCGACGGCGGCTGCTGGCGCTCGGCGAACTGTCCGCCGGGCTGACCCACGAACTCAACAATCCGGCGGCCGCCGCCGTCCGCGCGACGGCGTCGCTGCGGGAGCGGGTCGCCGGGATGCGGCACAAGCTGGCGATGCTGGCGAAGAAGAACGTCGACCCGACGCTGCTGGAGCAGTTGCTCGACATCCAGGAACAGCTGGTCAAACAAGTCGCGTCGGCGCCGAAGCTGACCGCGATGCGGCAGGCCGACCGCGAGGACGAGATCGGCGACTGGTTCGACGACCACGGCATCGACCAGGGCTGGGATCTCGCCGACATCTACGTCCGCGCCGGGCTGACGGTGCCGGATCTCGACCGGCTGCTCGACTCGGTCGGGGAGACCTTCCTCGACGGCGCCGTCCGCTGGCTCGCGTACGCGCTCGAGACCGAGATGCTGATGGGCGAGATCGAGGATTCGACCACCCGGATCTCGGTGCTGGTCGGCAAGGCCAAGCAGTACTCGCAGATGGACCGCGCTCCGCACCAGTGGATCGACGTCCACGAAGGCCTCGACTCGACCCTCGTGATGCTGGCGGGCAAGATCGCGCCGGGGATCCGCGTCGTGAAGGAGTACGACCACGCGGTGCCGAGGATCCCGGCGTACGCGGGCGAGCTGAACCAGGTGTGGACGAACATCATCGACAACGCGCTCGGCGCCATGGGGGCAGAGGGCACGCTGACCCTGCGGACGTCCAGAGTGGACGATCACGCGCACGTCGAGATCGGCGACACCGGGCCCGGGATCCCGGCGGAGGTGCGGCAGCGGATCTTCGAGCCGTTCTTCACCACGAAACCGGTGGGGCAGGGGACCGGCCTCGGCCTGGACATCTCCTGGCGCATCGTCGTCGAACGGCATCAGGGCGACCTGCGGGTCGACTCGCGGCCGGGTGACACGCGCTTCACCGTGTGCCTGCCGGTCTCGGAGCAGTCCGTGATCTGATTTCCCTTCCATCCCAACGGTTCGCCAGAAACTACCGACGGCTTCCGTTCATCGATCGTTCACTTCGAAATGGCTCGCCCGCGCGTCAAAAGAGTCGAACGGGCTGAAAGATCGAGCCTGTGAACGAGGGGGTGGGCCGGTGAAACGCCGTCTGTCGATCGGCCTGGCAGTGGTGCTGCTGCTGGCCGTGGTCGCCGTGATCGTCTGGGGCCGGGACGGTGATGACAACACCGCGCGGGGTGCGGATCTCACCACGGTGCGTGGGGTCATCGGTTCGGAGAAGCTGGCCTTCTTCTCCGACAAGCGGGTGGCGGACGCGTTCGCCAAGCACGGGCTGAAGGTCGAGGTCGACTCCGCGGGCTCGCGGCAGATCGCGAGTATGGACCTCGGGAAGTACGAGTTCGCGTTCCCGTCCTCGTCGCCGGCCGCGCAGCGGATCCAGCGCGACCACAAGGTGACCGGCGTGCACACGCCGTTCCAGTCGCCGATGGCCGTCGCGACCTTCGAGCCGATCGTGAACCTCCTGAGCGCCAACGGGATCGTGCGCAAGGGCGCCGGCGAGTACCAGGTGCTCGACATCGCGAAGTACCTCGAAGCCGCGCAAAAGGGCACGCGCTGGGACCAGCTTCCCGGCAACACCGCGTTCCCCGCTCGCAAGAACGTGCTGGTCACGACCACGGACCCGCGCGAATCGAACTCGGCGGCGATGTACCTGTCGATCGTTTCCTTCGTCGCCAACGGGAACAACGTGGTCAGCACGCCGGAAGCCGAGGCGAAGGTGCTGCCCGCGGTGTCGAAGTTGTTCATCGACCAGGGCTACACGCAGAACAGCACCGAAGGCCCGTTCGAGGACTACCTCGCGGCGGGGATGGGCAAAACGCCGATGGCGCTGATCTACGAGTCGCAGTTCGTCGACAGGCTGGTGCGCGCCGACGGTTCGATCCGGCCGGACATGCGCCTGCTCTACACGGCGCCGACGGTGTATTCCAAGCACACGCTGGTCCCGTTGAAGCCGAACGGCGACCAGGTGGGCAGTCTGCTGGCGACCGACCCGGAACTGGGGAAACTCGCCGCCACCTTCGGCTTCCGCACCGGGGATCCGCGCTTGTTCGCCGACGTCGTCGCCGCGGCCAAGGCGCCGGTGCCCGCGGATCTGGTGGACGCCGTCGAGCCGCCGTCGTACGAAACGCTGGAGCGTCTGCTCGACGCGGTGAAGAAGCAGTACTGATGGACGATTTCACGCTCACTCCACCCGAACCGGTGGAGGCGATCCCGGCCGAGCGGGCGGCGGGCCTGGTCACCCTCGCACCGGATGTCCACGCCGAAGTCACGAAGCGCGCGGAGGGGTTCGCCCGGCGGCTCGAAGCGCTCGACGTCCGGTCGCCGGACTTCACGCGCGTCCTGGACGAACTGCTCGCGGTCGGCGAGTCCGACATGCGGGCGGCCGCGACCGTCGCCGGCGCGCTGCTGGACCGCTCGACGCGGGCGCTGGCGGAAATCGGCTCACCGCAACAGCAGGCAGCGGTCAGCTTGGCCGGGCTCCGGCGGACAGTGGCGGAGATCGATCCGGCGAAACTGCCGATCACCGGCCGCAAACTGATGGGGATGATCCCGGTCGCGGGCAGCGCGAAGAAGGCGCTGGACCGCTACCGCGCCGCCAACGAGCCGGTGAACGCGCTGGTACTGGAGCTGCGTGCGCGGCAGGACGTCCTGCGGCGGGACAACGCCGCGCTCAAGGGCGAGCGCGAGCGGTTGTGGGCGACGCTCGGCAAGCTGTCGGAAGCGGCCGCGTTCGCCGAAGCCGTCGACACCGCGGTCGAACGCCAGGCCGGGATCTTCGACTTCACCGACCCCGCGCGAGCCAAGTCGCTGCGGGCCGACGCGCTGCATCCGATCCGGCAGCGGCACCAGGACCTGCTGACCCAGCTCGCGGTCAGCGCGCAGGGCTATCTGGCGCTGGATCTGGTGCGGCGCAACAACGACGAGCTGATCCGCGGGATCGAGCGGGCGGTGTCGACCACGGTCGCGGCGCTACGGGTCGCGCTGCTGGTGAGCGGGGCACTCGCCGGTCAGCGGGACGTCCTCGACGAGGTCCAGGCCGTGCAGGCCACCACCGACGGGCTGCTCAGGGCCAACGCGGAGATGCTGGAACTGCGCAGCACCGAGATCCAGCGAGCGGGCAGTGATCCCGCGGCGGCGGTGGAGACGATCCGCGAGTCGTTCGAGCGGATTTACCGGAGCATCGACGCGATCGACGAGTTCAAGGCGGGGGCCGTCTCGACGATGGCGGCGACCGTGGAGGCGCTGTCGGGGGAGATCCGGCGAGCCGAAGACCATTTGCGCCGCTCTCACGAGACGGCGACGGCCGAGGGGGCATCGTGAAACGCTGGGCTGTGCTCACGGCGGCGGCGATCTGCGCGCTGTCACTGGTTTCCTGCGATTCGAGCGAAGGCGGGACGGGACTGGGGGAGGCCGAAGCCGGCACCTTGCGGGTGCTCGCGGGCAGCGAACTGGCCGACCTGCAGCCGCTGCTGGAGCAGGAGGCGGCGGCGACCGGCGTCAAGGTCAAATTCCAGTTCACCGGCACGCTGGAAGGCACCGAGTCGCTGGCGAACGGCAAGGCGGACGGCCAGTACGACGCCGTCTGGTTCTCCTCGAACCGCTATCCGGCGGCGGTTCCGGAGGCCGCGAAACGGCTGGGCGAGCAGGTGAAGATCATGAGCTCGCCGGTGGTGCTCGGGCTGTCCGCGTCGTCGGCGCAACGGCTCGGCTGGACCGGCCGGCCGGTGGGCTGGGGCGAGATCGCCGAACAGGCCGGGAAGAAGGCGTTCACCTACGGCATGACCGACCCGTCCGCGTCGAACTCCGGTTTCTCGGCGCTCGTCGGGGTGGCGTCGGCGCTCGCGGGGGCGGGCAACGCGATCGACGCGCGGCAGATCGCTTCCGTCACACCGAAACTGACCGAGTTCTTCAGCGCGCAGGCGATGTCCGCGGGCTCGTCCGGCTGGCTTTCCGAGGCCTACCAACGACGGGCGACCGGCCAGGATCCCGGCAAGAAGGTCGACGGCCTGATCAACTACGAGTCCGTCCTGCTCTCGATGAACGCGAGCGGGAAGCTTCCCGAACCCCTGACGCTGGTGTACCCGTCCGACGGCGTGGTCACCGCGGACTACCCGCTGACGTTGGTGCAGAGCGCGAATCCCGACGCGCGGGACGCGCACCGCAAGCTGGCCGAGCGGCTGCGGACGCCGGACACCCAGCGCAAGATCATGGAGACCACGCAGCGCCGTCCGGTCGTGCCGGGTGTCCAGCTGGGACAGCAGTTCGCCCAGAAGGATCTCGTCGAGCTGCCGTTCCCGGCGACGCAGCAGGCGGTCGACGCGTTGCTGGGCGCCTACTTCGACAAGATCCGGCGGCCGTCGCGGACGCTGTACGTGCTCGACACCTCCGGCTCCATGGCGGGCGACCGGATCGAATCACTGCGCGCCGCGCTGATCGGGCTGACCGGCGCCGACGGTTCGCTGACCGGGCGGTACCGCCGGTTCCGCAGCCGTGAAGAGGTCACGATGCTGGCCTTCGACACCGTGCCCGGCAGCCCGGAGACGTTCACCGTCCCGGAAGGCGACCCACAACCCGCGCTGGACAAGATCAAGCGGTACGCCGAGGGCCTCGACGCGAACGGCGGTACGGCGATCTACGACAGCCTTCAGCGCGCGTACGACATCATGGGTCCTTTGGTCGCGCGCGACCCCGATAGGTTCACCTCGATCGTGCTGATGACCGACGGGCAGAACGCGAACGGCGCCAAGTTCTCGGACTTCCAGCTGAGGTTCCCGTCGCTGCCGGAGGCCGTGCGGCAGATCCCGGTGTTCACCGTGATCTTCGGCGAAGGTGACTCCGCCGAACTCGGCGAGGTCGCGAAACGCACCGGCGGCAACGTGTTCGACGCGCGAGGCGACGTCCTGCCCAAGGTGTTCCAGGAAATCCGCGGGTACCAGTGATCGGGTACCTCGGCTCCACGAAGAACCTCGCCGGCTGCGTCGGCGGGCTGATCGGGCTCGCGCTGTACCTGACCGGCGTCGTCGGCGGATTGTGGCCGCTCGTCGTCGCGGGGCTGTACGCGGTGTTCGCCCTGCTCGCGCCGCCCGAGCGGGTCCGGCTGGTCTCGGCGGACGCCGTCGCCGAGGCCGGGCAGCTGCGCGCTGATCTCGACTCGCTGGTGGGCAAGGTGACCGCGCGGGCGCAACGGATGCCGGAGTCCTCTGTGGACGGTGTGCGGCGGATCGCGGAAGTGCTCGACGACCTGCTTTCGCGGCCGGAGCGGTGGGCGGCCAACCCGGACGTCCAGCACGCCGTCACCCGGTTGGCGCGAACCGATCTGCCGCTGTCGGTGGAGACCTACCTGAATCTGCCGTGGTGGTTCGCCGCCAAACGCCGGGCAGGCGGTGAGCCGAGCGCGTCCGATGAACTCCTCACGCAACTGGAGCTGCTGGAGACCGAAGCGCACCGCATCGCGGAGCGGTTCTACGAGGGCGACGTCCATCAGCAGACCGACCACACGCGCTATCTGCGCGAGCGCGGCGAATCCGTTTGAGAGTCCCGATCATCGGAAACCAAAAACAGGTCTGCCGGTCGTTCTGCATGGGCAAGGCGGTTTTCCCGTGGTGCACTGGTGAAGCCGATCCGTTCGTGGTCGGTTTCCTTTGTCCCCAGGGAGTTCAGACGTGCACAAGTACAGACTCGGGGCGGCCTTCCTGGCCGCTGTGGTGATGTGTCTCGCCGGCGGTGTCCCGGCGAACGCCGAGGAGCGAGGCGAGCACTGCGTCGCCGACACGGCGACCGGGGTGATCCGGTGCTTCGACAGCGCCGGAGATTCCCTCGCCGCGGCGTCGGCAGGCGAGGTCGGCGCGTCCGCGACGGTGATCAGTGTGCTCTACGAACACGGGAACTTCGGCGGCGCGAGCCTCACGGTCACCGGATCGCCGTGCGTCGAGGGGACCAGCCAGAACCTCGGCTTCCTCGGTGCCTGGAACGACAAGATCTCCTCGTTCCAGACCTTCAACAACTGCTACATCACGATGTACGAGCACGCCGAATACCAGGGCGGCTCCCAGGAGTGGTACGCCAACGACAGCGGCAACTACGGGTCGAACATGAACGACAAGGGCAGCTCCGTGGTGTACTCGCGCGGACCGTCCCGCGCCGAGCTGCTCAAGGACTGCGGCAACGCGACCAAGACCTGCAACGCCCACGTCGACCAGCGCGGTCAGGACTTCTACGGCAACTGGGGCCGGGTCGACACGGTGTTCAACTGCAGCGCCAACAAGATCACCCAGGTGGTCAACAAACGGGACACCCGCAGCGGGAAGAACACGGTGTCGAACGAGATCAGCGTGAGCGCGGGCTTCAAGTTCCTCGTCGACTGGTCGGTCGCGTACAAGCGCACGTGGGGCCAGGAATGGGGCTGGGAGACCAGTGAGAGCGTCGAGACCCGGATCGATGTCAGCCCGGGCTACTGGGCGGGGCTGGACCGCTCACCGGTGATGCGGGTGGCCAGCGGTTCCTACGACATGTGGTACGACAAGCGCAGGTGGGGGCACCACCAGTGGTACGTGTGGAACTTCAGCGGTGAGGGTCCGGCGCCCGGTGTCGTGGGCCAGACCCGGACCGTCGGCAAGAAGATGACTTCGGAGGAGAAGAAGAAGGTGTGCGGGAAGTCGGCCGGTCTCGTACGGTCGTCCGCCGGAACGCAGGCGGACAGCGCCGCGACGTCGGTGCCGTCGGTGCCCGCGGTGCGTGTCGCGGAGGGACCGCTGCACAGCTGATCCGCCAGTGGTCACCATGGTCGTGAGTGACGATTCGGATTCTTGAGGGGTAAAGGCAGCGGTGACGGGTTGCGAAAGCCACTTTCGCAACCTCGGAAAGCGGTTTTCGCAACGTCAGCTGGAGTGGCCTGCCCAGGTGGTGGTGAAGGCCTCCTTGCCTACCCTGAAGGTAGGGAAGGAGGCCTTCGCTACGCCTCCGGCGTGGCCCGGGGCCACGAGCGGATAGCCCACCGCACCCGCACGTTTGCCTTACCCCTCAAGAGAACCCGAATCGTCACTCACGACCAGCCGTCAGCGGCCGCCGAGCCCCGGCAGGGTCAGCGTGGCCACCGCCGTCGTCACCCAGCTCAGCAGATCGCCGAGCGGGATGGTGGACAGCTTGTCCGGCCATTCCTCCGCCAGCGCGTGTAGGACAAGGTGACCGTCGTGCGCTTCGACCGCGGTGAGCCGGATCCCTTGCGGGAGTTCGGGCAGTGGCAGGACGATCGGCTTGAGGCGGGACGGCGGGCCGAACCGTCGGCGTCCGATGTGGACGGACATCGGACGGAGGACGACGGCTTCGTCCTCCACAGTGGACTCCAGGGCGAGATGCCCCCAGCGGGGCCGCCTTTCCCAGCGGACGTGGAAATGCCCGTCCTCGCCGGGGGTCACGATGATGCCCGGCCGGACCTCGGCGACGCGCGCCTGGAGGACTTCCGGTGACACCCGGATCGCCATCTTCACCTGCTCGGGGATGGCGGCCGGGGACGGGAGCGAGCGGAGACGGACGTTCGACGCCAGCACGGTGATGCGTTCGAGGGGTGTCTCCGGCCAGTCGACGTCCTCGACGACGATGCGGACGTCGCCGATCTTGCCGGTCGCGGCCAGGCTGAGGCTGTCGGCCTGGTAGTCGAGCTCGGTCAGGGTGAGCCCGACGTCGTGCCCGTCCACCTTGGCCGTCAGTCGCCGCCCGACCAGCTGTTCGGTGACGGTCTTCAGGATCGCGGCCGGGGTCACGGGCACGTTGGGCAGCAGCGCCCGCCCGGCGGCGGCCAGGCCGAACAGCTCGGGAAGCGGGTTCAGGTCGAACCATCTGCCGTCGCTCATCCGTCCAGTGTCGCCGAACGGGACGCCGATCGTCGCCGCAGGGGGTCAGCGGGCCGCGAAACGGGCGATCACACCCGCCAGGATCACCCAGAACGCGGCGGCCAGGCCGTAGTCGAGGATGACCGCGAGATTCGGGTCACTCACCGGGAAGAGTCCCGGCCAGAACAACGCCAGCGGTTTGGCCAGTGCCTGGATGAAGATGAAGAAACCGTTGCCCGCGTTGGCTCCCGCGAGCACCATCACCATGTACAGCAACTCGATGAAAGCGAACACCGCGCCGATGCCGGTGATGACCCGCACGGCGGTGTTGCTCCTGCTGGTGGTTCGCCATCTGGACATACCGGAAATATTCCCGGGCTCCGTCGTGGCAAACGCTTCAGGTGCCAAGTTGCGCCGATCGGCCGTACCTCGCCCACTACTCGGAGGCGTCCGGTGACGGAACGCCATCTCGCTGATATCGATTATCATTGTCACTGTGACTCTCGAGGATTGGAACGACCGCTGGGAACGCCTCATGGCGAAGTACCAGCCAGGACGCGAGCGGGCGATCGAGCGGATGATCGACCTGGTCGCGTCACGCTGTGGCGGTCCGGCGCCGCGCGTGCTCGACGTGGGTGGCGGCACGGGCACGCTCTGTGCTCGTCTGCTCGAGCGCCTTCCCGGGGCGGAGGTCACGCTGGTCGATCTGGATCCGGTGATGCTGACGATCGCCGGTGCGTCCCTGCCGCCCTCGGTGGAGGTGGTCCGGGCCGACTTGCGTGACCCGGACTGGGTCGTGCAGCTACCGTACGACGGCTACGACGCCGTTCTGGCGGTCATGGCGTTGCATTACCTGCCGCCCGGGCGGCTGACCGAGTTGTACGCCGAGCTCGCCGGCCTCGTGCGGCCGGGCGGGTTCGTGGCCACTGTGGACGACATGCCGGACGTGGAGGTCGCGGCGTCCCCGAGCGACGGCGGCGAGAATGCCTGGAGTGCTTGGTGGGAGCAGGCTACGGTGGATCCGGTGCTCGGTCCCGCGGTGGTGGAACGGGCCCGGTTGTTCGGCGATTCGCCTTCGGCCGAATGGCATCCGCCGGCCGCGTGGCACGTGCGAGCTCTGGAGGCCGGGCCGGTCGAGGAACCCGTCGTGGCTTGGCGGAACGGTATTCAAGCCGCTGTGGTGGCCTTCAGGCCTCGCTGAACGGCGCTGGGCCGGTGGGGCATCACCAGAGCACCGCACCGACTGCGCGGTCAGTCGTCCAGAGGCGCGCCGCGCCACTGCCAGCCGGCGCGGGAGGGGCGTCCGGGGAGGCCCACCCGGTCGGTCGCCCACAGCAACGCCGTCCAGGGATCGACGCCGTCGGTGCCGACTTCCGGGAACATCCGCGCGAGCACTCGCGCACAGACGTCACGTGGCGGGTCGAGGGTGACGTCGAGGCCCCTGGCCATGTCCTCGCCGTGGACCAGGACCTCGACACAGCCCATTCCGGCGAAACCCTCGAGGTCGGCGCGACCGCTCGGGTGGTACGCGCGGACGTCCGGGGCCACCGTGCGGAGGGTGGCGCTCAGGATGCCGCCGCCTACCGTGACGAATTCCAGCATCTCCGACGGAGTCGCGGCCCGGTCGGCGACGGCTTCGAAGCAGACGAAACGCGGCGTCGACGGCTGGGCGATCAGCAGTCCGGCGTAGGAGATGAGGCAGTCGCCGAGATGCTCGGCCGTGCGCCAGGCGTTGAGTTCGCCGGTGCCCGGCGCGGCCGGCCAGTCACGGCCCGACGCCTCGCTCAGGCTGTCCGTCACGCTCGCGATCGCCGCGTCGAGGTCGTCGGGGGTGACTGTCATCGTGGCATCAGCTCAGTGACCTCAACTCAGTGGTGTCGGGAACGCGACCGGGCCGCGGCGGCCGTTCTTCCCGACCGCGCGCACACCGAAGAACACGTTGTCCTTCGACAGATCCACTTTAGCCTCGGTCCTGTCGCCGACCTTGATCGCGTGCGTCCAGTCGGCCGCCGTCGTCTCCCGCCAGACGACCTCGTAACCGGCGAGATCCGGGTCCGTCCCGCGCCGCCACACCAGATCCGTGTCGTTCGTGAGCTGGTTCGTCCGGATCCGGACGTCTTCAGGGGTGCCCGGCGCGGTCGCCAGTGACCACATCGTCGCGGCGTTGACCCGCGCGACCCTGGCGATGAACGGGAAGTCGCAGAACTCCGGCAAATCGCCGAACCGCTTGCCGTTCTCCACCCGGACGTCCTGGTGCTGGTGCGCGTAGTCCTCGTGCGGTTCGGTGAACCGCGCGGCCGGATAGCCCTGTTCGAGGAACGGGATGTGGTCGCCACCCCGGAGGTAGCGGTCGCGCCGGTGGATCACCCGGACGGTCATGCCGGTCGCGTCGTTCTCCGCGACCGACCGCACGAACCGTGCCAGCTGGCGGGAGGGCGAATCGTTCTCCCCGCCGACCGCGCGCCGGATGTCGGCCTGCGCAGGGGTTTCCGACGTCGGCACACCTTCGGCGAACAACCGGATCGTGCGCGGGTCCCTGGTGCCGTCGTCCGCCCGGCTCGAACCGACGATGTCGTTGGTGAACATCGCCTGCACGTTCGTGCCCGCCGCCTTGTACAGCCTGGCCATGTGCCGCGCGCCGAACAGGCCTTGCTCCTCGCCCGCGACCGCCGCGAACACGATGGTCGCGGCGGGGCGGCGGGTGGCGAGCACCCGGGCGAGTTCCATCGCGACGGCCACTCCGGAAGCGTCGTCGTCGGCGCCCGGAGCGTCCTTCGTCGCGTCGAGCGGATCCGAACACCGTGAGTCGTAATGGCCCGACAAGACGTAGACCCGCTCCGGGGTGGTGGAGCCGCGCAAGGTGGCGACGACGTTGGTGATCGTGGTGGCCACCGGGATCCGGGGCGGGGCGGGCTGCTGGAGATACGACTGCAGTTCAACCGTCATCCGGCCGCCCGACCGCTGCGCGGATTTCGTCATCTCCGCGAAGATCCAGTCACGGGCGGCGCCGATTCCGCGGACGGGATCGGTCTGCGAGGACAACGTGTGCCGGGTTCCGAAGGCGGCGAGTCTGCGTACGGTGGCCTCGATGCGGTGTTCGTCCATTTCTCGGAGGATCGCCCGGAGCTCCGCGTCGGGGCGTTGCGGAGAGAGGCGTTCGCCTGGGCCTCGAACTTCTGGTTCTTCGGCGACGGCGGGGACACCGGCGAGGGCAGTGGAAGACAGGGCGGTGGAAGACAGGGCGGCCGCCGAGAGTGCCGCCGAGGTGGACAGGAAAACTCGTCTGGACCTTTCCTCAACCATTCTCGTGTTCCTACGCGCCTTGTGGTCGGGCGTCTACCCGCGAAAAGGATGAGCGCGGCGCGCAGGAGATGGGAGAGGATCACCGGGTGATGTTCGGGAGAAGGAAGTCCGTGGCCGAGGCGCTCCGGGAAACGCTGGAGAGCCGGGGGCTCCGTGTGGGCGTGCTCGTCGATGCGCTCGTGCGCGTCGACAAGTCCGGTGATGACGCCGAAATCACGGCTGCCTTCGAGAAGATCACTGAGACACCGGCGCTCATCGCGACTCTCGACGAGTACTGGCGGCACGAGCGGGCTCTGGATGATGTCGCCGTGCCGCTCAGGGCCGGCAAGGCAGGACTGCTGACAACCGCGATCGCGGCTTCGCACCACGACGGTCGGGTCCGGGAACTGGCGGTCACGAGACTGCTGGCGAAACCTCGCCCGGAGACACTTCCGTTCCTGCTGGTGCGCATGACGGACTGGGCATCTCCGGTCAGCGACGTAGCCCGCGCGGGTGTCATCCGGCTGCTGCACGATGATCCTGCCACCTACCTGCGGCCGGCTGCCGAAACGATGCTTCACCTGGGTCGCCGTCGCCGAGGTGGCTTCGGCGTGCGACAGCTGTACGCGGCTGCTTACGACGTCCCCGTGGCGGTGCTCGAGCAGCTGATGCGCTCGGTGAACTCCGCGGTGCCGAGGTTCGCGTTCGAGGTGCGGACTCGGCGTGGCGATCTCCAATTCGACGGGCTGATCCGGCTCGCCCTGACGCATTCCGATAAGGGCATCCGCGTGCGCGCCGGTGAGGCCGTCGCCCGCGACGCCGTCTGGACAGGACGCGTGGACGTCCTGCGCAAGCTGGCCGCCTGCCGCCACGGCGAGGTACGGATCAGCGCGCTGACCGGACTCGCGCGTCTCGGCCACTGGGAGGAGATCGCCGGTCTGCTGGACGACCGTTCCACGCTGATCCGTGCGCTCGCAAGGGATGCCGCCCGGCGGACGGGCGTCGACGCCGTAGTTTGGTACCGGTCCGCTGTTTCCGGTGCGAACCCTTCTCTCGGAGCCATCGCGGGACTCGCGGAGTCGGGGCGGGCAGAGGACGGGCAGCGGCTGTATCCGTTGCTGAGGCATCCCGTGGCCAGGGTGCGGGCTCAAGCCATTGGGGCGCTTCGGATTCTGGATGCCGTTCCGGTCGATTCGGTGAGGTCGATGGTCGAGGATCCTTCGCGACGGGTGGTCAGGGCGGCGTTGAAGGCGTTGGAGACACGGGCTTGAGTTCGTTGCCGCGTCGGTAGAGAGCCTCCGCGTTGCTCAGACTCGCGGTTCGTCGTCATCGGGACCTGTGCGTGGTTCGTGGAACGGCTCTGGCGCTGTCTCGTAGGTATGGCCGCTCGGCGTGGTGATGATCATGCCGCCGTCGCCGGTGGGCACGGCCGACCATCCAGGCTCCTCGCGAAGCAGGTTGTGACCTGTGCAGTAGCTGTGGCAGTTGTGCTGGTTGGTCTTGCCGTCGCGAGCCCAAAAGGTGATGTGGTCGATCTCGGAGAATTCGGCGGGCCGGTGACAGCCCGGTTGCGTGCACTCGCGATCCCGCGCCTTGATCAACCGTGCCAAGGACGCCGGTGACCGGTATTTGTCGGCGCCGGCTTCGAGCAGCTGTCCTGTGGCGGAGTCGGTGATCAGCCGCGACCAGGTCGAGTCGGGGTCGGAGGCGATCTCGCGGACCAGCCAATCGGGGATGGGACCGTACCCGGCGAGTGTCGCGGGGTCGTTGGATGCGCCGACGAGTGTCAAGAAATCGACATAGACATGGATGTGCGCACGCGGCTTGCCGCGTCCGTCCTCAGCCAGCAGGCGTTCGGCGAAGATATCGGCGCGATGCTGGTCGAGGGTGCGGGTTTTGTCCTTGTTCCGCCGGGCTCGCGCGGCTCTGCTCAATGATGCGTAAAGGGAACTGGCGACTTCCGCCGGAAGATGGCCGGAGAGTGTGGACATGGTCTCGTCGTGGTGTTCCAACGAGATATGCCGCAACGCGCGTTTCTTGGCGGCTCGTTCGCGATAGCCTTCGGGATCGAATTTCTGCACGGCGTGACTCACCGAGCCCCGGATCGCACCGGGATCACGACCGGCGAGACGTTTGGTCAGCCAGGCGTCGACCTGCGCCGCGACTTCGTCCGATACTTCCCGTGTCAGTTGCATGACCTTGGAAGCCTTGTACAGGTCGATATCGCCACGCTCCAACGCCGCCAGCGTGTTCGGCAGGCGAGCGACAAGGGCGCAGGAGGTCTCGACGAGCAGGTACGCGTGATTGCGGGTGATCGAGAAGCGCAAGGCGACCTCCTCGGTCACAGATCTTCGTGATCCACCGCGAGCGGCGAAGTCGGCTAACGCTCGCACCTGACTTCCCTGTGTCCGACGAAGCGAAAGCTCTTCGTCGAACGCGGTGTCAAGAAAGCGAGCGGCTTTCGGGTTATAAGGGAGAGCTGTGGTCATACCCTTGATCTTACTCGAACTGACGTTCGAATGCGATCGGGATCGTGATCGGGTTTACGCGGAGAGTGAACGGGACTCTCGCGCAGCCGGAACGCCATCGGCGGCCCGGCTCTCCTGCTTGAATAGGTGAGTGAGCGTGGACTATCCGAGGCCGCTGGAAGATCGAGAAGTGCTGGTGGCGAGAGGAGTCGAGAGACGGCAGGCGCGGCTGCGGGGCTGGCTTGACGGCTACGACGGGCCACGGCCGCTCTATCGGATCGAGCTGTTCCTCGACGGTGACCGGTATACGGCCACCGCCATGGACATGTTCGAGTCACTCACCCGGCTGCGTCGTCAGCTGGAACCAGGCGGTTGGGCGATCGCCGTTCAAGGGGCCCGCCGCGACACGTACCCGAGCGGGATGTGCAGGGATATGGGCGGCGGTATGCGGATCTCTGTCATGCGGACCGGCCACGAGACTTCGGAAGCCGACCTCGTCGACACGCTGGCCGATGCCGAGCTCGACCGGATCGTGACTGTCGCGGAACAGGAGGCCTGGCACGCCGAATGGTGGGAAGCGGCCACAGGTCGCCGACTCTGAGCGCACGTGATCCGCGCAAGCCGCCGTCCTTGGGCGTTCCCGGAAACCGTTACGAGCCAGTCGCCGGCACCTTGATCTCTCTTGGGTGATTTGCGAAAAATGCTCTCCGGGTGTTTCGGACGCTGACACGACAACCGGGGTTCCCGTATTGCGCGATCAGGCGCGCTCTCCTGTCGCTACCACCCCGCTGGCCTAGTCGTCGCTGCGTCTGTGCTGGGGTCAGCGGGCGGCACGTGGGAAGAAGAAACCGGCCGACGGCGAAGTGGTGGTGAAAGCTGACTGCCGACGGGAAGGACCCACATGTCAGAGGCGGGCACATGACAGCGGGAACGGGCGAGCAGGTGACCGATGCCGACCTGGCCGCCCGGTTGCCGCAGGACCCGGAACTGTTCACCGAAGTGCACGATCGCTACTTCGCGGCCATCTACCGGTATGTGGCCGGACGGCTGGACGCGCAGACCGCGGAGGACATCGCCGCGGAGACGTTCCTCGTCGCGTTCGACCGGCGCGGCACGTTCGACGCCGAACGCGGTGAGGTGCGGGTCTGGCTGTTCGGCATCGCCACGAATCTGGTGGCCAGGCACCGCCGCAGGGAGGCTCGCCACTATCGGGCGCTGGCACGGGTGAGCGTCGCACCAGCGGTCGAGGGGCACGAGAGCAGGGTGGTCGCGTCGGTGGCCGCCCGGCGGCTGCTTCCTCAGCTCGCGAACGCGCTGTCGCGGCTGTCCGCCGGGGAACGGGACGTGCTGCTGCTCGTGGCGCTCGGCCAGCTCGGGTACGAGGAAGTGGCCGCGGCGCTCGGTATCTCCTCCGGCACGGTCGGTTCCCGGCTCAACCGTGCACGCAAGAAGCTCAACTTCATCCTCACCCCGGAGGCACTCGATGAATGACCTGCAGACGCTGCGCGCCGCGCTGGCCCTGGACGAGCCGTCCCAGGACGTGGTCGACCGCAGCCGGCACCGGCTCCAGAACCGGATTCGCGGTGGCCGGACTTCCCGGCGGCGGACCGGATGGCTGGTCGCTGGAGCCAGACTCACGGCGGCCGCCGCTGCCGCCGTGGCGATCGCGGCCATGCCGGCCGCACCGGTCGACGGTCCGCCGGTGCGAACGGTCAGTGGGCAGGAGATCCTGCTCGCGGCCGCCACCGCCGCTGAGCGTTCCCCCGAGGGGGCCGGCAGCTACTGGCACGTGAAGGTGACCGAGGCGGACGGCGCTGCTGCTTCGAGTGGGTATGAGTACTGGACCAAGCCGGACGGTCAGTCGTGGATGAGGGGAGCGAAGACGGGAGGCAAGGTCACGCCGATAAAGGCGCTTTCGGCCACCCCGTTCTCGCTGGTCGCCGTCGATCTGACCCTCGAGCAGTTGCGTGCCCTGCCGACGGACCCGGACGCGTTGAAGGCCTGGATCGCCGAGGCCCTCGAGCGCAGTGACGCCAGGACGAGCGCGGGCAAGCTCACCGCGAGCGACCGGGAACAAGCCGCCTTCCAGTCGTTGATCTCACTGGTGTCCACGCTGCCGGCCACACCGGAGGTCCGGGCCACGGCCTTCCGCGTGATCGCCGACTATCCAGGTGTCGAAAACCTCGGCGCGGTGCCGGGCGGGCAGGGCCTGTCGCTGCCCACGGGCGAGCGGCTCGTCGTCGATCCGGCGACCGGACGGGTGAACGGGACGTCGGTCTTCGTCACCATGGACGGGGCGGTGTACAAGGTGGCCGACCCCGCCGGCGCCAGGATCAAGGCCGAGTGGACCAACACCCTGCCCGAGTAGCGGATCGGTGGCCGGGAGCATGTCCCGCTCCCGGCCACTTCCGCGCCCCAGGCGCGGATGAGTCTGCCGTCCATCACGCGCACCGTCGCACTCTCATGCCGAACAAGGTTCAGGCCGTTCGGCTTTCTTTGGCCAGGCCGCAATCCCGATCTGGTTTGGTGCCAGGCATCCGCACCCTGACACCTGATGCGAGTGCAGAATGGGTGAGTGGGCTACAACGTCCGACTCATCAAGGGGGAGGGGGTCATCCCCCTGCCCGGACAGCCCTCGCACTGAGTGCGATACGTGCGCTGAAGCAGCGCGACGACCTCAAGAGCGGGTGGTCCCGGGTCGAATATCCGGACGGGACCTTCGGCCGACGACCACACTGGGCGTTCACCGATTCCGCCGAGATCCGGTCTGCGCAGTCCTTGATCGAGATGGTGCGAGCCTTCCGGTACGAGGCAATGACGGAACCCGACGGCGAGATCTACGGCGTCGAATTGATCGGCGGAACGCGCTCTGCGGGGGACGACGTACATCTCTGGCGAGCCCTGGCACCGTACGTCGACGCCGGCGGAGAACTCCTCTGGCTTGGCGAAGAGGACAAGCTGCAGTGGTGGAGCTTCGACGGAGTCACCATGACGGTCGCTGACGGCCGGATGGTATTCCCTGCCGGCCGCACGGGTGTGGCCTCATCTGAAAGGCACTCACCTGCCTGCCCCGGGAGCTTCACTTGTCGGTGCTGCTGTCCCAAAGCGCATAGAACGTAGATCGGGAAACAGGTGTGAGGCCGGGGTCGGCGAGGTCGAGTGCCTGGTCGGTGAGTCCGCCGGCGTCATCCTCGATATTCCGCCACGAGTAGCGGTGAACAGCCCGACGATTCCTGCTCGATTTGCTTGATGGCCACTTGCCCGGAACGCGGGCCGTTGTGCTGCCGGACGCCGGTGGTGCCGAGCAACGACCGAGCAGGTCATTCCGATGAGTCGCGCAAGCATTTCCCCCGGCCGGATCGCCACGTAAGCAGATCGGGATCGACGCCGCGCGGCGGTGCGGGAATCACACGCCCGGCTCAAGGCCCAGGACATGTCCGTGGGACGGATCGGCCCTTGCCCATGCGCAGGATCAAAGCGACCGCGGCCTCCGCGTGGCCTGCCGGAGTCAAGACCTCCTGGAGGAGAAGGCCACGCATCGCGGCAATGGTGACGGTGGCCAAGGTCAGCGCTTCCTCGGCGTCGAGTCCTTCGCGTTCCGCGAGCGAGGCCAGCATCTTGGTCAGGTCGTCGAGCGAGTCGATGAACTCACGAAAGTCCTCTGGGCTGTACGCGGCCAGACCTACGACGTGGAAGAAGCCGCGGACACGCGACAGCTGCTCCGGACGGGTGTAGGCCCGCCAGATCGCCACGACGAAGTCGTCGAAGGTGCCCTGCTGGGCGGCATCGAAAAGCACCTCGTTGTCACGAGATCGCTGTGCCTTGAGCATGGCTGCCAACACGCCCGGGAGCGACCCGAAGTGGTATCGCAGGAGGGCGTGGCTGGTCCCGGCCCTGGCGGCGATCTCACGGAGCGACACCTCCGGCGCGGGAAGCGCCTCGTCGAAGGCGTCGAGAAGCCGAGCCAGGAGACGCTCGCGTGCGTCGCCCTTGTGTTCCGCGCTTGACAAGATCACTCCCACGGTTTATCCATTGGAAAAGAAGCGTTGACGGTGCCGTGTCGCGTCACACATGGTCGCAGCCGGCTCGCAACGGCGGAGGGAACGACTCGTGGGACGTGTTCAGGTGGTCGGCGCGGCGGTCCTCGACGGATCGGGTCGCGACCCAGCCGACGTCGACGTCAGCATTGAAGACGGGCATATCGCCACGTCGGTGCCTCCGGCGCCCACGGCGAGCGCCTGGACGCCGGAGGCCTGACGATGACGCCCGGCCTGATCGACGCTCACGTCCATTTGGGCTTGTCGAGCCCGATCCAGCCGCAGTTCTCGTTTCGGATGAGCGCCGCCGAGCTCGCGGCGGACATCTTCGCCACAGCCGGCGCGGCGCTCGATTCCGGGTTCACCACCGTTCGGGATACCGGCGGGATCGACGGCGGCGTCGTCACCACGATCGCGAAGGGCAAGGTCAGGGGGCCACGCGTCCTGTCCTGCGGACCGGTTCAGTGCCAGATCGGTGGGCACGGCTACTACGGAGCCGACTGGGAACCCACCGAGCTGTGGAGCAGCCATCACGTTCCGGGTCTGTGCGCCCTGTCCATGATGTCGGGCAACGCGGACGAGCTGCGGCACAACGTGCGCGAAGCGTTCCGTCGCGGAGCCTCCTTCCTGAAACTCTGCGTGACCGGCGGAGTGGTCGGGGCGCACGACCGGCTGTCCGACACCCAATTCACCGTCGAGGAGATCGCCGTCGCCGTCCAGGAATCCGCGGCGCGGGGCACCTACGTGACCGTTCACGCCCACAACAACGACGGCATCCGGAACGCGGTCGAGGCCGGCGTGCGCTGTGTCGAACACGGCACCGACCTCGACGAGTCCACGGCCACCCTGATGGCCACTCACGACGTCGCCCTCGTGCCCACGTTCGCCGTCGTCGAGCAACTGCTGCACGACACCGCTGGCGCCGGCCTCGACGAATCGACCCGCGATCGAGTGCTGGGTGTTCGCGAGCGGATGACCGAGGCGCTCGCTGTCGCCAAGGAGGCCGGAGTACGGATCGGGCTGGGTTCCGATCTCATCGGTCCGGCTCAGCACCGTCGAGGTGAGGAGCTCAGGCTGCGCGCAAAGCTCGAAACACCGATGGAAGCTCTCGTGGCGGCCACCAAGACCAACGCCGAGATCCTCGGCCTGTCCGGCCGAGTCGTGAAGGACCTTCGATGAGCACTATGTGGCACGGCTGTCTCGCCGGCACCGACTACTTCGAGATGCGCTCCAGCGGTGGGCACGACTACGGCGTCTGGGTCACCACACCACCGGGTTACGACCCCGCCACGACGCGAACGCCTGCCGTGTATGTGCTCGACGGCAACTGGGCCGTGGGCATGACGGCTCCGCTCATCATCACCCAGGCGGACCCCATGCAGCGGATCCAGCCCTACATCCAGGTCAGCGTCGGCTACGCGGGCGAGGAAGCACAGCACTGGGATCGGCTGCGCAACAGGGACCTCGTGCCACCCGGCGAGCCCATCGCCAAGGAACTCGTCGACGCCGTGGAGATGGGAGTTCGAATGGGCGCGAGGACCCGCGAGGAATCCGATGCCTATCTCGCCGAATTGCGCGACACCCACGCCGACGCGTTCCTGCGCTTCCTCACCGCGGAACTGCACCCGCGGATCGAACGCGACTACGGCACGGCCACGAGCGGTCACGGCCTTTTCGGCTACTCCTACGGCGGCCTGTTCAGCCTCTACACCTGGCTCACCGGTTGCACGCTCTTCGAGAGCATCGGAGCGGGCAGCCCCGGCGTCGCCAGTGAAGACAGCCAGATCTTCGCCCAACTCCAAGAGATGGGTGACAGGCACCATGCCGCCCAGCTGCACGTGACCCTCAACGAGCGTGAGCTGCTCGGGGACCTGGCCATTTACCAGAGCCTCACGAAGAACACGGCCACCGTCCTGCACCGCCTCACCTCACGCGGCGGAGCCGTCACCAGCGCGGTCCTGCGCGAAACGCATGTGACCGGCCTGCAGACTTCGTTCCTCAGTTACCTCAGGACCTGCCGTGCCCGGTAAGCGCCTGATTGCCGATGTGGTCCTGATCGGGGCAGGGGTGATCGGTTCGTCGATCGCCCTTGAGCTCGCGCGGTCGGGGTACCGGGTCCTCACGCTCGATCGGGCCGCAGGGGCCGGACAGGGGTCGACCTCGGCATCGAGTGCGATCGTCCGGTTCAATTTCTCCACCACCGCCGGGGTGGCGACGGCGTGGGAGGCGCATTTCGGCTGGCTCGACCGGGCAGGCCACCTCGGGAACGATGTCGGCGACCTCGCGATGTTCCGCAAGAGCGGGCTGGTCATGCTGGACGTCGAGGCGGCTCCGCGTACATCGTGGCTTCCGTTGTTCGATGAGATCGGGGTTCCCTACGAGGAATGGGACAGCGCGACCTTGGCCGAGCGCGTTCCAGGTATCGACGCCGGCCGCTATTGGCCGCCGAAGCGGCTCGACGAAGAGGAATTCTGGGAGGACGCGAAACACTCGCTCGGTGGCGTGTACACCCCGGACGCCGGTTACGTCTCGGACCCGGGCCTCGCTGCCGTGAACCTCGCCTCCGCGGCCTCGGCATGCGGGGCGGAGTTCGGCTTCCGCGGCACGGTGACAGCGGTGGAGAAGGCAGGCGGATTCCCTGTGCCGTCGTGGTCAACGCGGCCGGTCCGTGGTCGGGCGCGGTGAATCGCTTGGCAGGCGTGGGTTCCGATTTCACGGTCGGTGTGCGACCGATGAGGCAGGGAGTAGCGCACGTGCCTGCCCCGGAGGGCTGTGCAGGGCCCGTGGTGGCGGACATGGATCTGGGCACCTACTTCCGCGGTGAAGGAGGAGCGGGCCTGCTCGTCGGTGGAACGGAACCGGCGTGTGATCCGATGCAGTGGACCGACGACCCGGACGCCGTCGACATCCAACCGACGGCCGCGGTCTTCGAGGCCCAGGTGACGCGGGCCGCGCGGCGGCTGCCCGACCTGGCGGTGCCCAACCGGGCGCGCGGCGTGGTGGGAGTCTATGACGTCGCCGACGATTGGACTCCGATCTACGACCGCACCGAGCTCGACGGTTTCTACCTCGCGATCGGAACGAGTGGCAACCAGTTCAAGAACGCGCCGGTCGTGGGGCAGCTGATGACAGAGCTGATCAACCAGGCCGAGAACGGCGTCGACCACGACGCCTCGCCCGTCCGGTTCCGGGCCCCGCGCACCGGCCTGGAGATCGACCTGGGTGCGTTCTCTCGTAAGCGCGACCGAAACGCCGCGAACTCGGGCACGGTGCTGGGCTGACCGTCACGGGTCGCCCAGGTCGAGGGGTGGCATCGTCGCTGCGTCCGGGGCCCAGGCCTCGCGAAATCCCGGCTGGACCGCGAGATCGACCAGCTCGATCCTGGCCCCGATGCTGTCGAGCCGGTGGTAGGTGAAGGAACGACCGTAAGGGCAGGAGTCGAACTCGATCGGCGCGCCTCGATCCGCCAGGCGCTGTTTGTCCGCCATGACGTCCTTGGACCAGTAGCCGATGTGGTCGAAGCGGGAACCGCCGGTCGCATCCCACGGACTGCCTGCTGGTCCTTGGATCACCTCGAAGAACGGTGGCCCGTCGGTCGAGAACACGATGTCGTAGTCCCAATCCCCGAGGGTGCTCGCACGGACAGGACTCCAGGCCACGCCGAGAGTACGGGTGAGGTCTTCGGTCGCCTGTCCGATATCTCGAACGACGAAGCACAGGTGGTAGAAGGCGTTCACCCGTCCTGTCTAGCAACCCTCAGCGGACGAAGGGCGTTATCGTTGATCGATGTCGCACGCGGTCGTTCTCGGTGGGACCGGGCTGATCGGTCGCGCCACGGCACGCCGGTTGCTGGCCGCCGGTTGGGGGGTGACCGTTGCCGGCCGGGACTCCTCGCGCATGCCCGAGGACATCACGGTCGCGGGTGGCCGGTTCGTCGCCGGGGACCGCGGCGAACCCGGCAGCCTCGCGGCGGCGCTCGGTGCGGGAGCGGATCTGGTGGTCGACTGTCTGTGCTTCACCGCCGCACACGCCCGTGATCTGCTGCCGCTGCTGGACGATGTGGGGTCCACGGTGATGATCTCCAGCAAAGCCGTGTACGTCGACTCGGCGGGCAACCACGTGAACTCGGCCGTCGCGCCGGTTTTCGACGGGCCGATCCGCGAGTCGCAGCCCACCATGGCCCCACGCGAGGATGTCGACTACCGCACTCGCGACGGCTACGGCGCCAACAAGGTGGCCGCGGAACAAGTCTTGCTCGACAGCGGATACCCGGTCACCGTTCTGCGACCGTCCAAAGTCCATGGAGAGGGGTCGGCCAAGCCCGGCGAATGGGTGTTCGTCAAACGCGTGGCCGACCGGCGCGAAGTCCTTCTCCTGTCCCGCGGTGGCCGCGGCGTCGACCATCCGAGCGCGGCCGGGAACATCGCCGCGCTGATCGAAACCGCCGCGGAAAACCCGGGCAGGCGTGTCCTCAATGCCGCGGACCCGGACGCACCCGACGTCCTGGACATCTCGAGAACCGTCGCGAAACACCTCGGCCATCGGTGGGAGGAAGTGCTCCTCGACGACCACGCCCCCGCCGGACTCGGCCGGCACCCCTGGGACCGTCTACCGGGTATCCGGCTGGACATGTCCGCGGCCGGGCGACTGGGCTACCGGCCGGTCGGCGACTACGCCGCCACCGTGACCGCCGAGCTGGACTGGCTGGGCTCCACCGATCGGCTCCCGGCTGGCTTCGACCACGACTATTTCGCGCCGATGTTCGACTACGCCGCGGAGGACGCCTACCTCGCGGAGCGATAGGCAGGCCCGAACCCGCTCAGCCCTCGCCGGCGGGGAGCAACTCCCGCAGCATGGCCAGCAGCTCGCGCCGGTCCCCGGCGCCGAGTTTCCCCCGGATCCGCGCCATGTGGTGCTCCACGGTCTTCCCCGAGATGAACAGTTTGCTCCCGGCCTGCTTGTACGTCAGCCCGTCGACGACCAGCCGGGCGACCTCCAGCTCCCGTTCACTCAGCGCGCTCAGCCCGGTGGGCGCGGCGGGCTCCGGAGCGCGCCCTTGGAACTGCCGCGCCGCTTCGAGCAGCTGGACCATCGCCTTCCGGTCCGAGGTCCGGATCGCCGCCTGCCCGGCCAGCCGGGAAGCGTCCCAGCAGAGCCCGAGTTCGTGCAGTTCCGAAGAGGACGCGGTGATCGCCTCGGGATCGACGGTTCCGGTCAGGACGGCGAGCCAGCCGGTCGCGGCGGCGGCGAGTGCGGCCGGATAGCGGCCGCAGGACGCGAAGTCGTTGAGCGCGGCCAGATGTTCGCCCGCCGACGCGTGATCTTCGACGGTGATGGCGGCGTGGAGTTCATGCCAGCGCAGGGTGGCTGTCCACAGTGGAGGGTTGCCGAGCGCGTCGAGTACGGAGTGCGCCCGTTCCAGCTGGCCTGCCAGTTTGGCGCCCGCGCCGCCACGAGCGGCCGCGATCGCGAGTTCTCCCAGTGGAAGTAACGAATACAGGTCCGGCTGCTGCCGCATCGAAGCCTGGTACGCCCGGTCCCAGGAGCGTTGCAGACCGGGAAGATCGCTCGCTCGCCGCGCCAGCCCCAACTGCAGGGTGGCGGCGAAGAATTCGTCTCGTGCTTCGAGACCGTCCGGCGGCATCAGCGCCTCGGCGGCCGTCTTGAGGTCGCCCGCGGTCATCGCGACCCAGCCGAGCAGCAGCCGGTGCCGTTTCGCGAGCAGATCACCGCCGATCCGCCCGTCTACCGCGCGTCTCAGCACCGACTCGGCCAGCGCGAGTTCGCCGGAATGCAGGCCCACCAACGCCGCGAGGGCCGCCGGGCTGTCCGGGAGCGGCGCCGGCGCGCCCGCCGACTCCAGCATCGAGGCCGCGCCCAGCAGGGCCGACAGCGTCTCCGCGCCGCAGCCGGACACCGAATCGGTGACCGCCCGCGCCATCCGTGAAGCGGCGCCCGCGAACAGGGTCGGGACTTCGGGAGTCTCCAGCGCGCCTCGGGCGGCTTCGAGATTTCCGGTGCCCAGCAACGCGATCGCGGCGAACGCCTTCGAGCCCGCCCGGCCGGACCATTGGTACAGCTCCGCACTGTGCGCGAGTTCGCCGCGATGCGCCAGCACGGTCGCCGCCACTTCGGCGCCCGCGGCCCTGGCGTCCGTATCCGATGTGCTGCCGAGCATGCCGTCGCCGAGCCGGAGCGCGGTGTCGAGGTCACCGGCCAGCGCCGCGGCGTGCGCCCAGCCGACGGTGAGCGCCGCGCCGCGCCCACCGGCCTCGGACGCGGCTTCGTAGAACCGCGCCGCGAGTTTCGTGTCGTCGGACATCGCCTCACGGGCGGCCGCCTCGAAGGCCGCCGCCGCGCTCGCGCCCGAACTTCCCGTCCCCAACAGGGAACGAGCGAGCTCCAGCACCGGAAGCCCGTCCCGCAGCTGGAGTTCCACCAGCCGCTGTAGCACCGTCAGTCGCCGCCCTGGCGACCCCCAGGTCCGGATGGCTTCGGCGGCGATCGGCAGCAGCACGTCGTCCTCGCCGAGCAGACCGGTCGCCCTGGCACTGTCGAAGACCTCGGGCAGCCCCTCGCGATCGCAGTTCAGCAACGCCGCCAGCAGATCGAGATTGCGGCCCGCGCCCGCCTCCGCCGCGATCAGGTAGCGGTGCACGTCGTCGTCCAGCTGCTCCAGCTCACCGCGGAAGTCCGCGAGCCTGCCGGTGACCGCGCGGAGCACGAATCCCGGGACACCGCCGGTCCTGGCGTGGACGTCTTCCGCCATGGCCACGTCACCTCCGGCGTGCTCGACGAGCCGCCGGACGTCGTCGACGCCGAACGCGCCCAACGCCACCGACCTGCCGAAGGAATCGGCGAGGACGCGCAGGGTCGTCGTCCGCGCCGCCGGCCGGAACGCCAGCACCACGGGTGCCGTGGTTTCTTCGGCCTGGGCCTTGATCTTCGCGATCTCGTCGTCGTCGAGCTGGTCGGCGTCGTCGACCAGCAGCGCTTCGACCCCCGCGTCCGCGTAGTGACGTCCGAGCTGGCCGAGCAGATGGGTCTTGCCGTGCCCGCCGGGGGCGACGACGGTGACCCGCACCGGGAGTTCCGGGGCGGTGGTCACCTCGTCGAGCAGGCGCCGGGCACCCGGATGGATGATGCCGGGCTTGTCGAGCAGTGCGTTCAACAGCGACCTTCGGGGGTGGACGGCGTGGCACCGGGGGTGGGCGGCGCGCACGAGCTCGAAGTGGTGGGAGGGGCTTCGGGACCCTTGTCCGCGGTGGCTTCTCGAGTGGTCAGGGTGAGCAGCAGGGTGGACGCGGCCAGCACCACGGCCGCGGCTCCGGCGACGAGAGGCTTGCGCCGGCTGAGCAGTTTCGCCGCCCCGGTGCGTTCTGGCAAGGGGAACGGTGTGATGTCCACCGGCGGCCGCTCGGGTCGCTCGGTGAGTTCTTCGGGCACGTCGACCCGGGGAAGCAGGGTGGTTTCGATGGTGGCGACGGCGTTCGATCCGGCGCCGCCGGGTTGAGGAACGTCACGTCGCGCGGCGATGTTGGCCGCCCCGGTCGCCACCGTCAGCACCGGGTCGCTCGACGCGAAGAGGGGGCACGGGGTCCGGCCGGGAACCGGCGGGGACTCGCCGCAGAGCACGATGCCTGCCAGCGCTTGGGGCGGGATCCCGGCGCCGTGCGCGAGTTCGAAGACCTTGCCGACGGCCTCACCGGGCTCGACGCCTTCCACCGTTTTGACCGGCTGCCAGCCGTTCACCCCGGCGGCGGCGATCGTGACCACCGCGCCGTCCGGGCCGAATTCGCAGACACCGGCGGTGACGTCGCCGTGCGGGGCGAGGTACGCGTGCAGGGCGGCGACAGGCGCCGCCACCAGCGCGGCACGGGGGAATCCGGCCTCGGCCAGCGCCCGGCGCAGCAGGTCCCGGCGGAACGAACCCCAGCCGACGGGGTGCGTGAGCACGATGTGGCGCGGTTTCTCGCCGAAGCGTTCGGCCGCTTGATCCACCGCGGCGTCCACGAGGACCGCGCTGAGGGATTCGGGCGGGAACCGTTCACCGCCGACGATCACGGGGACGTCGTCGCCGACCCGTTCGTGGAACCCGGTGAGCAGCCGGGCGGGCGCGGACCGGCCCGCCTCGACCGCGGCGTCCCCGGTGAGCAGGTAGCCGTCGTCGTCGAGGAACACCGCGGACGCCGCCGCCGGGCCGCGCGCGCCGAGCCACGACGGCTCGGGCAAGCCCCAGCCGTCGCCGGAGTCCACGCAGGTGGCGGCGGTGGTGCGGGTCGAGGCGATATCGATGCCGAGGACGTAGGGCAACGAGCATCCTCCTTCGCTTGACCAGCCCCTAAGGACCAAATAGGGCCACTCACCTGAACGGCTTTACCCATCCGGGTGAGGGTTGGCATTAAACCCAACCGAGTGCGTCTCGGTTAAGCCCCTAACGCCCTAACGATGTCATACCGATCCCCTATTGGCTGAGTGAGCGACGACCAGGAGTGATCCCCGATGTGCCCAGTGGCACCGGCTCACTAACTTCGGTGACCTGCGCTCAGCCGTGCCCTCCGGCCGCTGTGCCAGCCCCACCGACCTAGACCTCCAGGAGAGTCCTTTCATGGGTTCCGTCCAGACCCTGCACGACTTCACGCTGAACCTGCTGAACGACACCGCGGCCCGCGCGGCGTTCGCCAACGACCCGCAGCAGGTGCTGGCCGATGCCGGCCTCGGTGACATCAACGCCGCCGACGTGCACGAGGTCGTTCCGCTGGTGCTCGACTTCGTCCCGGTCGGCACCGCCACCGACCTCACCGGGAACACCGCGGCCACCGCCGACAACCTGGCGGGCTTCGGTGGCGTCACGAACGCCGTCAACGGCACCGACGGCGAGTGCGCCGACGGCGTCCAGGGCGCGATCGACCAGCTCACCGCGCTGACCGCCGGCCTGCCGGTCGCCGTCCCCGGTGCCGACGCCCTCCCGGGCCTGCCCGAGGCCGGTCTCCCGGGTGTCCCGGCGGTGCCGGGTCTGCCGGAGCTGGGCCTGCCCGCCGTCCCGGCCGTGCCCGCCGTGGGCGACCTGCCGGTCGACGTCCCGGGCCTGCCCGCCGTCCCGGCCGTCTCCGACGTGACCGACGTGTCGAACGCCGCCGCCGGCGTGACCGCCCTCGCGCAGAACACCGTCGGCAGCTTCGGCCTGACCGGTGACCTTTCGCGTGGCCTCGACGCCGCGTCCATCGGCCAGGCCGGCGACCTCGCCAACGGCGCCGTCGACACCGCGACCGGCCTGGTCCCCGAGGTCCCGGCCGTGGACGCCGTCCAGGTTCCGGCCGTCGACTCGGTGCCGGCCGTCGGCGACCTGAGCAGCGACCTGCCGCGCACCGACGGTGTCGCGGGCGGTGCGCCGGACTTCCTGTCCGAGGTGGGCGACCTGACCAGCACCATCGGTCACGTCGACGTCGCCGACGTCACCACCAAGGTGCACGACATCGCGAACAACTACGGTGACGTCGCCAACCACCACGGCGACGTGACCGGCGAGGTCGCGGGCAACGTGGCCAACGAGGTCGCCAACGTCGCGAACCACGCGGGTGTCACCGAGGTCCACGACACGGTTTCCGAGGTCACCAACACCATCGGCAACATCGGCGACGTCAACATCGGCACCGGCGACATCGCGTCGAACAACGACATCCACATCGGCTGATACGAACATCTTTCAGCTTTGTGTCAGGGCCCCGCGACCGCACCAAGGGAGTACGGGTCCATCCCGCGGGCGACGATCTCGCTCTGCGCCAGATAGCTGTNCAGCGACTGGCTGGGACGGCGGCGGGTGATCCTCGCCGCGACCGCACCAGGTCGCGGGGCCCGCACGGCGTTGTTGGCCCATGCCACATTGATTCCGCGCTTGGTTAAGGGAACACTGCATCCCCGTGACAGCCCCCGCCTGGCTCGACGTGCTCAACGAGACCTTGGACGCCTGTGCCGCCCACGGCCGCGCCGACCTGGCCGAACGCCTCCGGCGCAGACGAGACGAGCGAGCGCCGGGCACCCGGATCGCGGTGGTCGGTTTTCCCAAGCAGGGCAAGGGTTACCTGCTCAACGCGCTGGTGAACGCGCCGGTCTGCGCGGTCGGGGACGCGAGTACGCCCGCCGTTCCCACGGAGATCGGCTACGCCGCCGATCCCGCCGCGACCCTGGTCGGGCATGCCAGGGAAAGCGTGCCGGTCGGTGACCTGGCCAAGGAACTCGAAGTCCGGCCGCCCGGTTCCCTGCGCCGGGTCGAAGTCGGTCTGCCGCGCGAACTGCTCGGCACGGGACTGGTGCTGGTGGACACCCCGGCGATAGGGGATCCCCGATCGCCGCGCACTGCCGCCACCCTCGACGTCCTCGCCGACGCACACGCGGTGATCCTCGTCTCCGACGCGACACAGGAACTCCAGCCGGCGGAACTCGCGCTGGCTAGGCATATCCGCACCTGGTGCCCGGCGCTGGTGCTGGCGCTGACCAAGATCGACGTGAGCCCGGACTGGCGGGAACTCGCCGCCCGCAATCGCGCCGCGCTGTCGGAGACCGGTGTCGTCGCCGACGTCTTCCCGGTGTCCGCGACGGTGCGCCAGGCCGCCGCGAAGGCCGGTGACGCCGTCCTCAACGGACGGTCCGGTTTCCCGGAACTGCTGAACTGGGTGGGGGAGCAGGCCGCACGCCCGATCGAACGCACTCGTGCGCTCGCCGCCGCGGTGAGCGTGCGCGCGGCGGCGGTCGAGCTGGTCGAGACACTGCAGACGCGGCTCAACGCGGTCTCGCAGGACAACGGGGTCGACCAGGTCACGCTGCTGCACCAGGCACAACGGCGCGCGGAGGAACTACGGCGGCAGAACGTCCGCTGGCAGAACATGTTGTCGGACGAGATCACCGACCTGCTCTCCGACGCCGAGTACGACCTGCGCGAGCGGACACGGATGATCGTGCGGCATATCGACCGCACCTTCGACGAAGGCGATCCCGTGCAGATCTGGCCGGATTTCCAGACCTGGCTGGAAGAGAACCTCGCGGAGGCCGTCGAGACGAACTACAACTGGGTCTCCGACCGGTCGGAGTGGATCGCGCAAGCGGTCGCGTCGACCTTCGGGTCGCACTACGGCCAAGCGCCGGAACTACCGCTGACCGGGTCCGGAGTGGACTCGATCCCCGAGGTCGGCGCACCCAGGATCGAGCGGTTCAAGATCGGGCAGAAACTCTTCACCGGCTTGCGTGGTTCCTACGGCGGCGTGCTGATGTTCGGCCTCGTCACCAGTCTCGCCGGGCTGCCGCTGATCAACCCGGTGTCGCTCGGCGCCGGTGTCGCGTTCGCGACCAAGAGCGTGCGCGACGAAGGCGGCACACGCTTGCAGCGACGTCAGGCGCTGGCGAAGGCCGCCGCGCAGCGCCACGTCGACGACGTGTTCATCCGGTTCAGCAAGGAGATCAAGGACGAGGTCCGTCAGGTGCAGCGGCGCCTGCGCGACCATTTCGCCGCGGTGTCCGACCAGCTCTCGGAAGAGCTGACGCGGCAACGGGAACTGATCATCGCCGGATCCGCCGAACGGGACCGGCGCACTCAGCGGGTCAAGAAGGAGATCGACCGCCTCGCCGCCCTGCACCGGAAGGCGGGGGCGCTCGGCACCGGCGCCACGCCGCGCCGGGAGCTTTCGGCGTGAACACCGCCTTGGACGTCCGGGAACTCCTGAACGAAGCGGCGGCGCACTACCGGGATCGCCCGCACGCGGTGTCGATGCTGCGGGAATGCCTGGAGCGCCTGGAAGAACCGCTGCGTGTCGGCTTCACCGGCACGCCGGGAACCGGAAAGTCCACTTTGGTCTCCGCGCTCGCGGAATGGCCGACGCGGGCCCTGCGCGAAATCGAGTTGTCCGACACCCCGGCACCCGCCGAACACGTCGACGCGACGGTGCGCCTGGTGCGCCATCTGGAACCCGACGAACTCGCGGGCACCCGGCCGGTGGGCGGTTCGGCGTTCGCCCGGCAGACGGCGGTGAACTCCGTACTGGTGCTCGGAAGGGCGGACGAGGTCGGCGCGGGCCGGATCGACGCCTTGCTCACCGCGAAACAGCTGGCGCGGCGGGCCTGGCGCGAGAACCCGGACTGCGCGGGATTCCAGGGAGTCATCGCGGTCGCCGGGCAGCTGGGTTACGCGGGGCGTGCGCTGCGGGACGACGAATTCGAGGTGCTGCGCGCGCTGGCGTCGGTCTCCCGGCCGGAACTGGAGCGGTATCTCCTGTCCGTGGATTCCTTTGTGGACGATCCGTTCCCGGTGGGGGTCCCGCCGGGATCGAGGAAGCACCTGGTGTCACGGTTCGGGCTCTACGGGGTCCGGCTGGCGCTCACCCTGATCCGCACCGGTTGCGAGAGCAGGCTGAAACTCTCGGCGGAACTCGTGCACCGCAGCGGTCTCGGCGACCTGAGGGACACGCTCGCCGGTTGCTTCGTCGCGCGGGCCGAGGCGTTGAAGGCGCGCACGGCGGTAGTGCGGCTGGAAGGTCTTCTCGCCGCGGAACCACTTCCGCACGGCGACCGGCTCGCCGCGCGTGTCGAGCGTTTCGCCGCGGCGGCGCACGACTTCCGGGAACTCCGGCTCATCGCCGGTATCCGCGGTGGCCGCACGGCGTTGACCGGAGAGGTCGCCGAGGAGGCCGTCCGCTTGCTCGGCGCGCAGGGACTCGCGCCCACCGAGCGGCTCGGTCTCGAACCGGACGCGGATCCGGCCGAGATCCACGCGGGTGCGGAGAGCGCGCTCGTCCGGTGGCGGCATGAGGCGGAACGGGCCGACGCCGCGCACGCCGAACGCGCGGCCGCCCGGGTGATCGTGCGCTCGGTCGAAGGGCTGCTGAGCCTGTTCGTGGCTTGACGCCTGCCGGTCCCAGAGTCACCATAGACCTCTCTATGGTGACTCTGACCAGGCGAAAGGGGTCCGGCATGCCCGACGACGCGCGTCCGGATGTTCGGGTACTCGGTGAACTTTCCGCGTATTGGGCGAAGACGATCCCCGAGCGTGAAGCCCTCTCGTTCCAGGAGCGGAGGCTCACCTGGGCCGAGCTCGACGAGCGGACGAGGCGGGTCGCCGGTGCGCTCGCGGCCGCCGGGCTCGGCAGGGGTGACAGGGTCGCCTTCGTCGACAAGAACACGCCTGCCTGCCTGGAGGTGACCTTCGGCGCGTCCTCGCTCGGGGTGGCGAACGCGGTCGTCAACTGGCGCCTCGCCCCGGAGGAACTGGCGTACGTGCTCGGCGACAGTGGCGCGCGGATCGTCTTCGCCGGTCCGGAATCGCTGGCCGCCGTCGAGGCGCTGCGCCATCGGCTGCCGTCGGTCGAGCGCGTGATCGTCGTCGGCGGAGAGGACGACCAGTACGAAGACTTCCTCGCCGAGGCGGAGCCCGCGGGACTGTCACCCGAGGTCGGTGAACACGACGGCGCGCTGATCATCTACACCAGCGGTACCACCGGTTTCCCCAAGGGCGCCGTACTGACGCACCGGAACCTGCTGGCGCACAGCCGCAACGCCGGCGCGCGGTTCCCGATGGGGGAAGGCGATCGCAACCTGGTCGCGATGCCGCTGTTCCACGTGGGCGGGAGTTGTTACGCCATCATCGGTTTCCATTACGGGCAGCCGACGACGATGACGCGCGAACCCGACGGCGAGTCCCTGCTTGGCGCGCTGGCCGAAGGTGTGACGCACGCGTTCCTGGTGCCCGCCGTGGTCGCCGGGATCATGGAGGCGGGGGAGCAGGCCGTCGCCGCGTTCTCGCGGTTGAAGTACCTGGGTTACGGCGCGTCGCCGATGCCACTCCCGTTGCTGCGGAAGGCGCTCGCGGCCTGGCCGGACACCAGGTTCGTGCAGGTCTACGGCATGACCGAACTGTCGGGAGTGGTGACGGCGCTCGATCCGGAGGCACATCGCGATACCACCCGGCCGGAGCGGCTGGCGTCGGCGGGCACGGTGCTGCCCGCGGTCCGGATGCGGGTCGTCGACCCGGCGACCCTCGAAGACGCCGAACCGGGGACGCCGGGTGAGCTGTGGTTCCGCACCGACCAGGCGATGGCGGGCTATCTGGGCAAACCCCAGGCGACCGCTGAAACGATCGTCGACGGCTGGGTCCGCAGCGGCGACGTCGGCAGAGTCGACGACGGAGGCTTCGTCTTCATCGAGGACCGCGTCAAGGACATGATCATCACCGGTGGCGAGAACGTCTACTCGCCCGAAGTGGAACGGGTCATCGCCGAACATCCCGCGATCGGGGAGGTCGCCGTCATCGGTATCCCCGACGAGCGCTGGGGAGAACAGATCAAGGCGGTCGTCGCGCCCGCGCCCGGGCAGCGAGTCGACGTCGGCGAACTCGTCGAGTACTGCCGGGAACGGCTGGCGCATTACAAATGCCCGCGTACGGTCGAGATCGTGGAGGCGTTGCCGCGCAACGCGACCGGCAAGATCCTCAAACGCACCCTGCGGCGCCCGTACTGGGAGGGGCGGGAGCGCGCCGTCTGATGCCGTCGATCGTCAGCCGCGAGAAGTACTTCGACGCGGCGCTGGACATCCTCGCCGAGTCGGGGTTCGCCGGGCTCAACGTCGGCGCGCTCGGCAAACGCCTCGGCGTCACCAGCGGATCCTTCTATCACCATTTCGGCGGCTGGCCCGGTTTCGTCGGCGCGCTGCTCGAATTCTGGGCGCAGCGGCAGGTGCGGATCCTGCGGGAACTGGACTTCGGTTCCGGCGGCCCCGAGGCGGACTTCGCCGCGCTGATGAGCCTGACGCGCGGCCTCCGGCATCGTGCGGAGGCGGCCATCCGCGCCTGGGCGGCGAACGACGAAACCGTTCGCGTGGCGCAGAAACGCGTCGACGACGCCCGGGTCAAGACGGTCGGGAAGGTGGTGGCCGAACTGATCCCCGACCGGCGCCGCGCCGAGGTCGTGACCTCGCTCGGACTGGCGATGCTGGTCGGGTATCAGCAGGTGGCCTCGGCGGGTGGCTTCACTGACCTCGGTGAAATCCTCGACGAATACACCCGGCTGGTCATGCTGGGCTGAAGGGAACTTTCCCCGCATGTGATGTGGTGAAAGCGCCCTTCGCCGCGTGAGACGAGGGGAAAGTCCCCTTCAGCCCCCGTCAGGCGTTGCCGAGGACCCGGGTCACGGTGATCTCGACGACCACGCGTTCCGGGTTCGGCTTGGGCTGCCGGTAGCGCGCGGCGTAGCGGTTTTCGGCGTCGCGCACCGACTCCGGGTCTTCGCGCAGCACGGCGCGCCCCTCCAAAGTGGACCATCGGGGCCCGTCGATCTGGCAGGCGGCGACCGGAATGCCCTGTTCGCCCGCTTCCTTGATCAGACGGGCCTTCTTGGACGAGCGGAACGTGATCACCCTGGCGATCCCGGCCTCGAAGTCCACCGTGACCCCCACCGCCACGACGTGCGGGGTCCCGTCGGGGCGGACCGTGGTCAGGGTGGCGAGGTGCCGTTCGGTCCAGAAGTCCCGGAAGGACTCGCCGCGCGCGCTCAGGTCGATCGTCATGCCGTCAACGCTAAGGCACGCGTCACACAGGCGTCCTTTGAGGTAATAGTAAGGAAACTTTCTTAACTCTCTTGTTTTTGCCCGACCCGGCTGTCACTCTCGAAACGCGCCGCCGCCATCAACGACGTTTCCGGAGGAGCCGATGAGAAAGACCGTTCGGACAGTGCTGGCCGCAGCCGCGCTGACCGCCGGGCTGGTCGCCACGACCACCCCCGCCGCCGCGGTGACCACTCAGGGGACCCCTTACCTGCCAGGGGTTCTGCGCCCGTCCGTGGCCCAGTCGGCGCAGGACGCGGCACTCGCCAAGTACTACGACTACTGGAAGAAGAACTTCCTGACCACCAAGTGCGGAGCGGGCACGTACGCGGTCAAGGCGCCGGACGCAGACCATGCCTTCGTGGCCGAGGGCCAGGGCTACGGGATGACCATCGCGGCGATGATGGCGGGCAAGGACTCGCAGGCGCGCACGGTCTTCGACGGCATCCTGAAGTTCGTCAAGGCGCACCCGTCCGTGATCGACAAGGATCTGCACGCCGCCGAGCAGGACGAGAGCTGCCAGAGCGTCAACGGCAGTGACGCGGCGACCGACGGCGACCTCGAGATCGCGTACGGCCTGCTCCTCGCCGACAAGGTTTGGGGCAGTGGGGGTTCGGTCAACTACAAGGCCGAAGCGCTGCGGATCATCAAGGCGATCAAGCGCAGCGAGGTCAACCCCGACACCAAGTTCATGCGGCTGGCGGACTGGGCCGACAGTGGCAAGTACATCAACAGCTCGCGTTCCTCGGACTGGATGCCGGGTCACCTCCGCGCGTTCGAGAAGGCGACCGGCGACTCCTTCTGGGGCCAGGTCCGGACCCGGCAGGAGAAGGCGGTCACGCAGCTGCAGCAGCAGTACGCGCCGAAGACCGGTCTGATCCCGGACTTCGTCGTCAACACCAACGCCACGCCGAAGCCCGCTCCGGACGGCTTCCTCGAGGACCACGACCCGCACTACGGCTACAACGCATGCCGTGACCCGTGGCGGCTCGGTGTCGACGGGATCACCGTCTCGGGCAGCCCGGCGCAGGGGCAGGTGCGGAAGATGAACACCTGGATCCAGCAGAACACCGGCGGCAATCCGGCCAAGATCACCACCGGCTACACGCTGTCCGGCTCCAAGCTGCCGAACGAGACGGGGCAGCACCCCTGCTTCACCGCGTCGTTCGCCATCGCGGCGATGAACGACCCGGGCAGTCAGGCCTGGCTCGACAAGCTGTGGACGTCGATCACCACCTGGTCGCCGAACGCCAAGGACTACTACGGCACCGGCATCACCGTGCAGGTCCTGATCATCCTGTCGGGGAACTACGTCGCGGTCTGAGCTGACTCGCGTGAAGGTCAGGGTTTCTTAGGTATCTCCGTGGATTCCGGCCGCGGTTCGTTCCCGGGGCCGGGTCCGTGAAGGCCTCCTTCACTACCTTCAGGGTAGGGAAGGAGGCCTTCGCTACCTTGGTCACCGTCACGTGTGCCCCATCTGCATCAGCAGTCACAGTGGCTGCGCGTGAAGGCCCCTTCCCTCGGCTCAGCCGAGGAAACTCGACCTTCGCACCTTCCCCAGTACATGAAGGGGGCCTTCATGTACCTCAGCCGGGTAAGGGCGCAGGTCTCAACAACTCATGACCCGCGGAAGGGCGCGTGAAGGGGCCTTCACGCGCGAAACGGACATCCACCGGACAGGATTTCAACTGGCAGTTGACCTCTTCAACAGCCAGTTGTAGCGTCGGCGACCACCTGAAGCCCCTGTGGAGGTCCGTCATGCCGTCGACGCCGCTCACCCTCACCCGAACCTGGCGCCTGGCCGTGCTCACCGGCCTGGCCGCGCTCGTCACCGCGGCCTGCGGAGGCGGGCCCGACGGAGCCGGCGGACAGGAACCCGCCGCCCCGGGCGCACCCGCCGCGATCCCGGACACGACCGCGCTGATCGAGTCCGTCCAGAAGGACGCCGCCGTCGCCGGCACCCTGCCCGCGAAGTACGCGCAGGCCGGAATGCTGCACCTGGCCTCGAACCTGCAGTCCGCGCCCAACAACTTCTACGCCGCCGACGGCAAGACACCGATCGGCTACGAGGTCGACCTCGCCAAGGCCATCGGCAAGAAGCTGGGCGTCACCGTGCACCATCAGGACATGGCGTTCGGCTCGCTGATCACCAGCCTCCAGTCCGGCCGCGTCGACCTCACAATGGCCGCGATGAACGACACCAAGACCCGCCAGGCGCAGATCGATTTCGTCGACTACTTCTCCTCGGGCATCACGATCATGGTCCGCAAGGGCAACCCCGATCAGATCTCCGGCCCGGACACGTTGTGCGGCAAGAACGTCGCGGTGGTGCAGGGGACGAGCCACCAGAAGTTCGCCGAAGAGCAGAACGGCAAGTGCACGCAGGCGGGCAAGCCCGCGCTGACCGTGACCGCGACCGATTCCGACACGCAGAACCAGAACCAGCTCCGCACCGGCCGGGTCGCCGCCATCCTCAACGACCTGCCCAGCGCGGTCTACATCTCGCGGACCGCGGGTGAGGGCAAGTTCTTCGAGGTCGTCCCCGGCGAGCCGATCAACGGCGGGCCGTACGGGATCGGCGTCAACAAGGAGAACAAGCCGCTCGCGGAGTCGATCCAGAAGGCGCTGCAGTCCCTGATCGCCGACGGCGGCTACGGCAAGATCCTGCAGGCCTGGGGCGTCGAGCAGGGCGCGGTCAAGGAGGCGAAGCTCAATGGCGGAAGCTGAGCCGCTGCCGATCGTCCGGCTGAGGCACTGGGGCCGCTGGGTCAGCGCCGTCGTCATCCTCGCGCTGCTGGTGCTGCTCGGGATCGCGCTCGCGAACGCGCAGATCCAGTGGGATTCCGTCCCGGAATTTTTGTGGTACCGGGTGATGGCGGTCGGCCTGCTCAACACCGTGTTGCTGGCGGTGATCGCGCAGGGATCGGCGATCGTCATCGGCATCGTGATCGCCCTGATGCGCCGCTCGGCGAATCCGGTGGCGCGCTGGTTCGCGGCAGGCTACATCTGGCTGTTCCGCGGGCTTCCGGTGCTGCTGCAGATCCTGATCTGGTACAACCTGGCGCTGGTGTTCGAGTTCATCTCGATCCCGTTGCCGTTCGGCGGCTACCTCCTGCACGAGCAGACCAACGTGCTGATCACGGCGTTCACCGCCGCACTGCTGGGCTTGGCGCTCAACGAAAGCGCGTACATGGCGGAGATCGTCCGCGCCGGGCTGAACAGTGTCGACAGTGGGCAGACCGAGGCGGCGAAGTCGATCGGGATGTCGCCGGGCGCGACACTGCGCCGCGTGGTGCTGCCGCAGGCGATGCGGGTGATCATCCCGCCGACCGGCAACGACTTCATCAACATGCTCAAGGGGACGTCGATGGCGTCGGTGATCGGCGTGACCGAGCTGATCCACGCCGCCAACAACATCTCGTCCAACAACCTGCTGGTGATGGAGACGCTGCTGGCCGCCGCCGTCTGGTACATGGTCGTGGTGACCGTCGCCGGGGTCGGGCAGCACTATCTGGAGCGCGCCTTCGACTCCGAAGACCGATCGAGGAGCGCGTTCTCCCGTGCCGCCAAGGCGTTGCGCACCGCTCCGCTGGTGAGGAGTGAACGTGTCTGAGCCGCTGCTCAAAGCCGTCGGCGTCCGCAAGAGCTACGGCCACACCGAGGTGCTGGGCGGGATCGACCTCGAAGTCCACAAAGGACAGGTGGTCTGCCTGCTCGGCCCGTCGGGTGCGGGGAAGAGCACCTTCCTGCGCTGTGTCAACCATCTGGAGACGATCGACGCCGGGCAGGTCTGGGTCGACGGCGAGCCGATCGGTTTCCGGCTGCGCAACGGAAAGCTGTACGAACTGAAGGAACGCGAGGTCGCCCGGCAGCGGCGCGACATCGGCATGGTGTTCCAGCGGTTCAACCTGTTCGGCCACCGGACGGCGCTGCAGAACGTCGTCGAAGGGCCGGTGCGCGTGCTCGGTCTGAACCCCGAGGAAGCGCGCGTCCAGGCGCTCGAACTGCTCGACAGGGTCGGCCTCGCGCACCGGGCCGAGGCCTACCCGGCGCAGCTGTCGGGCGGGCAGCAGCAGCGGGTCGCGATCGCCCGGTCGTTGGCGATGAAACCGAAGCTGATGCTGTTCGACGAGCCGACGTCGGCGCTCGACCCGGAACTCGTGGGCGAGGTACTGGCGGTGATGGGTACGTTGGCCGCGGAGGGGATGACGATGGTCGTGGTGACGCACGAGATGGGGTTCGCGGCCGAAGCCGCGGACGAGGTGGTGTTCATGGCCGACGGCATGGTCGTCGAGACCGGGCCGCCGGGGGAGATCCTGAGTTCGCCGAAGCACGAGCGGACCAAGCAGTTCCTGGCACGGGTCCTCGCATGACGCGGATCTCCCCGCGGTACCTGCTGCAGTTCGACGAACCGGCAGGCTACCTCGACTTCGCGCGGTTCGGCCCGCCGTCGCACGCCGTGCTCGACACGACGGCGAGCCTGCTCGACGCCTCGACCAAGGCCGGTCCGTCCACTGTGGACGACCTGATGCGGCAGGAGACCAGGGCCAAGGCCGCCGCCGCGCGGCTTTCCGGCAGCGACACCGACCACACGGTGCTGCTGCCGCACACCAGTCTCGGGTTGTTCCAGGCGGCGTTCAACGCGCCCGGCGGCGAGGCGCTGGTGTCGGCGGCGGAGTTCCCGGCCAACACCTACCCGTGGGCGCGGGCCGAACAGGCGGGACGGCTGACCGTGCGGCGGCTGCCGCTGGGGAACGTCACCGCGGACGCGGTCAAGGCGGCGCTGACGCCGGACATGTCGCTGGTCAGCGTGAGCGCGGTCGACTTCCGCACCGGGTACCGCGCCGATCTGGCGGCGATCCGGGAGGTGGTCGGCGACCGGCTGCTCGTGGTCGACGGCATCCAGGGCTTCGGGGTGACCGAGGCGCCATGGGAGGTCGCGGACGTGCTCGTCGTCGGCGGGCAGAAGTGGCTGCGGGCGGGCTGGGGCACCGGTTTCGCCGTGCTGTCCGACCGTGCGCTGGAGCGGATGGAACCGATCCTGTCCGGCTGGACCGGCGCCCGCGATCCGGGACTGTTCGACGACGAGATCCATCCGGCCGACGACACCGCGGCCTCGTGGTCCATCTCGAACCTGAGCCCGATCACCTCGGGCGCGTTCGCGGCCGCGCTGGAACTGGTCGAGGAAGCGGGCGTCGGAGCCATCGCCGGACGGATCGCCGAACGGGTCGCCGAGCTCGAAGAGGCCGTGAAATCCGCTGGCGGGGAAGTGGTTTCGGCCGTCGACCGGCGGGCGGGGATCCTCGCCTTCACGCTGCCGGGGCACGCGGCCGAACAGGTGGGTTCCGCGCTGGCGAACGCCGGGATCGCCGCGACCGTGCGGCCGGAACACGTCCGGCTGTCGCCGCACGCGTCGACTCCGGCGAGCGCGGCGGAACAGGTGCGGACGGCGCTGGAGCGGCTGAAGAAGCCGGTCACGGTGTTCGAAGCGCCGGTTGTCGCTTCGGCGGCTTCGGGAGATCTGCTCACTGCGCTCGTCCCGGCGGTGCACGCGCTCGCGGCGATGCTGGGGCCGGGCAACGAAGTCCTGCTGCACGACCTGAGCAGGCTGCCGGACTCGATCGTCGCCATCGCGGGTGACCTCACCGGCCGGACGGTCGGCGGGCCGATGACGGATCTGCTGCTGGGCCTTGTCCGTCGCGGCACCACGCAGGACCTGACGAATTACGAGACGCACGGCCCCGACGGCCGGGCGATCCGCTCCTCGACGCTGTTCCTGCGAGACGCCGACGGGGTCGCGATCGGCTGCCTGTGTGTCAACCGGCTGTCCGACGGCGCGCCGAAGGCCGACGGGCACGAACCCGAGACGTTCCCGCCGGACGTCGACAGCCTGCAGCGGTTCCTGGTCGGGCGCGCCGTGGCGAAGGCAGGGATCCCGGTGGACCTGATGAAGAAGCGGCACAAGGCGGCCGTGGTCCGGGAACTGGACGAGGCGGGGTTCTTTCTCATCAAGGACTCCGTGGACCACCTCGCCGGGGAACTCGACGTCACGCGGTACACGATCTACAACTACCTGAACGAGATCAGGGGGACCTGACGCGCGTGCCATGAAGGAGTCTTTCATCGCGAAATTTGCGATGAAAGACTCCTTCATGGCAGAAGGGTCCTAGCTCAGAAAGGACTCCACGGCGTCGGCGGCCTTGTCGATGCCGCCGTTCCCGCGCGTCTCGGCCCGGACCTCGGCGAGCCGCGCGGCCACCTCGGGCGACCCGGCGACGCGCTCGACGGCGGCCCGCAACGTCGAGGGCGTCACCTCGTCGGCCGGGAGCTGCTCACCGACGCCGAGTTCCGCCAGTTTCGCGGCGTTGCCGAAGCCGTCGGTGGCCAGCGGGATCGCGACGGTCGGAACGCCGTACCACAGCGATTCCGTGCTGCCGCCCATGCCGGCGTGCGTGATGAACGCCGACGCGGCCTCCAGCACCGCGAGCTGCGGCACGAACTGATGCACCTCGATGTGCTCGGGCAGCGGCCCGAGCGCGGCCGGATCGGTCTGGCCGATGGAGATGACCACGTGCCAGTCCGAGTCGCGGAAGCCGTCGACACAGGCGCGGAACAGGTCCAACTGATCGGTGAACGCCGTGCCGAGCGACATCAGCAGGACCTTCTTGCCGTTCGACGGCGGGGTCCAGCTCCGGTCGGCGAGGCGTTCCGGGTCCAGCGCCGGGCCGACGAACCGGACCGACGACGGCACCCGTTCGACGTTCGGCTGCATCGCCTTCGGCAGCAGCGCGAGCACCTGCGGCGGATGGGAGATCCAGTCCCAGGCGTCGGCCTCGATGCCGTTCTCGTGCAGCCATCGGGTGAACGTGGCGAAATAGTCCTTTCCGGACGGTGAGGTCCGGATCGCGGTCAGCATCTCGCCCATGTCCTCTTCGTAGCCTTCCCAGGCGACATACGTCGGGGAAAGCTGCACTGCCGGAACGTCGTAGCGCTTGGCCAGCAGCGGGGCCGGGAGCCCGCCGATGTCGTAGAGCAGCAGGTCCGGGCGGTTCTCGTCGTAGAAGCCGGTGAGCACCGGCATCGCCTGGATGCCCTCGTCGAGGAAGACCCGCATCTGCGACGCCGGATCCTCCGGCCACGCCGCCTGATCGCCGAGCGGAAGGATCGACGGATGCGGGACGACCTCGGCCCCGGTCGGCTCGATCAACCCGGTGAGCGGCTCGCCCACGGCGTAGCTGACCCGGTGCCCGCGAGCGACCAGCTCACGGATGATCGCCAGCGACGGATAGATATGGCTCGGCGCGGTGCTGCCGATCATGGCGATGTGCTTGTTCTGCATGATGTCCTGTCTGGAATTCGTGAAGGAATGTCAGACGGCGCGCAGAAAGGGGGCCTCCCGATCGCGGGAGGCCCTGCGGGCACGCCGTCTCAGGCGGTGCGCATGCGGATGAAGTAGATCATGATCGACAGCCTAGCGATCCCCGCGAGGCCGCCCAACCGATTAACGGGTTGCCCGGTTTGCCGCGATCGGGACCCGCCGTTGGTAGGGACCTTCGCCGGAAGGCTTCCGCAGGTCATGGACGTGGATAGGGTTTCGGGGCTTTCACCTTTGGAGGGAAAGGGAGAAACCTTGAGACGTGTGCTCATCACCGCGCTGGCCGTCGCCATGCTGGCGTCGGTCGCGGTGACCGCGCCCGCCGTCGCCGCGGAAGAGACGCAGCCCGCCGAGACGATCACCTGGGGCGCTTGTACCGACGAGACCTTGATCAAGGCCGGTGCCGAATGCGGCTACCTGTCCGTTCCGCTGGACTATTCGCGGCCGCGCGGCGAGAAGATCCAGCTCGCGCTCAGCCGCGTCAAGCACAAGACACCCGACGCGCGGTACCAGGGCGTCATGCTCACCAATCCCGGTGGGCCCGGCGGTTCCGGGCTGCTGCTCGCGACCCGTGGGACGCGTGTGCCGAACCGCGCCGGCGACGCCTACGACTGGGTCGGTTTCGACCCGCGCGGTGTCGGCTCCAGCAAGCCGGCGCTTTCGTGCGTCCCGGACTACATGGACTACAACCGGCCGAACTACGTGCCGACGACGCGGCAGCTGGAGAAGACCTGGCTGCGGCGTTCGAAGTCCTACGCCGACGCGTGCGCGGAGAAGAACAGCCGCGCGCTGCTGGAGAACATCAAGACGACCGACACGGTCAAGGACATGGAGAGTATCCGCAAGGCGCTCCGCGTGGAGCAGCTGAACTTCTACGGGTACTCCTACGGCACCTACCTCGGCCAGGTCTACGGGACGCTGTTCCCGCAGCACGTCCGCCGGATGGTCCTCGATTCCACTGTGGACCCTCGCAACGTCTGGTATCAGGCCAACCTGAACCAGGACGTGGCCTTCGACGTCAACCTCAACATCTGGTTCGGCTGGGTCGCGTCGCACGACGCCGTCTATCACCTCGGCAAGACCCAGGCCGCGGTGAAGCAGGTCTTCGACGAGCAGTTGAAGAAGCTGGCGGCGGTTCCGGCCGGCGGCTACATCGGGCCGGACGAGTTCATCGACGTCTTCCAGCAGGCGTCGTACTACCAGCTGCGCTGGACGCTGCTCGGCGACGCGCTCGCGAAGTTCGTCAACCAGGGTGACTGGCAGACGATGAAGGGCCTGTTCGAGGCTTTCGGCGGCCGCGGTGACGACAACGGGTACGCCGTCTACCTCGCCGTCCAGTGCACGGACGTGAAGTGGCCGCCGAGCTGGCAGCAGTGGAAGCGCGACAACTGGCGGACCTATCAGCAGGCGCCGTACTTCACGTGGCAGAACGCTTGGTTCAACGGGCCTTGCCTGTACTGGCCCGCGAAGCCGGGCAAGCCGGTCAAGGTCGACGGCTCGAAGGTGCCGAGTGTGCTGATGATCGGCGAGACCCTCGACGCGGCGACGCCGTACGAAGGCAGCCTCGAAGTGCGTAGCCGGTTCCCCGGTGCTCGCCTGATCGGTGAGCCGGGCGGGACGAGCCATGCCATCACCCCGCGCGGCAACGCGTGCGTCGACAACCGGATCGCCGACTACCTGGCGACCGGGGCGCTGCCCGAGCGCAAACCCGGGCGGACGGCTGACGTCGAATGCGCGCCGCTGCCGCTCCCGGTGCCGCCTCCGGCACCCGCTTCGGTTCCTCAGGCCGCCACCTCCCGGGTGCCCGCCTAAAGGATGCGCGTGAAGGCCCCCTTCCCTCGGTTCAGCCGAGGGAAGGGCACAGACGAACGGCGGNCCGCGTGGAACCGGACCGCGAGCCGCGCCGAGGCGGTGGCGGCGAAGCTTCCCTCGGTTCAGCCGAGGGAAGGGGGCCTTCACGCGCTCCAAGCTTTCCGAGCCAGGGGACTTTGTGTTACAAAGTGGAAGTGAGCTTTGTAGTTCAGAGTGCTCGAAGGGGGAAAGTCATGGCGGACGCGTTCAGGCTCGAAGGGCTGGTCAAGCGCTTCGGCGACGTACTGGCCGTCGACGATGTCAGCGTGCGGGCCGCGCCGGGGGAGGTGGTGGCGCTGCTCGGGCCGAACGGCGCCGGCAAGTCGACCACCATCGACATGCTGCTGGGCCTGAGCAGGCCGGACGCCGGCCAGGTCCGGGTCGCCGGGCTCGGCGCGAGCGAGGCGATGGACCGGGGGATGGTCGGCGCGATGGCGCAGAACGGGACGCTGCTGCGGGACGCGACGGTCACCGAACTCGTCGGCCTGTTCGCCTCGCTGCACCGGAACGCGCTGCCGGTCGGTGAGGTGCTCAAGCGCGCCGGCGTCACCGAATACGCGAATCGCCGCTGCGGGAAGCTGTCCGGTGGTGAGCAGCAGCGGGTGCGGTTCGCGCTCGCGCTGGTCGGCGATCCGGACCTGCTGGTGCTCGACGAGCCGACCGCGGCCATGGATGTCGACGGACGGCGCCGGTTCTGGGCGTCGATGCGCGAGTACACCGAGACGGGCCGCACGGTCCTCTTCGCGACGCACTACCTCGCCGAAGCCGAGGACTACGCGGACCGTGTCGTGCTGATGCGGCACGGCCGGGTCGTCGCGGACGGTCCGGTCGGTGAGGTCCGGGCCGCGGTCGCCGGACGCGTGCTGCGTGCCGTCGTCCCGGACGCCACCGAAGCCACGCTCGCCGCCTTGCCCGGGGTATCGCGCGCGGTGCTGCGTGCCGGGCACGCGGAGCTGAGCTGTGCCGATTCCGACGCCGCCATCCGCGGCCTGCTGCGCGGGTTCCCGCTCGCCTCGGACATCGAAATCACCGCTGTGGGACTGGAAGAAGCCTTTATCGCGCTGACCGCCGATGCGGCTGAAGGAGCTTTGAGATGAACCTGAACTACCTGGCGCTGGAGATCAAGCGCATCGTCCGAAGCCCGCAGTTCGCGTTGTTCACCATCGGCATGCCCTTGGCGATGTTCCTGTTGTTCGGCGGGATCTTCGGCGCCCGCGAGATCGCTCCTGGGATCTCGACCGCGACGGTGACCATGGTGAACATGGCCGCGTACGGCGCCATGACCGCCGCGCTGTTCACCGGCACCCGCGTCGCCACCGAGCGCACCGACGGCTGGCAGCGCACCCTGCGACTGACCCCGATGCGGGCGCCGGGCTATCTGATGGTCAAGGTGTCGGCGGGATTGTTCGTCGCGTTGCCCGTCCTGCTGGTGATCTTCGCGGCCGGGATGATCCGCGGTATCCGGCTCGAAACCGGCCAGTGGCTGACGATCTTCGGCACACTCTGGCTCGGGACGCTGCCCTTCGCGGTGCTGGGGCTGATGATCGGCCTGTTCGGCAAGGGCGACACCGTCCAGGCGGTGACCGGCGCGCTGATGCTGCCGCTGGGCATGTTCGGCGGATTGTGGATCCCGCTGCAGGTCCTGCCCGGCTGGATGAACACGGCCGGGCACCTCATGCCGACGTACTGGCTCGGCGAGATCGGCCGCGCGCCGGTGCTCGGCGGTTCGGGCACGCTGACCGCCGTGGGGGTGCTCGCGGCGTGGCTCGTGATCCCCGCGCTCGTGGTGATGGCGAGGTTCCGGCTCGACACGGCGAGACTGTGAACCCGTGTTAGTTTTCCGAAGTGGTGGAGGATGAACGGGACGGCGACGAGCGGCCGATGACGCCCGAGGAGTCGCTCGCGCTCATCGCCACGCAGGCGGAGAAGACCCGGCGCGAGATCGGGCCGAATCCGGCGGTGCTGCTCGCCGTATGGGGTCTGGTGTGGCTGCTCGGCTTCGGGCTCGTCTACCTTTCCGCCCCGCCGACCGCGCTGCTGCCGATGTGGGCCGCCGGCGTGATCGCCGTCGCCGGTTTCGCCGGGGCCATGGCGTATTCGGCGATCTACGGCATCCGGTCGGGCCGCGGGGTGCGCGGGCCGTCCCGGCTCGTCGGGGCGATGTACGGGTGGAGCTGGATGATCGCGTTCGGCGGCCTGACGGTGGTGAACACCGCGCTGATCCGCCTCGGCCTCGACAGCGAGTTGATCCCGTTGCTGTGGTCCGGGACCTCGCTCATACTGACCGGTCTGATGTACCTCGCCGGCGGGATGCTGTGGCAGAGCAAGCTGCAGTACGGCCTCGGCGTGTGGATCATCGCGTGCGGCGCGGCGAGCGTGCTGGCGGGGGGACCGCACAACTTCCTCGTACTGAGCCTCGCGGGTGGCGGTGGCTTCCTGGTGGCGTCGCTGGTCTTCCTGGTGCGGGCGCGATGAGCGAAGACGGGTTGCCCCAGCTCGACCCGGTGATCCACGCGCAGGCGCGGCTGCGGGTCACCGTGGCGTTGTCGAGCCTGGGGCCGGGGGACAGCATCACCTTCCCGAGGCTGCAGCAACTGCTGGACATGACACCGGGCAACCTGTCGACCCATCTGCGCAAACTCGAGGACGCGGGCTACGTCGAGATCACGAAGGCGTTCGAGCACCGCACGCCGGTGACCCTGGTCCAGCTGACCACCCGTGGCCGGGCCGCGTTCGAGGAGTACACGAAGGCCCTGCATCGTCTTCTCGAGGTGCCGGGCGATGGGCGGGCATGACCGGTGGGTCATCCACCTCGACATGGACGCGTTCTACGCCTCCTGTGAACAGCTGACCCGGCCGACCCTGTCCCACCGTCCGGTACTGGTCGGCGGCGCGGGACCGCGCGGCGTGGTCGCCGGGGCGAGCTACCAGGCGCGCGAACACGGGATCAAATCGGCGATGCCGATGTCGCAGGCCCGGCGGCTGCTGCCGCCCAACGGGGTCATCCTGCCGCCGCGGTTCAAACTGTACGAACTGCTGAGCACCCAGGTGTTCGACCTCGTCGCCCAGTACGCGCCCGTGCTGGAACGGATCTCCCTCGACGAGGCCTTCGCGGAACCGCCTTCACTGGCCGGTGCCTCCTCGGACGAGGTGCGGGAGTTCGGTGCGCGCCTGCGGGAGCACATCCGGTCCGAAATCGGCCTGGTGGCGTCGATCGGGGCGGCGTCGGGGAAGCAGGTCGCGAAGGTCGCGTCGGATCTGGCGAAACCGGACGGGCTGCTCGTCGTCGACCAGGGCACCGAACGCGACTTCCTCGCGCCGCTGCCGACCAGGGTGTTGTGGGGGATCGGCCCGGTGGCGGAAGGGAAACTGCGGGCGATCGGCGTCCGGACACTGGGCCAGCTGACCGCGCTCTCCGACGCCGACGCGGTGTCCACTTTGGGCAGTGTGGTCGGGCGGGACCTGCGGCGGCTGGCCACCGGCGTCGACGACCGGCCGGTGTCCGACCGCGCGGAGCTCAAACAGGTCAGCGCCGAAACGACCTTCGACCGGGACCTGATCGATCTGACGAGCCTGCGGCGCGAGGTCCGCGACCTCGCCGTGCACGCGCACCGGCGCCTCGTCAACGCCGGACGGGTCGCGCGGACGGTGGTGGTGAAGCTGCGGCACACCGACTTCAGCACCGTGACGCGTTCGGAGACGATGGCCTCGCCCACCGACGAATTCGACCAGCTCGCCGCGATGGCGGAACGGCTGCTGATCGATCCGACCGAGTTCGGCGGGGTGCGGCTGGCCGGGGTCGCGTTCTCCGGGCTTTCGGTGCCGCATCAGGATCCGCTGTTCACTCTTTCGGTTCCGGCCGCCGAGACGCCCGTGGTCGAGCGAGCCCCGGCGCCGGTGCCGGTGCCGGTGGTGTCGTCGAGTTGGCGGCCCGGGGACGACGTCGTGCACGAGTCGTACGGAACCGGGTGGGTGCAGGGCGCCGGGCACGGACGGGTGACCGTCCGGTTCGAGACGCGCACCAGTGGGCCGGGGGTGGCGCGGACGTTCCCGCAGGAGGATCCGGCGCTGCGCAGGGGAGAGCCCGGCGACTGCCTGGCTTGAGCCGGCAAGCGGAGTGTCCACAGGGACACTTAGTGCCAACCGAGTGCTCTTTTGCGGAGGGGTCGTGAGTGCTAGAGAGCGTTCTAATCCAATGTCACGTAGCTTAAGTCGATCTTGGGTGGGTGTCTTGATCGTAAGCGGTGAGGGTTGCCGCAGGTCACGCGCTCAGTTGCCCTGGCCGGCGGGAGCCGACTGCGTTCCTGAGTGTCCATTAAGGACACGTTCGCTGACTCGATGTCTGATTGACCCCCTCGGCCCACGACCAGGGCCGAAGGCTCCCTTCGTCGCATCAGGCGCAGCGAAGGGAGCCTTCACCCCGACTGTCAACCTCGTCCAAGATCAACTTAAGTTACGTGGCATTGCGTTCTAATGCTCTTTATCACTCACGACTCAGGGGCGCGCCGCACGAGCGTCTCCCGTTCCGCTGATCGTTCAGGACGGCCATGGCGGCGATCCTCCCAGGTTCCGGAGGCGATTCACGAACGGAAAGTGCCGTGGACCTCGGTTGAGTGTCGTGCCTACGGGCCGTAAGGCAGGATGGAGGGACCTTCACCCGATCGAGGGAATAAATGCTCAGCTCCCGTGCCCGTCAGACCACTGCCCTCCTCGGCGCCGCCCTCCTGCTCGCGGGGTGCGGCAGCGCTCCGGAACAGCGGCAGCCGCCCGCCACGTCCGAGGCGCCGCCGTCGAGCCAGGCGCCGGACGGGTCGTTCACCGTGGTCGCGACCGGCGACGTGCTGATCCACCCCGCGCTGACCGAACAGGCGAAGGAAGACGGTGGTGGCAAGATCGACTACCGGCCTCTGCTGGCCGGGATCAAACCGCTGATCTCCGGGGCCGACCTCGGCATCTGCCATCTCGAGACCCCGCTCGCGCCGAAGGGCGGGCCGTACAGCGGCTACCCGTCGTTCAGCGCGCCGCCCGAGATAGCCGGCGCGCTCAAGGACACCGGGTACGACAACTGCTCGACGGCGTCCAACCACACGATCGACCAGGGCGTGGACGGCGCGACCAGGACCCTCGACGAACTCGACGAGGCCGGGATCAAGCACACCGGCTCGGCGCGTTCGGCCGAGGAGGCGAAGAAGCCGCTGATCGTCGACGTCACCGGCGTCAAGGTCGCCCAGCTCTCGTACTCCTACGGGTTCAACGGGATCAAGGTGCCCGCGGGCAAACCCTGGCTGGTGAACCAGATCGACGCCGAAGACGTGATCGCCGAGGCCAAGGCCGCGCGGAAGGCGGGCGCGCAGGTCGTCCTCGCGAGCCTGCACTGGGGCACCGAGTACCAGCACGAGCCGACCGCCGAACAGCGCTCACTGGCGAAGAAACTCCTCGGCGACGACTCGATCGACCTGATCATCGGCCATCACGCGCACGTCGTGCAGCCCTTCGAGCAGATCAACGGCAAGTGGGTCGCCTACGGCCTCGGCAACAGCGTCGCCCGCCATTCGGAGCCGAAGGGTTCGACGGAACAGGGCGCGGCCGCGCGGTTCCGGTTCGTGCGCGACGGCGAACGCTGGAAGGTCGACAAGGCCGAATATGTCCCGACACTGGTCCAGCTCGGCCCGCCGATCCGCCTGCTCGACCTGACCGCGGGACAGGCCGGGAACGCCGGCGCGGAAGCGCTCGAGGCCACCGACGAAGTCGTCCTCAGCCGCGGCGCGGGCGAGCGGGGGCTGACCCGCCCCGGCCGCTGACCAGAGGGGGCAGGGGCGGGCTCGTCCCGCCCACCCCTGCCTTACCGCGCCCGCCTTCAATACCGTCGCCGTACCACCAGTTTCGCGAGCGCCGCGAGCTCGGCGCCTGGGCGGGGCACCGGATTCGAGACGGCGAGATGGTGCAGCGCGCCGGTCAGGAGCGCGTCGGCCTGCTCCTGACTCCAAGCCCGGCCGCCCGCCCGTTCCACCAGCTCGGCCGCGTGGGGCAATTCCGCGGCGTCGAGGTTTTCCTTGCGGTACAAGGCATCCAGTTCTCGCCCGGCTTCCGTCCCCGAGTGGAGCGCGGCCACCACCGGCAGGGACTTCTTCCGGTTGGACAGATCCGAGTGGACCGGTTTGCCGGTCACCGCCGGATCGCCCCAGATCCCGAGTAGATCGTCGATGTGCTGGAACGCCAGCCCGAGTGCCCTCCCGTACTCGGTCAGCCGGTCGACCTGATCCTGTCTCCCTTCCCCGGCCAGCGCCCCGAGCGTGCACGACGCCCCGAGCAACGCGCCGGTCTTCCCCTCGGCCATCCGTACGCATTCGGCGGTGTCGACGTCACCGCGTTCCTCGAACTTCAGATCGGCGCTCTGGCCCTCCAGCAGGTCGATCACGGCGGTGCTGAGCACCCGCAGCGCGGTCTGCCCGAACGGGGCCAGCACCTCGAAGGCCCGGCACAGCAGGGCGTCCCCGGCGAGGATCGCCGCGCCGGTGCCGAAAACGGTCCAGGCCGTCGGGCGGTGCCGCCGGGTCGTGTCGGAGTCCATCACATCGTCGTGCAGCAGGGAGAAGTTGTGCACCATCTCCACCGCGACACCCACCGGGACGGCGATCTCGGCGTGCCCTCCGACCGCCCGCGCCGACAGCAGCGCGAGCGCGGGCCGCAAGGCCTTCCCGTTGTCCGAAGTGGACGGACGCCCGTGTTCGTCCCACCAGCCGAAGTGGTAGCCGGCGATGAGCCGCATCGATTCGGGCATGCCGTCGACGGCCTCGCGCAAGGCCGGGTCGAGCAGATTCCGGCTCCAGGTCAGCACTTCACCGGCGGGCCGGGCTCCGGTATGGGTCTCGATGGTCGTCAACGGACTCCCTTTCAGTCGACCCGGAGAACTGCTGTTTTTCGCAATTCGTGGATAACCATTCGAGTAGGGCGGTGGCAAAGTCAACATAGCAAGGGGTAATGCCCCGACAAACAACTCGATCGGGTCTGCGGAAATGTTCACCTGTTTGCCGACCGTCCCGGACGCGCGGCCGGAGGCGGCCGTTCGGGTGTCGAAGCTGCGCGAAATGCCGGTATGCGGCGGAGTCGGTGACGTCTCGTGGTGGCGACTCACTCGGTCGTGAAGCCGCGCTCTCCGATCGGTGACGCGCCTTTCCGGCGCGTATCGGAAATTGTTTCGAGTGCTGAGAAATTGGGCCGAGCCGGTGATGATCGACTGCGCTGAGTCCGCCGCTGGTATGAATTGATTCAACCGGTCTTTTCGCTCGTGGAAGGGTGAACTAGCTTCAGCAGTCTCCGTGGGAAGGACTCGAATGGGCATGTACCTGACCGGCATCGCCTGGGTCGTCGGCGCGGCGGCCCTCGCGGGCTTCGTCGGCTACCTCGTCCGCAGGTTCGGCTGGGACGAGGGACGGCCCGACAACAACGACGCCGCCGGCCAGGTGTTCACCATCGTCGGTGGGCTGCACGCCGTCCTGGTCGCGTTCGTCCTGATCTCGCTCTTCGACTCCGCGAGCGCGGCGCGCGAGGGCTCGTACCACGAGGCGGACAGCCTGGTCGCCGCCGTCTGGGCCGCCGATTCGCTGGGGACCGAGGTCAAGGACGAGGTTCGGAAGCTGAGCGCGGAGTACATCACCACGGTCGAAAAGAAGGAGTGGCCGCTGATGGCCGGGGGGCAGACGAGCCTCCCCGATCTCGGCTGGACGCACCTCGACAACTTGCGCAAGGCGGTGGACAAGGCCCCCTCGGACGACGACTGGGTCCGTGAGCGCAAGGCCGAGGCGTCCACCCAGCTCTGGCAGGTCTATGAAGCCCGGCAGGACCGGCTCAACGCGGTCGTCGGCGGCCGGGTCGGCGGCGTCGTCTGGTTCGCGCTCATTCTCGGCAGCCTCGTCTCGGCGCTGTTGCCCAACCTGTTCGGCGGTACGCGGCTGGCCGCGCATCTCGTGATCGTGTCCACCCTGGCAGGCACGGTCACGTTGCTGCTGTTCGCGATCTACCAGCTGCAGAACCCGTTCGGCGGTGGGGTACGGATCCCGCCGGACGCGTTCACCTCCGCGCTGGCGAGGATCTCTTGAGCCGGTGAGCACCGTGGACCGGGTGACGCGGACGGCGGCGACGGTGGCCGTCGCCGGCCTGGTGGGGGCGTCGGCGCTGCTGGCCCCGATGGCCGCGCGCGCCGCCGAGTCCTGCCTGGTGGTGCAGGCGGAGACCGGGTCGCACGGGAAGTCGAAGCTGCGCTGGTTCGACGCCGGATCGGGGACCACTTCGCGCGTGACCGAGCCGGGCTACCGGCTCAACGCGCTCGGCTACTCCGCGACGCGGAACCTGGTCTTCGGTGTCGCGGAAGGACTCAGCCGGGGCGGGCACGCGGTGACGATCGACCGTGACGGGAAGACCCAGGATCTCGGGCCGATCACCCGTGCCGGGAACCGGCTGCCGGTGTGGAGCCCCGTCGCCGGGGTGACCGCCGGCGCGATCGGCGAGAATTACTGGTATCTGCTCAGGAACGGCACACTGTACACAGTGGACTTGTCGCCGGGAGAGCGGTACCTGCGGGTGATCAGGACGGTGTTCCTGCGGCCGATCACGCTCGCCCACGACGTCAACGATTTCGCGTACCACAACGGATTGCTCTACGGCGTGTCCACCACCTGGCGCGGAAAGGGCGCCGTGATCACCATCGACCCGGCATCCGGCAAGGTCCGCGAAGCCGAAGACGCGCGCTTCCCGCCCGCCGACGTCTACGGCTCCGTCGTGCTCGGCCGCGACGGCGCCCTGTACGCCACGGCGAACCGGATCGGCGGGCGCAGCGTGCTCTACCGCCTCGACCGAAGCGGGCAGGTGACCGTCGTGCGTTCGGGCCCGCCGCTGGCGGGTTCGGACGCCGCGGGTTGCCTCACCGCGCCTGAGCCGCCGAAACCCGAGCCGCCCAAGCCGACTCCGACACCCACGCCGACATCCACTCGGACTCCGGTGCCGTCACCCACTCCGTCTTCCACGCCCTCGCCCAGTCCGTCTTCGTCGCCGAGTTCGAGTCCTTCACCGACCCCCTCTCCGACGCCGTCGCCGAGCCCGGCGCCCACTCCGGCACCTCAGGTGGTCCCGCCGCCCGCTCCCGCGCCGAAGCCGTCTCGTTCGGCCGCGCCCCGGGAACGGAAGGAGGAGGCGGCGGAGACCGATTCCCTTGCCCGCACGAAGGAGAAGCGGCGGTGGGGATTGACCGCGCTGGTGCTGATCCTCGGCGGCGGCGCGGCGGCGGGTGCCGTCCGGCGGGCCCGGTGAGTCAGTACTTGAACTGGTCCACGTTCTCGCGCGTGATGAGCAGCGGGTCGCCGAGGAGCACGGTCTTCGTGTCTTCCTCGTACTTGATCGCGGGGAGTTCGAGGTTGACCTTGTTCGACGGGCTGAGCCGTTTGCCCTCCGCGATCTGCTTGCCCGCCCACGCGGTGAGGTAGCCGAGCGATTCGACGTTCCACAGCACCGACAGCGACGCGGAGCCGTCCAGCAGGTACGGCTTGATCGCCTGCGGCGTCCCGACGCCGACGGTGAAGACGCGGCCGATCTTCTGCTGCGACCGCACGGCCTCGGCGACCCCGGGCGCGGACGTCGTGCATTCGCCGACCAGGCCGGTGAGGTCCGGGTACTTGGCCATCAGCCCTTTGGCCAGCGCGGTGGCGTTGTCCTTGTCCTCGCCGGCGTAGACCGTCTCGACGAGCTGTGCATGGGGGTACTCCGTAGCGGTATACGCGCGCTGAACCGCGATCCACGCGTTGAGGTTCTCGGCGGTCTCGCCGCAGGAGACTATCGCGTACTTGCCCGCGTTCCCCATCTTCTTCATCAGGGCGTCGGTGAGCGCCTTGCCGATGCCCTCCGGGGTCGCCTGGTTGACGAAGAGTTCGCGATCGGTGCCGGGTGCGTCGGTGTCCGAAGTGATCACATGGACGCCCTTGGCCCGTGCCTCGGTGATCGCGGGGGCGATCGCCCTTGGATCGTTCGGCGCGATCGCGATGACGTCCACCTGCTGGTCGACGAGGCCGCGCACGATCGAGACCTGCGCCGCGGGGTCCACCGTGACCGGGCCGGTCGAGGACCATTCGACACCGAGCTGCTTGGCCGCGGCCTGCCCGCCGGCGTTCATCGCCTCGAAGTACGGGATGCCCGCGACCTTCGGCACGAACGCGATCCGGATCGGCTTCGCCGCCGTCTCCGCCGGTTCTTCACCACCGCCACAGCCGGTCAGCCCGAACACCATGCCCCAAGCGAGCACAGTGGCAACGACGAGCGTCTTCGTCGGCCCTCGCATCTCCACCCCATAGTCACGGAACTACCTGAACCAGCCGATCGGTCTACGCGCGGTGGAGACCTCCGGCGAAACTAGGGGTCCTCGGTTACCCCGGTCAACCGGATGAGCGCAAAGGGTTACGGAAGTGAGTTCATCGACCTGGGCCGATTACCGGGTCGGCCTACGGGGGTGACGGTGAGCGACCGCGAGACGCGGATCACTGCGCCACTTATACGGGTGGGGGGTATAGTGTCCGCATGAACGAGACACGGCATGGAGCAAGCTGGTCGATGGCGGCTTCGGCGACGCTGCACTGCCTCACCGGCTGTGCGATCGGTGAGGTCCTCGGCATGGTGATCGGTACGGCGCTCGGCCTCGGCAACGTGGCGACGATCATCCTCGCGGTGGCGCTCGCTTTCGTCTTCGGCTACGCGCTGACCATGCGCGGCGTCTTGAAGTCGGGCCTGCCGTTCGGCACCGCGCTCAAGGTGGCGCTGGCGGCCGACACCGTGTCGATCGCGGTCATGGAGATCGTCGACAACGGGGTCATGCTGGTGGTGCCGGGTGCCATGGAGGCGGGGCTCGCGAGTCCGCTGTTCTGGGGCGCGCTGGCGTTCGCGCTGGCCGTCGCGTTCGTGCTGACGGTGCCGGTGAACAAGTGGATGATCGGGCGCGGGCTGGGGCATGCGAAGGTCCACGCGCACCACGGCGGGCACGGCGACCACGGCGACCACGGCGGACACAGTGGTCACGAGGGGCACCACGCGCACTGAGCGCCCTTCGTTGCACGGCCGCGGCCTGCCGGAGGTCCGTGAAGGCCTCCTTCCCTACCCTGAAGGTAGTGAAGGAGGCCTTCACTACCTTCAGGGAACGCCGCCTGCCAGGTGACCCCGCCGGGTCAGACGCTCGACAGGTCGATCGCCCTGTCGATCTCCTTCGGCATCAGCACCCGCAAAATGCCCTCCAGCAGGTAGTAGTCGGCGTAGGGCAGCGAAACCTCGACGCCGTCCTCGGCCCGCCGGTTGCGCGTCCCCCGCGCCACGATCGCCTCGGCGCGGGTGGACTTCGTGGTCAGGCAGGTGTCGCACAACGCGGTGAGGATCCGGATCGCCGCCTCGCGGTAGTGCGGCCGGTTCGCGACCTTCGCCAGGTCGAGCAGGCCGCACGCCATCACCGCGCCGGCCGAGGAGTCCTTGATGTCGTGCGGCGCCTGCGGTGCGAGGTAGTCCCACACCGGCACGGCGTCCGGGGTGAGGGCACGCAGCGCGAAGTCGGCAAGGCGTTGCGCGGTCCGCAGGAACAGCGGGTCGCCGGAACGCCGGTACATCGTGGTGAACCCGTAGATCCCCCACGCCTGACCGCGCGACCAGCAGGACGCCGGACTGTAACCCTGCACGGTGTTCGGGCCGATTTCGGCGCCGGTCTCGGGATCGAAATCGAACACGTGCGGCGTCGAACCGTCCGGGCGCAGGAAGACCCGTTCGGTCGTCTTCGCGTGGGAGACGGCGATGTCGAGGTACTTCCGGTCACCGGTCTGCTTGCTCGCGAAGGTCAGCAGATCCAGGTTCATCATCGTGTCGATGATGACCCGGCCGGCGTTGTTCGGCGTGCCGAGTGCGCCCCACGCCCGGATGAACCTCCCTTTTTCGTTGTAGCGCTGGATGAGCGACGCGGCGGCGGTGAGCGCGCCGGCGCGCCATTTCTCGTCGCCGGTGAGCCGCCAGCCGGTCACCCACGACGGGTAGAAGAGGAATCCGAGGTCGTGGTCCCGCGTCTCGTGCTGGCGCGGCGCGAGCTTTTCCGCCGACGCCATGGCGAGGGTGCGGAATTGCGGATCGCCGCTGTAGATCGAGGCGAGCCATAAAGTGCCCGGCCAGAATCCGCCGATCCAGCCGCCGTTCTGCGAATAGGTCCATTTCTCGAACCGGGTGATCTCCGGAAAGGCCGTCACGCCGGGTGCGACGGCTCGCAGCTTGGTCACCGCGTAGTCGGCCGTTCGGCGGAATGTCCTTAGGCTGTCGGCCACTTCCCCGGCCGCACTGGCGGCCGGGGTGATCGCCGTCGCCGCGACGGCGGCAATGCCGGGAACATGGGTAAAAAGGGTTCGCCGGGAAACGCTCACCATACCCGCCATTCGTCAGTGGGAAATGCGTCACGGGAGTTTCGCACGACGATCACGGCATTGTGAAGACCATTCATGGTTGTGAATAAACGGCTCACTCAGTGGGACGGATGTTCGCGTTGTGCCGGAACACGTTGTCCGGGTCGTACACCGCCTTGACGGCGGCCAGGCGCGCGTACTTCTCCGCGCCGAACGCCGTGCGCACCCGGTCTTCGTCGTATTCGTTCATGAAGTTCAGGTAGCCGCCGTAGTTGTTGGAATGCGGCAGGAGTTCTTCCCGCAGCGGGACGAAAGGGCGAAGGCCCGGCGTTATGGGGTACGCCGGGCCTTCGCGATCTGTGTTCGACCTCTGACCCCGCGACCGCGATCGACGTGGCCAGGGGCGCCTTGTCACCGCGATAGCGGGGCCTTCGGCCGAAGCGGGTTCAGGGGGTCACGAGCACTTGGGTGCCACCGGCAGGTCCGAGCCGGTCTGCACGTAGGTGTCGGAGACGTAGTGCCCCGGGCCGATCCGGTCCCAGACGTTGCTGGTGCCGAACTTGCCGGTGACGGTCTCGCCCTCGACGTAGCACTCGATGTTGACCTTCGCGTAGTTCGCCGCGAGGCCCTTGATCGCCGCGGTGGTGCTGGCCGAAGCCCGGACGTTCATCGGGTCGCCCGCGGTGCTGATGACGCCGGTCGGGCCGGAGCCGGTCCACAGGTAGGAGACGTTGACCCAGCCGTTGTCCGTCATCTTCAGACCGTCCCAGAAGGTGCCGTCCGCGAGGTCGATCCCCGCCGGGTTGGCCACCTTGCGGCCGAACTCGTCCTTGCCGCCGTTGTAGCCGTCCTGGTACGCCGCCTGTGCCTCGGGCTTGCCCTGCGGCAGGTTCTTCCACATCTGGCGGGTGGCCGACGGGTTCCAGTAGTCGTCCTTGGTGTTCCACGGACCGACGTCCCACACCGGCGCGTACTCGCAGCGGCTGTTGTCGGTGCGGCAGATCCGGACGGTGTAGTTGCCGGTGTTCTTCGGCGCCAGGCCACGGCCAGAGGGGAGGGCGACGAAGTGGTCGCGGGACTTGATCACGTGGCCGTTGGCGGTGGTGCCGCCGACGAGGCCCTCGCGGGTGCCGTAGACCCGGTACGTCAGCGGGGCCGCGGCCGCGCCGATCGCGTTGACCTGCGGGCCGAGCTCACCCTGAAGGGTGACGTCGCTGACCTTCGCGGTCACGCCGTCGGTCACCGTGCGCAGTCCGATGCGGACCTGGACGGTGGAGACGGAGGCGGGCAGGTGGGCGGCGCCGCCCTCGGTGGGCGTCCACTCCGTCCAGTCCTGGGAGTTGAGCCTGCCTCGGACGTCGACCTCGACCTCGGTGCCCTTCGGCGCGTCGGCGGTCACCTGGGCGGTGACGCGGTTCACCGGCTTCCCGAGCTTCTGCTCGGCGAGCAGCAGGTAACCCTGGCTGCCGACGGAGTCGGGTTTTCTGTGCCAGGCGGCGTTTTCCAGGCTGAGCACGCCGCCGTCGCTGCGGACGTTGACGTCGTCGCCGTCCACAGTGGACAAGTCGGCGCGCCAGCTTCCCTCGGGCGCCGCGTTCGCGGGGCTGGCGGCCAAGGCGGTGACCGCCCCCACGGCCAGCACGGCCGCCATCACCCGGCGGGCCTTAACGGTCCGGACCATTCCGGTCTCCCTTCGAGCACTCTCGGTGGCTACGAAGGGAGCTTCGCCGGGGGGTGTACACGATCGATACAAACGTGAGTCGGCACCTGATCGCGGTGGGTGAACCCGCAATCAGGTGCCGAAGTGCGAAAAGGTCAGGCGCTCGCGGAGTCGTTGTAGGAGGCTTCGGCCGCTTCCTGCAGGCGCGAAGCGAGTGCGGATTCCTGTGGCCGCGCGGAGAGTTCCCGCCACAACGCCAGCGCGCGCTCCGAATAGGTCCGCGACCGCTCGGGCTGGCTCAGCGCCTCGTGCAGTTCCCCGAGCAGCTGGGACACCTCGGCCTCGGACCGGCGATCCCCGTTGCGCCGGTGCACGCTCAGCGAATTGACCAGCAGCAGCTGCGCGTGGGCCAGATCGCCGCTGTGCAGATACAACTCGCCGAGGTTCTGGTTCGCGTAGCCGACGCAGTGGTCGTCGCCGAGTTCGTTGAAGATCGCGATGGCACGGTCGACCCACTCCCGCGCGCCCGCGAGGTCGCCCTGGTGCTGGCGCAGCATGGCGAGCCGTTTCAACGCGTGCGCCTCCCGGTGCCGATCGCCGATCCGGGCGGACTGATCGAGCGCCTCGGTGAACCAGCGTTCCGCTTCGTCGAACCGGCGCCGCGCCAGCCACACCGCGCCGATCGCGATCCGCGCGAGGGCCTCGCCGTGCGGATCGCCCGCCGCCGAGAACTGGTCGAGCGCCGCGTGACAGTGCTCCAGCGCGACGGCGTCCTCGCCCTTGATCCGCAGCACGGTGCCGAGCCCGGCCAGCGCGATCGCCGCGCCCTGCGTGTCGCCGACCTTGTCGAACAGCAGCTGCGACTGCTCGAACGCGACCAGCGCTTCGGCGTAGCTGTCCTGGTACAGCTGGATCTGCCCGAGGTTGCGCTGGATGATCGCCTCGCCGCGGACCTCGCCCGAGCGGCGCGCGGCGGCCAGCGCGACGGCATGGGTGTGCATCCAGTCGTCCTGGTGACCGCGCTGGTCGAAGTACGGGGCCAGCGCGGCGGCGAGACGCCAGGCCAGCGAGTCGAAACCCAGGTCGGCGGCCAGCGAGACGGCGGCGACACAGGTGTGCCGCTCGGCGGCGAACCACGCGGCCGGGTCCTCGATCAGATGCGCGGTACCCGGTGGCAGCGCGGGCTGGACGGCCGTGTCGTCCCGGTAGAGCCCGAAGAAATGGATCGGCATCCGATCCGCGGCCTCGACCGCGAGCGCGAGATAGCCCTCCAGCACCCGTTTCGTGGCGTCGCGCGCCTTCGCCGGGACGTCCTGCGCCCGGAGTTCGAGGGCGTAACACCGCAACAGGTCGTGCAGGCGGTAGCGGGGCTCGCCGGTGGCGTCCGAGCCGCTGAGCTCGACCAGATGAGCGTCCACCAGTACATCGAGGACGTCCTCACCGTGCGTGCGGCCGAGCAGGGCCGCGACCACCCAGCCGGGGAACTGGACCGAGCCGAGCCCGCCGAGGCCGCGGAACGCGGTCGCCGCCGACATAGGCAGGAGGTCGTAGCTGAGGGTGACACTGGCCCGCACGGCGAGATCTCCGACGCGGAGTTCGTCCAATCTTCGTCTTTCGTCGCGCAGCCGGTCGGCCAGCACGCGCAACGTCCAGCCCGGCCGATGGGTCAGCTTCGCCCCGGCGACCCGGATCGCCAGTGGCAGATACCCGCAGTGGCGCAGGATCGCCGTCGCGCAGTCCGGCTCCGCGGCGACCCTTTCCGTGCCGACGATGCCTTCGAGCAGCTTCGCGGCCTCGGCCTCGGGCAGCAGGTCGACGTCGACCGGGGTGGCCCCGGCCAGATCCGGCATCCGGACCCGGCTGGTGATCAGCACCGCGCAGGAACCCGCGCCGGGCAGCAGCGGGCGGACCTGCGCCGCGCTGCCGGCGTCGTCGAGGACGACGCACATCCGCAGTGTCGCGAGCCGGGAACGCAGCAACGCCGCGCGCTCGGGGAGATCACGCGGCAGCCCCGCGTCCGGGACGCCCAGCGCGCGGAGCAGCTCGGCGAGCACGGTCATCGGGGGCCGGGGCGATGACGACGTCCCGGCCAGGTCGACGTGCAGCTGACCGTCCGGGAAATCGTCGCGGACCGCGTGCGCCACCCGGATCGCGACGGAGGACTTGCCGATCCCCGGTGCCCCCGAAAGCACCGCGATCGCCGGCTTTCCCTGCTCGCTGCGTTCACGGAAGAGGCCGACGAGCTCGCCGACCACGTCGTCGCGGCCGGTGAAGTCCGGCAGGTCCAGCGGCAGCTGGCAGACCGGCGTCACCGGCACGGTGAGGGCGGCGGTCACCGCGTCCTGGGTCGCGGACGGCGTGAGGACCAGCGAAGCCCGCAGTTCCCGCAGCCGCGGCCCCGGTTCGGTGCCGAGTTCGTCCGCGAGCACCTTCTCGGCCGTTTCGTAGGCCTCGATCGCGTCGGCCGTGCGGCCGTCGGCCCGCAGCGCGACGATCAGCTGCTGCCAGAGCTCCTCGCGCAGGGGATGTTCGGTGACCAGGCCGCGCAGTTCGGCGACGGCTTCGGCGGTCCGGCCGAGTTCGATCCTCGCGCGCAGGCGCTGTTCCTGGACCGCGAGCCGCAATTCCGTCAGCCGGGCGACGGTCGCGCCCCAGCCGTGGTCGTGGGGGAGACCTTCGAGGACCTCGCCGCGCCACAGCGCTTCGGCTTGATCCAGCAGGTCCAGCGCGGATTCGGCTTCCCCGTGGCCGAGCGCGTCCTGCGCGCGGGCGGCCAATTCGCCGAAGCGGATGTGGTCGATCTCGTCGGGAGTGGCTTTGAGGATGTATCCGGATGCCCGGCTTCCGATGCGCTCCCCGAGCTCGGGGTCGTGGTCGGCGAGGCGTTTGCGGAGTGAATGGACGTAGGTGCGGATGTTCGCCGCCGCCGACCGGGGAGCGGACGAAGGCCACAGGACCTCGATCAGCAGTTCGGTGGAGACGACGACGTTGGGCTGGAGCAGGAGAGCGGCCAGCAGCAGCCGGGGTTTGGGCCCGCCGAGCGGCACCACCTGCCCGTCCACCGCCACTTCGAGCGGACCGAGAACGCGAAACCCGAGAATAGTCACCTAAACCGCCAATACGGCAGGAGCCCCATATCCGCCGATAATATTGCCGTCCCGCCATGGTTGGCTAGATCCATTCGCATGCATGTGCAGACAGCCGGTCGGCGTTTGTACGTGATGTGTACGACGCCGGTCGACGCTGAAGCCATGAAGCGTTCAAGTGTCCGGCGGCTCGCCGGTTTCTTTCTCGTGCTGGTGACGGCGGGCGCCTTGGGTCTCGCCGGAGCCACTCCCGCACTGGCCGCGGCCACCGGGACCGTGAAGACGGCGGGCGATCCGCTGAACGTCCGCCGCGCCCCGAGCACCTCCTCGACCGCGGTGCGCACGGTGGCCAACGGCGCCACGGTGACCATCGACTGCCAGACGGTCGGGACCTCGGTCACCGGTCCGCTGGGTACCACGACGTTGTGGGATTACGTCCCCGCGCTCGGTGGCTACATCTCGGACGGCTACGTCTACACCGGCTCGGACCAGCGGATCGCCCCCGACTGCGGAGTCGGCTCCGGCAGCGCCGAATGCTCCACCGGCGTCTGCGCGGGTGAGGGGCAGTTCCGCTCTTCGGACGCGCATTTCCTCGTCTACGACAGGAACGCCGACGGCAAGTCCGCCGTGGTCGCGTACTGGCTGAAGGGTGGCGCCGGCCCGTTCTACGTCTGGGCATCCGGCGGTAACGGCACCCACGTCGACAAGGCCGTGCCGGTCGCGAAGGGATCGTGGGTCTATTACAAGGTCTGCGTCGCCGACGCCGCCGCGAATCCGACGCTCGAGGCCTGTAGTGGCGGCATCACCGATTACGCCGCGTGAAATCCCTCCCCGTTCTTTCCCCACTTCGAAAGGTTGAATTTTCATGGGCCAGGTGAATCGGCGTGCGGTACTCCTCGGTGGGGCCGCGGCGGTTTCGGCGGCGGCGTTGTCGTCGACGGTGCCTTCGTGGGCGAACGCGAGAACACTGGCGGCGGCGCCCGCCATCCACGACCCGTTCCAGCTCGGTGTCGCGTCGGGTGACCCGCTGCCGGACAGTGTCGTGCTGTGGACGCGGCTCGCTCCCGCCCCGCTGAACCCCGACGGTTTCGGCGGCATGCCGGACGCTTCGTACACAGTGGACTGGGAACTCGCCGACGACCAGGCGTTCTCCTCGATCGTGCAGAAGGGCACCGTGACCGCGGCCCGTGCCTCCGGACACAGCGTCCACATCGAACCGGTGGGCCTCGAACCGGGACGGGAGTACTTCTACCGGTTCAAGACCAGCGGCCACATTTCGCCCGTCGGCCGGACGCGGACCGCCCCCGCCGCCGGTGCGGCGGTGAACCAGCTGAAGTACTGCTTCTCCTCCTGCCAGCATTGGGAGGAAGGCTGGTACCACTCGTACAAGGGCATGCTCGCGGACAACCCGGATCTGGTGCTGTTCCTCGGCGACTACATGTACGAGCGGAAGTCCGGCCGTGCCGCCGCCGACCGGAATCCGCGCAAACTGGCGTCCACCGAGGACGTGACGACGCTCGCCCAGTACCGCGCCCGGCACGCCCAGCACAAGACCGACGCCGACCTCCAGAACGCGCACGCGATGGCGCCGTGGATCGTGGTCTTCGACGACCACGAGGTGATGAACAACTGGAACGGCACCACCAGCCCGGCGACGGACGCGCGCAAGGCCGCAGGTTTCCAGGCGTTCTACGAGAATATGCCGATCCGGTCCACCGCGAAGCCGAGCGGCGCGTCGATCCGCCTGTACCGGCAGTTCGGCTGGGGGAACCTCGCCCGGTTCCACATGCTCGACACCCGCCAGTATCGCAGCGCGCAGGTGCCGGACCCGTCCGGTTCGGCGGGCCCGTCGTGCACCGACATGCGGTCGACGTCGCGCAGCATCCTGGGCACGGCGCAGGAGGCGTGGCTGCTGAAGGCACTGGAGACGCATCCGGCGAAGTGGGACTTCCTCGGCCAGCAGGTCTTCTTCGCCACCCGTGACGGTGACGGGAACAAGGCGACCTGTGAGAGCCCCGATTCCTGGCAGGGTTACGAGGCTTCCCGCGACCGGATCGCGAAGGGCATCGTGGATCGCAAGGTGCCGAACCCGATCGTGCTGACCGGCGACGTCCACCGGCACTGGGCGGCCGACCTGCGCCGCGACTACTTCAACCACAGCGACCCGGTGTTCGGTTCGGAACTGGTGACGACCTCGGTCACGAGCAACAGCGACACCGCGACCGATCCGTCTTCGACGTGGCTGTCGAACAACCCGCATGTCAAGTACTGCCGGGGAAAGCGTGGTTACGTGCGCGTGACGGCGTCGCAAACGCAGATGCGGGCGGACTTCATGACGCTTTCGGACACCACCGAGTACGACTTCTCGAAGGTTGTCCTGGCCGCGGACCGCAGTTACGTCGTCGAGGCGGGGAAGCCGGGACTCCAGCGGGTTTAGCGACCTCGTGAGTGTGGGCTGAAAGCGTCCTTCGCCTCGTCTGACGCGGTGAAGGACGCTTTCCTCGCATCCGATGCGGTGAAGGACGCTTTCAGCCCACCGCGCTCGGCTCAGGAGAGCAGGTCCACCAGCGCGTCGCCGCGCGGCGTCCGGACCACGAGCACCACCTGACCCTCGCGATGCCGCTGGATCAACCCAGCCGAGACGAGCTGTTCGCAGTGGTAGGTCGCGGTGCTCGCGGCACAGGACAGCAGATTCGCGATTTCGCCCATCCTGGCGGGCTTTCCCAAGTGCCGCAACAGTTTCGCGCGGTGGGCGCCGACGACCAGATCGAGTCCGTCGACACCGGGGGCCGGTTCGGGCTTGCCGCCGTCGAGCAGGCCGTCGAGCCCCGGCAGCGGGTAGCCGATCCAGATGGCGTCCTCTTCGTCGAGGTTGGACACCACCGAGCGGCTGCCCGCGAGCATCGGGACGAGGATCAGTTTGCGGCCACGGACGGTGTACTTCGCCGGCTCGGCGTCGGGCAGCAGCAGACAGCCGTTGCTGAACCGGAAATGGGGCCGCAGCAGGCCGAGCACCGCGTCGGTCCCGCCGCGGACCGAGGCGACGCCGATCCGCTCGATTTCGCGGTCGAGCAGGGGACGGGCCCTGCTCCAGAGGTTTTCGGTCGCCAGCCTGGTCGCGGTGAAGGCGTCCGCGAGCGAGGCGGCCCAGCGTCTCGGATGGTCGGCGGCCTGCCGCCACTGCGCGGGCACCCGATCGCCGAAGACCTCTTCCAGGCCTTTCAGTACGTCGGATTCCGTCAGGTCGCGCAGCATTTCCGCCTGGGCCGCGGCGGAACAGTCCTCGCCGGGACTGATCGGGACGATGAAGTCCGGCTGCACCGAGGTGCCGCGGCGGGCGAGTGAGCTCGCCGCGCGATATCCCTGCTCGGGAATCGCCGAGCCCACCTGACGGCGCCAGGCGGCGGGCAGGCCGCGGTCGTACCCGCCGACGACCTCGACGAGCATCGAAACCAGCGAGATGTGCGGGGAAACCGTCACACCGACCGGGATCGTGCTGGTGTCACCGAGTTCGAGCCGGGTAAAAGAGGCCAGGGGCGGCGTCTCGCGCATCCGGTCGTCCCTCCTGGGAGTGGGCGTCGCAGCACGCGATGTTAGCGCCTCCGGTCAATACCCGGCACCCGGTCGGAAAACGACCGAAGGGCGCTTTCCCCAGGTCGGAAGCGGGGAAAGCGCCCTTCGGCCGGTGCGGCGACCTCAGCGGGCGAGTTGCTCATTCATGATGAGGAACGCGCCGAGACCGTGGAAATCGTTGGTGTTGCGTTTACGCGCGTAGTAATACGCCGTGTCGCCGACGTTGGTGCCTTCGGAGATGTTCGAGATATCGGTCAATCCGTCGGCTCCGGTCGAAACCTGGGACAAGACCCCGCGATAGCCCTTCGCGGCCACGGGCCGGTACTCGGCGCCGATGTAGCCGCGTTCCACCGCGCGGGAGAGCAGGAAGGTGTACATCGCCGAAGCCGAGGTCTCCAGCCAGTTGTCCTTGTCACCGCCCCGGTCGACGACCTGGAACCAGCGGCCCGAAGCCCGGTCCTGCCAGCGGGTGTACCCCGCGGCGAGGAATTTCACGACGTCGACGAGACGACGGCGCCGCGGATGGTCGCGGGGGAGGATTTCGAGGAGGTCGATCGCCGTCATCCCGAGCCAGCCGATCGCGCGGCCCCAGTGGAATTTCGAATGCCGTCCGGGGCCCGAGGCCCACGGTTCCGAGCCGTCTTCGTCATAGGCGTGGTACAGCAGGCCCTTCGCGGGCTCCTTGAGCCGGTCGAAGTAGACGCTGACGTTCTTCGTGGCCTCTTCGTAGCAGTAGGCGGTGTCACCGAAGGTCTTGCCGTACAGGGCGAGGAACGGCTGCGCCATGTACACGCCGTCCGCCCACAGCTGCCCGACCCTGCTCGTGGCGTGGAGCATCCCGCCGTCGGACGTCCGGGGATAGGACGGGAACCGGGCGCGCAACTGGTCCGCCGCGGTCTTGTACTTCGCCTGCCCGGTTTCGGTGTACAGCAAGGGGAACATCTGCCCGGAGCGCATCGCGTCCAGATTGGTGAAATTGTTGGAGACTCCGCTCTCGGTGACGAACCGGTCGTACCAGGCGAGGATGTAGTCGAGGTAGGACTTCTCGCCGGTGCGCCGGTACACCAGGTACTGGCCGTAGAGGTAGAGGCCGCGGGTGTAGCCCCAGCCGCCGAGGGTGGCCGGGGTGTGACGCTTCATCGTCGAGTCGACGACGGCGCGCGACCAATCCACCGGAGCCGCGGAGGCCACGCCGGGCAGGGCGAGCGCGCCGAGGGCGCCCGCGGTTCCCGCCAGCACCGTGCGCCGGGAAAGCCGTGCCGCGCGAAGAGGATCTGGGGACATTCGAGGCCCTTCCTGCGCCGGGGAAGCGGGGAGTGAGTGGCCGGGATGCCGATCCGCCGTCCGCCGGCATCCCGACCAGTCTTGGGGGCGGAACTTCCTTGTGGGACAACGTGTACTCGGGTGTTCGTCGGCGAGTCAAGAGAGATCCGATCTCTTACGTCATATATCAGATACGCCACCCGAATGGGCGCTCCCGGTCGCCGGGACGGTCCCGATGGGCGGTACTCACCGGGCGGGCGTCCGCTCGCCTACGATCGGTGCGTGAACGAGCTGACCTTCCGCGGGCGCCGCGTCGCCCGGGACCGCGCCCTGGTCATGGCGATCGTCAACCGTACTCCCGACTCCTTCTACGACAAGGGGGCGACCTTCTCGGATCCGGACGCGCTCGCCGCCGTCGCCAGGGCGGTGGCCGACGGCGCGGACATCGTCGACATCGGCGGAGTCAAGGCCGGCCCCGGCGCGGAGGTCGACGTCGAGGAAGAGATCCGACGGGTGGTCCCGTTCGTCGAGCGGATCCGCGAACTGCACCCCGGCCTGGTGATCAGCGTCGACACGTGGCGTCACGAGGTGGGCAGGCGCGCGGCCGAGGCGGGCGCGGACCTGATCAACGACACGTGGGCGGGAGCCGATCCGAAACTGGCCGAGGTCGCGGCCGAGTTCGGCACCGGCTACGTCTGCTCGCACACCGGGAACGCCGTCCCGCGGACTCGCCCGTTCCGGGTGCACTACCCGGACATCGTCGCGGACGTCGTCGCGGAGACCACGGCGCACGCCGAAGCCGTCGTCGCGCTCGGTGTCCCGCGTGAAGGGGTGCTGATCGATCCGACGCACGACTTCGGCAAGAACACGTGGCACAGCCTGGCGCTGCTGCGGCACGCGCGGGAACTGGCGGACACCGGCTGGCCGGTGCTGATGGCACTGTCCAATAAGGACTTCGTCGGCGAGACGCTCGGCGTGGAACTCGCGGAGCGGGTCGACGGCACGCTCGCCGCGACGGCCTGGGCGGTGGCCGAGGGAGCCAAGGTGTTCCGGGTGCACGAGGTGCGGCGCACTCGTCAGGTGCTGGAGATGATCGCGTCGATCCAGGGGACGCGGCCGCCCGCTCGCGCCATTCGCGGGCTGGCCTAGCCGTCCAAGGGGATGACGGCCGAAACCGTGGTGCCCGTGCCGGGTTCGCTCGCGACGGTCAGTTCGCCGCCGAGCGCGCGGACCCGGTCACGGAGGCCGTGCAGCCCCGAGCCGCCGCCGATGTCGGCCGTGCCGGTGCCGTCGTCGTGGACGCCCACCCGCAGGCCGTCGTCCTCGACGCGGATGCACACGCGGACTTCCCCCGCCCGCGCGTGTTTCAAGGCATTGGTGACGGCCTCCGAGACGACGAAATACGCCGTCGCCTCGACGGCACCGCTGAGCCGCGGCACGTCCGCGCCCACGAGGTCGACCGCGAGCGGGACCCGGTCCAGCAGCGACCGCACCGCGGGGATCAGCCCAGCCTCGGTGAGGATCGCGGGCCGGAGCCCGCGCGCGAGTTCGCGCAGTTCGGTGACCGTGGCCTGCAGTTCGTCGATGGTGCTTCGCAGCAGTGTCGCGACGGCGGGGGTGAGCTCACTCCCGAGCCGGCGCTCCGCCATCCGCAGCAGCAGGACGACGCTGACCAGGCGTTGCTGCGCGCCGTCGTGCAGATCCCGCTCGACCCGTCTCCGCTCGTCGTCGGCGGCGGCCACGATGCGGGCACGGGAGGCCTGGACCTCGACGAGGCGTTCCTCCAGTTCCGCGGCGAGCCGCTGGTTGTCCAGCACCAGCCCGGCGGCCGCGTTGAGCGCGTCGATCGACCGGCTGTCCTTCCACACCTCGTCGTCCTGCACGAGCGCGGCCAGCCCGGTGCCGTCGCGTTCCAGCAGGAGCCGGATCATCTCCGCGTTGCCGACCCGCGCCCGCAGCACCCCGATCAGGAACGTCAGCGGCCACAGGCAGAACGAGATCCGGTAGACGTCCAGCAGCGGTTCGGAGAACGGGTGCCCGGAGCCGAGCGCGCTGCCGACCGTGGTGCTCAATGCGCCGACCACGGCGATCGCGAGGACAGGGGAGAGCAGTCGCCGCTGCGGAAGCCGTCCGGTGAGCCAGCGGTAGAGCAGCACCACCACGACTCCGCCGCCGATCAGCGCGCCGACGAGCTCCAGCAGCCGTTTGACCAGCTGTTCGGCCTCCGGCGATGCGGCGACCGCGGCGAGGTTCTTCGGATCGTCGTTGACCAGCAGACCGAGGATGGCCGACCCGAAGACCACGGCGTACGCGGAGAAGGCGAGCGCTCGTTCGGAGTATGACCGGAGCTTCCCGTGCGGGAAGGCGAGCACGAGATGCGCGATCACCGGGCTGGACGCCGCGGACAGCGCCAAACCCACCGTGTGCACCAGCGGTTGGTCGGCGAATTGCAGATCCTCGGCGAACAGCGCGAGCCCGGCCAGCGCGATGAGCAGGCCGATGGGGTTCGAGGCGCGGCGTACGTGCGCGACGGCGCCGGCGAGGAGGAAGAGGAACCCCGTCGTCGTGGACAGGGTGGTGTCGAGCACGGTGTGCGTACCGTCGGCGATCTTGAGCGTCGACGCGACGACGCCCATCCCGATCCCGGCGGTCAGCACGCCCGCCATCGCGACGGTACGAGGGTGCGTCACCACTGAGCGTGATTCGTCCGTTCGGCTCGAACCGTTACACCGGTCCTGAAATGTGGAACAGGAGTTCCGTCTGGTGTCAAGGATTCTCAGCATCTTTCCCGTCATTCGGATGGCGATGCAGGCACGTGGGTGAACATGCGACTCTCGCGCCACCACCCGAGCCGAGTCGTACCCTCCGAAAGGCGACCTCCCGTGCGCACCCACCACAGAACCCGCTTACTGGCCGCGGCCTTCGCCGCCTTGACCTTGGCCAGTGGGATCGCCGGGTGTTCGCGTGCCGATCGGGGCACCGAAGTGGAGCAGAAGAGCCAGGGCGCCGCGGCCGAGGTGCGCCTCGGGTACTTCCCCAACGTGACGCACGCGCCCGCGCTGATCGGCGCCAAGAACGGCTTCTTCGCCAAGGAGCTCGGCTCCACGAAGCTCACCACCCAGACGTTCAACGCCGGACCCGAAGAGGTCAACGCGTTGCTCGGCGACTCGCTCGACATCGCGTTCATCGGCTCCGGCCCGGCCATCAACGCCTTCACCAAGTCCAAGGGCGCCATCCAGCTGGTCTCCGGCGCGGTCACCGGCGGCGCCCAGTTGGTGGTGAAGCCGCAGATCACCGCGCCGGAGCAGCTCACCGGGAAGAACATCGCGACGCCGTCGCTGGCGAACACCCAGGACGTCGCGCTCAAGAAGTTCGTCGCCGAGAAGAAGCTGGCGGGAGTCAAGGTCACGAACCTCGACAACCCGAAGACGTTCGACGCCTTCAAGAAGGGCGAACTCGACGGCGGGTGGCTGCCGGAGCCGTGGTCCTCGCGTCTCGTGCTCGACGCGGGCGCGAAGGTCCTGCTGGACGAGAAGACGCTGTGGCCGGAAGGCAAGTTCCCGACCACGGTCGTGATCGTCCGCAGCGAGTTCCTGCAGCAGCACCCGGAGACCGTCACCGCCATCCTCAAGGGTGAACTCGCCGCCATCGAGTGGGCGAAGACCAACCCCGCCGAGGCGAAGAAGGTCGTCAACGGCGAGCTCAAGGCGCTCGCGGGCAGCACCCTGAGCGAGGCCGTCCTCGATCGCGCGTTCTCCGGTATCGAACTCGGCATCGATCCGGTGGCGTCGACCTTCAGCCAGCTCGCGCAGGACTCGGTGACCGCGGGTGTGGTGAAGTCCGCGGTGGACCTCAAGGGGTTCGCCGATTTCGGCCCGCTCAACGCCGTGCTCAAAGAGCAGGGCAAGCCCGGCGTGAACGCGCCCGGGCTGACGAAGTGACCGGAGGGGATCAGCGATGACGACCACCTTGGAGCCCGGCCTGTCCACCGGTGTCGCCGTGCGCCTCGACGGGGTGCGGAAGGCTTTCGGGCCGACCGGCCGCGCCGTCGTGGCCCTCGACGGGATGGACCTGACGGTCGCCCCCGGCGAGTTCGTCTGCCTCCTCGGCGCCTCCGGCTGCGGCAAGAGCACCCTGCTGAACCTGGTCGCCGGTCTCGACCGGCCGACGTCGGGCTCGATCACCCTGGAGACCTCCCGGCCCGCGGTCATGTTCCAAGAGGCCGCGCTGATGCCGTGGCTGACCGCGGCCCGCAACGTCGAACTGCCGCTGCGGCTCGCCGGCTTCGGCCGGGCCGAGCGCCGGGAAAAGGCGGCCGAACTGCTCGAACTCGTCCGCCTCGGTGGCGCGGGTGACAAGCGGCCGCACGAGCTGTCCGGCGGGATGCGGCAGCGCGTCGCGCTCGCCAGGGCGCTGGCCGCCACCCTGCGTGTCGGCGGTGACCCGGAGCAGTCGCTGCTGCTGATGGACGAGCCGTTCGCCGCGCTCGACGCCATCACCCGCGACGTCCTGCAGGGTGAACTGCTGCGCGTCTACCGCAGCACCGGCACCTCGGTGCTGTTCGTGACCCACGACGTCCGCGAGGCCGTCCGGCTCGGCCAGCGGGTCGTGCTGCTTTCGTCGCGGCCCGGCCGGGTGGTGCGGGAATGGCGCGACGTCCAGGCCTCCGACGCCGAGGAGCTGACGCTGGAGATCACCGGTCACCTCCGGGAGGTGATCAGTACCCATGCCGCGGCTTGACCGCCCCGAAACCGCGGCGGAAGACGCCGACGAGGCCGTCGGCGCGGGGCTCGACTCGCTCGACACCCCCACCGGGGAGCGCCGGGAAAGCCGGGGAAAGCGATTCCTTCGCGGTTTCGTGCCGCCGGTGGTCTTCCTGATCCTGGTGATCGCGCTGTGGCAGGCGCTGTGGGCCGCCGCGTTCTGGCCGGAGGCCATGCTGCCCGCGCCGCTCGCGGTGTGGGACGAACTCGTCGGCATCACCGTCGACGGTGAGATCTTCGAGTTCGTCTGGACGTCGGTGCACCGGGCCGCGCTGGGCTTCCTGATCGGCGTGGTCATCGGGACGCCGCTCGGGCTACTGGTGGCGAAGGTTCGGGTCGTCCGGGCCGCGGTCGGGCCGTTCCTGACCGGGCTGCAGAGCCTTCCGTCGGTGGCCTGGGTGCCCGCGGCGATCCTGTGGTTCGGGCTGAACGACGCGTCGATCTACTTCGTGGTGTTGCTGGGTTCGGTTCCTTCGATCGCGAACGGCCTCGTCTCGGGCATCGACCAGATCCCGCCGATCCTGCCGCGCGTCGGCCAGGTGATGGGAGCGAACCGGCTTTCGTCGGCGCGGCACATCCTGCTGCCCGCCGCGCTGCCCGGATTCCTCGCCGGGCTCAAGCAGGGCTGGGCGTTCTCGTGGCGTTCGCTGATGGCCGCCGAGCTGATCGCGCTGTCCCCGGCGCTCGGCAAGGGACTCGGCGCGTACCTGCACGAAGGCTCGTCGTTCAACAGCATGGAGGCCGTGATGTCGGCCATCTTCCTGATCCTGCTGGTCGGGGTCGGTATCGAGCTGGTGGTGTTCCGTCCGCTGGAACGGTCGGTCCTGCGTGCTCGCGGTCTCACCGCGTCCCTTTAGGACTTTGGGCAGGCTAGCCGGTTGCGGTTCTTCGCAATCGGTCGACGAGACCCTGGTGCCGCCGGAGGCCAGGGGGGACCTTTCCGGTGACCGTCGAGCACAAGTACGGGTCCGCGACGGTCGAAAAACAGCCGTCGCGGATCATCACGCTCGGCCTGTCCGACCACGACGCCGTGCTGGCGCTCGGGATCCGGCCGGTCGGCGCCGTCGACTGGTTCAAGGAGCGGCCGTACGGGAAGTGGCCGTGGACCCAGGCTCGCTGGGGCGACAAGCAGCCGGAGATCGTGGGCGAACGGGACGACTACAACTTCGAGAAGATCGCCGCGCTGAAGCCGGATCTGATCCTCGCCCAGTACAGCGGGATGAAGAAGGAGCAGTACGACAAGCTTTCGCAGCTCGCCCCGGTCGTCGCGCAGCCGCCGAAGTTCGAGGACTACGCGGCGCCGTGGCAGGAGACGACCCGGATGGTGGGTCGCGCGCTGGGGCTCGCGCAGAAGGCCGAGGACCTGATCGCCGGGATCGGCCGGCGGTTCGCGCAGGCGCGGGCCGAGCATCCCGGGTTCGCGAAGCTGTCGATGGTCGTCGCCGATACCTTCGAGGCGGGCAAGTTCTCCGCGTTCACCACGACCGACCCGAAGATGATCTTCACGGCCGAGCTGGGCTTCCGGCCCTTCGAACCGGTCAAGGCGCTGAGCAAACCGGAGAACAACGTCGTCGAGGTCTCGTCGGAACGGTTCGATCTGTTCGACGCGGATCGCCTGGTGTGGCTGAACTCCGACGTCGGCGCGGAGGCCAGGGTGCGGGCCGATCCGGTGTACCGGAAGCTGAAGGTGTCGGCGGACAAGCGGGATCTGTTCATCACCTACGAGAACCCGCCGGTCGGGGCCGCGATCTCGTTCAACACCGTGCTGAGCATCCCGTACGCGATCGAGCAGCTGGTGCCGAAGCTGGCGGCCGTCGCCGGCTCCTGACAGTTCAAGGTCGAGGACTGGAACACCTCGCGTCTATGAAGGAAATGGGACATTCAACGTCCCAATTCCTTCATGGACGGCCCCGGTGTGGCGCCTGGCCCGACCACTCGCCAGACGTTGCGAAGGTCACGGTGATTCCTGACGTCCTGAAAGTGGCTTTCGCGACATCCCGTCGCCGGCTCCTGAGCGTTCACCTTCCGGAGGTGGCAAACCTACGACACCGTAAGTTACGGTGTCGTAGGTAGCGTTTTCCGTACCCTGGAAGGACGAACGCATGGCGGTCCCCGAAACCACCCGGCTGATGCTCGAGCTCGAGGGGACGGTGGAGGAGAACCTCAATCGGCATCTCTCGGTCGCCAAGGAATGGATGCCGCACGAGTACGTGCCCTGGGACGAGGGCCGCAACTTCGCCGATCTCGGCGGTGAGGCGTGGGATCCCGAGCAGTCGCGGGTGTCGCCGATCGCGCGGACGTCGTTGGAGGTCAACCTCCTGACCGAGGACAACCTGCCGAGCTATCACCGCGAGATCGAGCGCGCCTTCGGTCGCGACGGCGCGTGGGGCACCTGGGTGCATCGCTGGACCGCTGAAGAGGGCCGCCACGGAATCTGCATCCGCGACTACCTGCTGGTGACGCGCGCGGTGGACCCGGTCGAGCTGGAGCGCATGCGGATGCAGACCATGCAGGCCGGCTACGACAGCGGCGACAAGGAGCTGCTGAACGTCTTCGCGTACGTGTCCTTCCAGGAGCTGGCGACGCGGATTTCGCACCGCAACACCGGAAAGTACACGCAGGATCCGCTGTGCGAGAAGCTGCTCGCGCGGGTCGCGATGGACGAGAACCTGCACATGCTCTTCTACCGGAACCTGGTGCAGGCGTCGCTGGAGCTTTCACCTGACGCGATGATGCGCGCCATCACCGACGAGGTCGTCCAGTTCCAGATGCCGGGCGCGGTGATCCCGAGCTTCGTGCGGAAGGCCGCGCTGATCGCGAAGGCGGGCATCTACGACCTGCGCATCCACCACGACGAGGTGATCTGGCCGTTGCTGCGGCAGTGGAAGATCTTCGAGCTCGAAGGGCTCGGCGAGGTGGGGGAGAAGGCACGGGACGAACTCGACCAGTTCCTGAAGGCCCTCGACACGCAGGCTTCACGCTTCGAGGAGCGCCGCGCGGCCGCTGAAGCCCGCGCCGCCGCCCGGCACGCGTGATCCGGCCCCAGCCACGTGAGTTCCGCCTCCAAGCACGCGAGATCCGGCGGCCGTCACGCGTGTCCCGCCGGACGACACGCGTGATCAGACGGACGACTCGCGTGATCAGACGGCCAACTCGTGTGTCGTCCCTCTGATCACGTGAGCCGGCCGCCGGATCACGCGTGATCGCGGGCGGAACTCGCGTGACAGCCGTCGGCGAGGACTAGCGCGAGCGGCGCGAGCCCGCGCGGGTCCCCGAGGAGAACGCGGCGGCACCACCGCGACGGGCCGGAGCGCCGCCGGACTGGTTCCGCGAGGACTGGGACTTCGCGGCACCGGAGCCGCGGCGCGGCTGCGACTCGGCGGAGCTGTGGCGCCCCTGACGGGCCTGGCCGCCCTTGGGCGCGCCTTCGCGACGTCCGGTGCTCTCGGCCGCGCGACGGCCTTGGCCGGCGGGAGCACCGCGACGGTCGCCCTCGGTACGGGGCTGACGCGAACGGCCGTCGGAAGAGCCGCCGCGACGGCCGCCACCGGAAGCGCCACGGCCACCGGCGGAGGGGCCCCGGCCGCGACCACCGCGGCCGCCACGTCCACCGCTTGCCGGACGGTCTTCGTCGTCGCCCTTGCCCAGGATGGCTTCACCGCTCGCGCTGACGCGCTTCGGCCGCGTGTCCACGATCGGCCGTCGCGGCGAAGCGGTGAACGAACGCTCACCGGGCGCCAGTTCCGACAGCAGCGGGTGGCCGGGGCCGAGCTGCGTCGTGGTCGGCTTGATGCCGGCCTTGCGGGTGAGGTCGCGGACGTCGCCGACCTGCGCGTCGGTCATCAGTGTGACGACGGTGCCGGACGCACCGGCCCGCGCGGTCCGGCCGGAGCGGTGCAGGTACGCCTTGTGCTCGACCGGCGGGTCGGCGTGGATGACCAGCGTGACGTCGTCGACGTGGATCCCGCGCGCGGCGATGTCGGTCGCGACCAGCGTCTTCGCCGCGCCGGAGGCGAACGCCTCCAGGTTGCGGGTGCGGGCCGTCTGGCCGAGGTTGCCGTGCAGTTCGACCGCCGGCACGCCGGAGGCCATGAGCTTGCGTGTCAGCTGCTTGGCGCGGTGCTTCGTGCGGGTGAAGACCAGCGTGCGGCCCGGGGCGGCGGTGAGATCGATCAGCACCGGCAGCCGGTGGGTCTCCTCCAGGTGCAGCACGTGGTGCTGCATCGTCGAGACCGGCGACTGGGCCGAGTCGACGCTGTGCGTGACCGGGTCGTGCATGAAGCGCTTGACCAGCACGTCGACGCCCGCGTCGAGGGTCGCCGAGAACAGCAGCCGCTGCCCGCGCTCCGGGGTCTCGGCCATGATGCGCCGGACGTCGGGCAGGAAGCCGAGGTCGGCCATGTGGTCGGCCTCGTCCAGGACGGTGATCTCGACGTGGTCGAGCTTCGCCTCGCCGGAGCGCATGTGGTCGGCGAGCCTGCCGGGGCACGCGACGACGATGTCGACGCCGTCACGCAGCCTGGTGATCTGCGGGTTGGGGCTGACGCCGCCGAAGATCGTGGTGACCTTGAGGCCGAGTGGCTTGGCCAGCGGCAGGAACGACGCCTCGATCTGGGTCGCCAGTTCGCGCGTCGGCGCCAGGACCAGCGCACGCGGACGGCCGGGGCGGCGGCGGGTAGGGCCTTCGGCGAGCCGGGCGAGGACGGGCAGCACGAAGCCGTACGTCTTGCCGGAGCCGGTGCGGCCGCGGCCGAGGACGTCCCGGCCCGCCAGCGAATGCGGCAGTGTGGCGGCCTGGATCGGGAACGGGCTGGTGACGCCTTGTTCGGCGAGCGAGTCCACGAGGGTCTTGGGCAGGCCGAGTTCGGTGAAAGTAGGTGTGCTCATAAGCGTGTGGGCGCGAAGCGCGCCCTGGTATCTCCGTAAGGATAGAAACGGTTGTCCTGCCCGGCGCAGACCTCGGGGGGCCGCGGCGCGTGGTCTTCGACAACGAAACGCGGCCCGAGGCAGAACTGAGCGGACCGCGTCGTCCAGTGTACTGGGTCGTGATCTCCCGGGCTACGTGATATCGCCCGCACCGGTCCGGTGATGTTCGTCGGTTCGGACGAGCCGGGCGCGGCGTCGCGGTGAAACGCTGACCTGACCGGACGAAAGGGGACACGGGTGTCGAACGTTCAGGAGCTGCAAGGGGTGCTCGACGAGGAGGCGCGTCGCGCGAGCGTCCCCGGAGCGGTGGTGGGGGTGACGTACCGCGGTGAGGAGTCGGTGTTCGCCACCGGAGTGTCCAGTGTGGACACCGGGCTTCCGGTCGATCCCGGCACGTTGTTCATGATCGGCTCCACCAGCAAGACCTTCGCCGCGGCCGCCGTGCTGGCCCTGGTCGAAGACGGTGTGCTGGACCTGGACAGGCCGGTCGTCGAGTACCTTCCCGATCTCCCCTTGGCGGATCCGATGGCGCGGAAGACGGTGACCTCGCGTCATCTGCTCACGCATTCGGCCGGTTTCCTCGGCGATGTCGACTTCACCACCGGGTGGGGTGACGACGCGCTGGCCCTCGCGATCGCGAAGTTCGGCGACCTGCCGCAGAACTTCCCGCCCGGCGAGGTGTTCTCCTACTGCAACGCCGGATTCCAGCTGGCAGGCCGGGTCGTGGAGGTGATGGCGGGCGAACCCTTCGAGGACGTGGTCCGCGGCAGGCTGCTCGAACCACTCGGCATGACCCAGTCGTATTACCTGCCGTGGGAGGTGCTCACCCGCCGTCACGCCGTCGGACACGTGCTGCGCGACGGTGAAGCGGCGGTCGAGCACACCGTGGGCCTCACCCGTGCGGACAGCGCGAGCGGCGGGCTGTGGTCGACCGCGGGCGACCAGCTGAAATGGGCCCGGTTCTTCCTGACCGGTGAGGCCGAGGGCGAGCCTCCGATCAGCGAAGCCACCCGCGACCTCATGCGCGCGCCGCAGCGCAGGGCCGCGCTGCGGTTCGAAGAGGTCGGGCTCAGCTGGCTGCACACGACCCACGGCGCCGCCCGGCTGGTCCGGCACGGCGGCAACGTGAGCAACCTGCAGTTGTCAGAGTTCGTGACCGTGCCGGAGGAGGACTTCGCCGTCACGGTGCTTACCAATAGCGCGGGCGGGTCCGCACTGGGCGCGAAGGTCGTCGACTGGTGCCTGGAGCACGTGGTCGGGCTGCCTCCGCTCACGAGCCCGCCGCCGGTGCCGCAGCCGGACATCGCCGAGTACCTGGGCCGCTATCAGACCGGTGACCTGGCGTTCGTGGTCAAGGACCGGGACGGCGCCCTCTGGGCCCAGCTGGTCGCCGACGTCGAGGGCTTTCCCTCGCCGCCGCCGTTCGAGGCCGTTTTCGTGGGCGGCGACGCGATCGCCCCCGTGGCCGACACCCGCAAACCCACCGCGCGGTTCCTGCGCGACGAGCGTGGACGGGTGACTTCGGTCGAGTTCGGTGGCCGGACGGCGAAGCGAAGCGCTACGGTTACCGGGTAGTAACTTCGGCTGACCAGGAGTGACCATGAGCGAAAAGGCGACCGCGTTGTTGCTGAACCCGGGTGGGTACGACCCACGGCAGTTCGACCCGGAGACGCGTCGCCTGTTGCGTGCCACCATCGAGTGGTTCGAACAGCGTGGCAAGCGCAAGCTCGTCGAGGACTACCACGACCGGACCTTCTACGCGGACTTCATCGAGTTCGCGGGCAAGGAAGGCCTGTTCTCCACGTTCCTCACTCCTGGCGCCAACGCCGAGGGGAACCCCGACAAACGGTGGGACACCGCGCGGGTCGCCGCCCTGTCGGAGATCCTCGGCTTTTATGGCTTGAACTACTGGTATCCGTGGCAGGTCACCATCCTCGGCCTGGGCCCGGTGTGGCAGAGCGCGAACGAGGCCGCCCGCAAACGCGCGGCGGACTCGCTCGCTGCCGGCGGCGTCGCCGCGTTCGGACTGTCCGAAAAGGAGCATGGGGCCGACATCTACTCGTCGGACCTCGTGCTCACCCCGGACGGCAAGGGCGGCTACCGCGCGAACGGGTCGAAGTACTACATCGGCAACGGCAACTGCGCCCGGACCGTGTCCGTGTTCGGCCGCATCGACGGTGTCGACGGCCCGGACCAGTACGTGTTCTTCTACGCGGACTCGGAACACCCGAACTACCGCGTGGTGAAGAATGTCGTGCCGTCGCAGATGTACGTCGCCGAGTTCGAGCTGAACGACTACCCGGTGTCCGAAGAGGACATTCTGCACGTCGGCGCCGACGCGTTCTCCGCGGCGCTGAACACGGTCAACATCGGCAAGTTCAACCTGTGCTTCGGCGGCATCGGGATGTCGACGCATTCGCTGTACGAGGCGATCACGCACGCGCACAACCGGGTGCTCTACGGCAAGAAGGTCACCGAATTCCCGCACGTGCGCCGGGAATTCGTCGAGGCGTACGCGCGGCTCGTCGCGATGAAGCTGTTCTCCGACCGTGCCGTGGACTACTTCCGCAGCGCGACCGCGGACGACCGCCGGTACCTGCTGTTCAACCCGATCACCAAGATGAAGGTGACCACCGAGGCGCAGAAGGTCATCGGCCTGGTCGCGGATGTGGTGGCGGCCAAGGGATTCGAGGCCGACACCTACCTCGCGATGGCCAAGAACGACATCGACGGCCTGCCGAAGCTGGAAGGCACGGTGGCGGTGAACCTCGCGCTGATCGCGAAGTTCGTGCCCGCGTACCTGTTCGCGCCGCAGGCCTACGAGCCGGTGCCGACCCGTTCCGACGCGGCCGACGACGAGTTCCTGTTCCGCCAAGGCCCCGCACGCGGCCTGTCGAAGGTGCGGTTCCACGACTGGCGTGAGGCGTACGCCAAGGCGTCCGCGATCCCGAACGTCGCGCGGTTCACCGAGCAGGCCGAGGCGCTGGTGAAGCTGTTCACCGAAGCCGCGCCGGACGAGGCTCAGCAGCAGGACATCGACTTCGGTCTCGCGCTGACCGAGCTGTTCACGCTGGTCGTCTACGGGCAGCTGGTGCTGGAGCAGGCGGAGATCACCGGCATCGAGACCGAGGTCGTCGACCAGATCTTCGCCATCCTGGTGCAGGACTTCAGCCTCACCGCGATCGATCTGCACGGGAAGTCGTCCTCGACCGACGCGCAGCAGGCCCTCGCGCTGGCCTCGATCCGGAAGCCGGTCGTCGACGCGGCGCGCTTCGATCACGTGTGGTCGCTGGTGCGGGACCTCTCGGGCGCCTACGCCATGAATCCGTAAAGTTCCGTGAAGGCCTCCTTCCCTACCCTGAGAGTAGGGAAGGGGGCCTTCACGGACTTCTGAGAGCTACTTGCCGAAGCCGGCCTTCCGGAGAGCGTCCGCCATGGCGCCGCCGCCACCGGAGTTCCCGCCGCGGTCCCGGCCGCCGCCACGGCCGCCCTGACGCTGGCCGCCTTGGCGCTGACCGCCGCCCTGGCCGCGGTCACGACCACCGCCACCGCCCTGCTCGCGGGCGGGACGGCCGGGCTCGTCGTCCAGCCGCAGGGTCAGCGAGATCCGCTTGCGCGGCACGTCGACCTCCAGGACCTTCACCTTGACGATGTCGCCGGGCTTGACGACCTCACGCGGGTCCTTGACGAAGTTCTTCGACAGCGCGGAGACGTGCGCGAGCCCGTCCTGGTGCACGCCGACGTCGATGAACGCGCCGAACGCGGCCACGTTCGTCACGACACCTTCCAGCCGCATGCCCGGCTTGAGGTCGCCGATCTTCTCGACGCCGTCGGCGAAGGTCGCGGTCTTGAACGCCGGACGCGGGTCGCGGCCCGGCTTTTCGAGTTCGGCGAGGATGTCGGTCACCGTCGGCAGACCGAAGGTCTCGTCGACGAACTCCGTGGGCTTCAGCGCCTGCAGTGTCCGCGAGTTGCCGATGAGCGAGCGGATGTCCGTGCCGGTCGAGGACAGGATCCGCCGCACCACCGGGTAGGCCTCCGGGTGCACCGAGGACGAGTCGAGCGGGTCGTCGCCGTCCGGGATCCGGAGGAAGCCCGCGCACTGCTCGAAGGCCTTCGGACCCAGCCGTGCGACCTCCTTGAGCCCGCTCCGGGTCTTGAACGGCCCGTTCTCGTCGCGGTGCGCGACGATGTTCTCCGCCAGGGTCGTCGTGATGCCCGAGACGCGGGTCAGCAGCGGGGCGGACGCGGTGTTGACGTCCACGCCGACGGCGTTCACACAGTCTTCGACCACCGCGTCGAGTGAACGCGACAGCGAGATCTCCGACAGGTCGTGCTGGTACTGCCCGACGCCGATCGACTTCGGGTCGATCTTCACCAGTTCCGCCAGCGGGTCCTGCAGCCGCCGCGCGATCGAGACCGCGCCGCGCAGCGAGACGTCCATGCCCGGCAGCTCCTGCGAAGCGAACGCCGACGCCGAGTAGACCGACGCGCCGGCCTCCGAGACGACCGCCTTGGTCAGCTTCAGCTCCGGGTGCTTCTTGATCAGTTCGCCGGCGAGCTTGTCGGTCTCGCGCGACGCGGTGCCGTTGCCGATCGAGATCAGGTCCACCTTGTGCCGGGCGCACAGCGCGGCGAGTTCGGCGATGGACTGGTCCCACTTGTTCGCGGGCTGGTGCGGGTAGATCACGTGCGTGTCGACGACCTTGCCGGTCGCGTCGACGACGGCGACCTTGACGCCGGTGCGGAAGCCCGGGTCGAGGCCCATCGTGGCGCGCGTGCCCGCCGGGGCGGCGAGCAGCAGGTCCCGCAGGTTCGCGGCGAACACGCGGACGGCGTCGTCCTCGGCCGACTGGCGCAGCCGCATCCGCAGGTCGATGCCCAGGTGCAGCAGGATCTTCGTGCGCCACGCCCAGCGGACGGTGTCGCCGAGCCACTTGTCGGCCGGCCGCCCTTCGTTCGAGATGCCGAACTTGTGCGCGATGCGGTTCTCGTACTCGGTCGGCCCGGTGCGCGGTTCTTCGGAGGGCTCTTCGGACTCCATCGTGAGGTCGAGGATCTCCTCCTTCTCACCACGGAACATCGCGAGGATCCGGTGCGAAGGAAGCTTGGTGTAGGGCTCGGAGAAGTCGAAGTAGTCGGAGAACTTCGCGCCCTCCTCGGCCTTGCCGTCGCGGACCTTCGAGGCCAGGCGGCCTTCCGCCCACATCTTCTCGCGCAGCTCGCCGATCAGGTCGGCGTCCTCGGCGAAGCGCTCGACGAGGATCGCGCGGGCGCCGTCCAGCGCGGCCTGCGCGTCGGCGACACCCTTGTCGGCGTCGACGAACACCGCGGCGGCGGCCTGCGGGTCGGTGTTCGGGTCGCTCAGCAGCCCGTCGGCGAGTGGCTCCAGACCGGCCTCGCGGGCGATCATCGCCTTCGTCCGCCGCTTGGGCTTGTACGGCAGGTAGATGTCCTCGAGGCGGGACTTCGTGTCCGCCGCCATGATCGAGGCTTCGAGCGCCTCGTCCAGCTTGCCCTGGCTGCGGATCGACTCCAGCACCGCGACCTTGCGCTCGCCGAGTTCCCGCAGGTAGCGGAGGCGTTCTTCGAGGGTGCGGAGCTGGGTGTCGTCCAGCATCCCGGTGACCTCTTTGCGGTACCGGGCGATGAACGGCACGGTCGATCCGCCGTCCAGCAGGTCGACGGCCGCCTTGACCTGCCCCTCGCGCACGCCGAGTTCTTCGGCGATCTTCTGCTCGACTGTCTGCAGGCCCTGCACGCTCACTCCCACGCTCCTGAAATCCGCCCTCGGGTGCTCTCGGACCCTGCATTCTGCCGCTCGCGCCGAGCCGACTTTCGTATGGCCTCCCCTAACCGAACCCTTGACAGTTGTATTGGTCTGTACCATTTTGATGTGGCCGACATCACCCGTTCGTGGAGGCCAGTCGTGAAAGTGAAGCCGAAACACGCGTTCCTCGCCCTGCTGTCGTCACTGGCCGTGTGCCTGGGGGTGACTTTCGCGGTCTCGGGCAACGCCTCGGCCGCCAACATCCTGACCAACCCGGGCTTCGAACTCGGGACCACGAGCGGCTGGACCTGCTCCGGCACCAACGCGGTGGTCACCACGCCGGTCCATTCGGGCACCCGTGCGCTCAGCGCCACCCCGGCCGGACAGGACAACGCCCGCTGTTCGCAGAGCGTGGCGGTCAAGGCCAACACCGCGTACACGCTTTCGGCGTGGGTGCAGGGCAGCTACACCTACCTCGGTGTCACCGGCACCGGGACGGGTGACAAGAACACCTGGACCCAGGGCGGCGGCAGCTGGAGCCAGCTCTCGCTGAGCTTCACCACCGGCGCGTCCACCACCAGCGTCGAGATCTACCTTCACGGCTGGTACGGCCAGCCCGCGTACTTCGCCGACGACGTGAACCTCGACGGCCCCGGCGGCTCGCCCACCACGACGCCGACCACGCCGACGACGTCCACGAGCCCGACGACCACCACGTCGAACCCGCCGACCACCACGACCAGCACCCCGCCGACCGGGAACCTGCCGAAGCACGTGATCACCGGCTACTGGCAGAACTTCTACAACGGTGCGAAGGCGCTCAAGCTCGCCGACGTCCCGACGAAGTACAACATCATCGCGGTGTCCTTCGCCGACGCGACGGCCACGCCGGGCGCGGTCAGCTTCACCCTCGACTCCGGTCTGTCGAGCCAGCTCGGCGGCTACACCGACGCGCAGTTCAAGGCCGACATCAAGACGGCGCAGGCGCGCGGGCAGAAGGTCATCCTGTCCGTCGGCGGTGAGAAGGGCACGATCCGCGTCGACTCCTCGGCCGCGGCGACGAACTTCTCCAACAGCATGAAGTCGCTCATCGCGACCTACGGCTTCGACGGCGTCGACATCGACCTCGAGAACGGCGTCAACGCGACCTACATGGCGCAGGCGCTGCGCAGCATCCACGCGGCGGGCGGCTCGGTCATCACCATGGCGCCGCAGACGATCGACATGCAGAGCCCGGCGGCGGAGTACTTCAAGCTGGCACTGAACGTCAAGGACATCCTGACGATCGTGAACATGCAGTACTACAACAGCGGCACGATGCTCGGCTGCGACCAGAAGGTCTACTCGCAGGGCACGGTCGACTTCCTCACCGCGCTGGCCTGCATCCAGCTGCAGAGCGGTCTGCGCGCCGACCAGGTCGGGCTCGGCCTGCCCGCCTCAGGCTCGGCCGCGGGCGGCGGCTACCAGGCGCCCGGCAACACGGTCAACGCGCTGAACTGCCTGGCGAAGGGCACGAACTGCGGCTCTTTCAAGCCTTCGACGACGTACCCGACGATCCGGGGCGCGATGACCTGGTCGATCAACTGGGACGCCTCGCAGGGCTACGCGTGGTCGAACACGGTGAGCGCGGGCCTGGCCGGCCTCCCGTGACGACCCGCTAGACCGGGGCGGGGCACCGTCGTCGCGCGGGCGACGGTGCTCCGCCCCTTCCACTTCTTCCCCTTCACGCATCCAGAGGACTGAACGCGTGAGGTCAGAGCGGGGTGAGGGGGAGCCGGAGGGCGGCCGGGGCCTCCGGAGGGACGACGGGCTTCAGCGGGGCGACAGGGGACAGGCGCCGGTAGGGGGAGCCGAGCGGCGGCCGCGGGTCGGCCTCGCCTTTGTTGGGCCACAACGACATCGCGCGCTCCGCCTGCGCGGTGATGGTGAGCGACGGGTTCACCCCGAGATTCGCCGAGATCGCCGAACCGTCCGCGATATGCAGCCCGGGATGACCGTGCACGCGCTGGTACGGGTCGACGACGCCGGTCTCGGCGCTGTCGCCGATCGCGCAGCCGCCGATGAAATGCCCCGTGATCGGGATGTTCGCCAGATCCGTCCACGCGCCCTGCGCGAGCCCGCCGATCTTGTCCGCCACCCGCCGCGTGACCTCGTGCCCGGCCGGGATCCACTCCGGGTTCGGCTCGCCGATGCCCTGTTTCGTGGTCATCCGGCGGCCGAAGAGCCCGCGTTTCGTGTACGTGGTCACGGAATTGTTCAACGTCTGCATCACCAGCAGCCCGACCATCCGCTCCGACCACCGTCGCGGGTTGTGCAACCGCACCAGCTGCCGCCGGTTCCGCCACAGTTCCCGCGCGCCCAGCACCCACCGGCGTTTGCCCGGCTCGGCGTCGACGAGCACCGTCGTCAGCAATCCCATGAAGTTGCTGCCCTTGCCGTAGCGCACCGGTTCGACGTGCGTGACGGCGTCGGGACGGATCGACGACGTGATCGCGACGCCGCGGGTGAAGTCCGTGTCCTTGCGCAAGGAACGCGCGGCGAGCACGGCCTCGGAGTTCGTCCTGGCGAGCAAGCCGAGACGCGGTGACAGGTTCGGCAGCGTGCCCGAGTCCTTCAGCGAGTGCAGAAGTCGTTGCGTGCCCAGGGAAGCGGCGGCGAACACGACTTCGGAGGCGGTGAAGGTCCGCTTGCGCTTGCGTACCCAACGTCCTGTTTGGACGGTATCGACCGCGTATCCGCCATCGATCGGCCGGACCGACACGGCGGTGGTCAGCGGATGGACCTCCGCGCCCGCCTTCTCCGCCAGATACAGGTAGTTCTTGACGGTCGTGTTCTTCGCGCCCACCCGGCAGCCGGTCATGCACTCGCCGCAGTGCGTGCACGGCTTTCGCGGCGGGCCCTCACCGCCGAAGAACGGGTCGACGTCGCGCTTGCCGAAATGGACGCCGACCGGCGTCGGCCGGTAGGTGTCCGCGATGCCCATGTCCTCGGCGACCTCGCGCAGCACGCGGTCGGCCGGCGTGACCAGCGGGTTCTCCACCACGCCCAGCATCCGTTTCGCCTGGTCGTAATGCGGGGCGAGCTCGGCCTTCCAGTCGGTGATGTGCGCCCACTGCGGGTCTTCGTAGAAGGTGTCCGGGGGTTCGTAGAGCGTGTTCGCGTAGACGAGCGACCCACCGCCGACGCCCGCGCCGCTCAATACGAAGGTGTTCTTCAGCAGTGTGAGCCGCTGGATGCCGTAGCAGCCCAGTTTCGGGGCCCACAGGTACTTCCGCAGCCGCCACGAGGTTTTCGCGAACTCGTCGTCGGCGAACCGGCGGCCGGTTTCCAGCACGCCGACGCGGTATCCCTTCTCGGTGAGCCGCAACGCGGTCACGCTGCCGCCGAAACCGGAGCCGATCACCAGCACGTCGTAGTTCATCGCGCGCCCGCCGTCCGGTAGTCGCCGAGGTCGAGCTTCCTCGTCCGCCGGTCGTACTCGGTCACCAGACCCGGCCAGTTCGTGCTCACGCGGCCGTTCTCCTGGCGGTACCAGCTGGCGCAGGCCGTCCAGACACTGCGCCCGAGGCGTCGCTGGATCTCCTCGTCGTACTTCCGCTCGACCTCCGGTATGACGTCCATATAGGACACTTCCGGTTTGGCGAGGTGCTCGACGGCTTGCCGGATGTAGCGGGCCTGCCGTTCGATCATGTAGATGATGGAGCCCGCGCCGAGGTTCGTGTTGGGCCCGTAGACACAGAACAGGTTCGGGAACCCGGGCACGGTCATGCCGAGGTACGCCCGCGCCCCGCCTTTCCACGCGTCGGACAGCGCCCGTCCGCCGAGGCCCTCCACCTTCAGTTCGCCGAGAAAGTCGGTCGCCGCGAAACCGGTCCCGTAGACGATGACGTCGGCTTCGTGTTCGACTCCGTCCTCCGTGAGCACACCGGACGGTGTGATCGCGCTGATCCGCCGTGTCTCGACGGCGACGTTGTGCTGCGCCAGCGCGGGCAGGTACTCGTTGGTGAACAGGATCCGCTTGCAGCCCAGGGGATAGTCCGGGGTGAGTTTCTCGCGCAGCGCCCTGTCCTTGATGTGACGCCGCCGCAGCTGGGCCGTCCGGAGTTCGAAGACCTTGGCCAGCAACGGATGTTTGGTCATCGCATAGGTCGCGTACTCGGCGAGGAGGAAGATCCGGAGCCTACCGAGCAGCTGGGTGGCAGGCAGATACCGGAACAGCCGCTGCTGCCAGCGCCGGTAGCGGGTGTCCCGTTTGGCCATGATGTAGGGCGCGGTCCGCTGGAACACCGTCAGCTCGCCCGCCTGGCGCTGGAGTTCGGGCACGAACTGGATGGCGCTCGCGCCGGTGCCGATCACCGCGACCTTCTTGCCGCGCAGGTCGACGTCGTGATCCCAGTGCGCGGAGTGGAAGCTGTCGCCCTCGAAGGTTTCCTGGCCTGGGATGTCCGGTTGGACGGGCCGCGAGAGCTGGCCGACGGCGGGGACGAAGACGTTCGCTTCGAACGTCTCGCCGCCCGCGGTCTCGACCCGCCAGAGCCCGCACTCCTCGTCGAAGGCCGCGGCGATGACGCGAGTGCCGAACCGGATGTGCGGTTCGAGCCCGTAGCGGCGTACCACGCGCTTGAGGTATTCGTGGATGTCCGGTTGCAGCGAGAACCGTTTCGGCCAGTCGGGGTTGGGCTCGTAGGAGAACGAGTACAGCGGCGACGGGATGTCACAGCCGGCGCCGGGGTACGTGTTCTCCCGCCAGACGCCGCCGGGTTCGCCGGCGCTTTCCAGGATGGTGAAGTCGTCGAATCCGGCGCGTTTGAGCTCGATCGCCGTCCCGACCCCGCCGAAGCCCGTCCCTACGATCAGCACGCTGGTATCGCCCATGCCGATCGAAGTTACCCAGCGGTCACCCCGCTAGGAAGTACACGACCGGCCACTCAATCGAGATTTCCGGCCACCCCCTGCCCGCGTTTCGTCCTCTGAATGCGGTAGTTGGTAGTGCGAACTAGCGCGTTCAGAGGGCGAAACACACCGAGTGGGACTCGGCCTTCGGGTGCGCCCAAGCCAGGAGGCGGTGGGCGGAGCTTTCGAGGGCGTCCAGATCGCGCTTCGGGACTCGCTCGAAGGGCGTGATCACCACCGAAGCCGCCTTCTTCACCATCTTGATCTCCCAGAAGCCCTTCACGAACCCGCCGACCAGAATGGTGCCCTTGACCAGGCCGTTCTGCGAGATGACGACCTTGCGGTACTCGTCGCTGATCACCCGCGTGCGGTCGGCGTAGGAGAGGACGGTCTGGTCGAACGGCCCCAGCAGCCGGGCGGGCGCGGGGGTGTCCGGGTCCGGGCGGGGTGCGTCTTCGAGGTCGAAGAGTTCGCGGCCGTTCTCGTCGCGGAACGTCCGCAGTTCCGTCCGCAGCCGCTCGGCGACGTCGCCGAGCTTCGTGATCCCGGCCCACGCCTGCGCGTCCTGCACACTGGCCGGCCCGAACGCGGCCAGATAACGCCGGAACATCGCTTCCGGGGACGGCGCCGGGTCCGCCTCGGCGCCCAGCCAGTCCCCGGTGGTCTGATACGTCGGCTGCCCGGACTTGCCCCAGACGCCGCGCGGCGGGATCTGCACCAGCGGCAGCAACGCCCGCGCGACGTGCACCAGCGACGACGGCGCCACGCCCTCCCAATGCTTCGCCAGTTCCGCGCCGAGGCCTGCCGACGAAAGCGGCCGCTCGCCGAGCAGTTTGCGGGCGGTGCGGGCGATCTCCTGGTGGTCGAGGCCCTTGATGTCAGGGCCGAACTGGGTGTTGCCGGTCACCGAACGGTCGTAGAGGGGCTGCACGATCGGCCGCCAGGCCAGCGCGTCCGCCGGTTTCACCAGGTGCACCGTGCCGCGCATGAGCGCGATCCGCACGACGCTCTTGGTCAGCAGGAGGTTCGCCAGCTCTTCCTGGCGGAAGCCGTGCAGCCGGGTCCACAGCGCGAAGTACGGCGGGTTCGGGGCCTGTGCCTGCAACCCGGCCAGATGCTCGACCGCTTCGAGCGCGGTCATCTTCGAACGCCGGAGCAGCAGCTGCCGGTCCAGCATGGCGCGGTTCAGCGCGCGCCTGCTCAACGTGTCGGACATGCCGCTCACCCTAATCGGAATCAAGGACAGTTACGGTCCTCAATGCGCCGAGCGTTGCCGGGATCCATAATCCCGGCCATGGAACTACCGCCGCCGGTGATCCGGGACTGGGACTACCCGCGCGGCACGGCGAGCATCGTGCTCATGGCCCGCTTCGCCGCCGAGAACGGTGTCGCGGGGCTGGAGTCCTACGAGCACGCCCCCGTGGACGGCCAGGTCGACGCGCGACAGGAACTCGCGGTGGTCCGGGCCCTGGTCCGCGGGCTCGACGGCGGAGACGACGTCGCGCTACGGCTGAGCAGGCGGTACCGCGTCAGCGCGTTCGGCATCTTCGGCTTCGCGTGCATCAGCAGCCCGACGCTGGGGGACGCGATGCGCTTCGCCCTGCGCTACCTCGACCTGAGTTTCACCTTCTGCATCCCGCACGTGACCGTCGAGGCCGGACGGCTCGCGCTGGCCATGGACGACAGCCGCGTGCCGGGCGACGTCGCCCGGTTCCTGGTGCTGCGCGACCTCGGCGCCATCCACACCGTCATGCGCGACATCCTGCCGGACATCTCCCTGCGCTCCTTGGTCTTCCGGCACGAGCGTCCCTCCACAGTGTACGAATACGTGCGGACGTTCGGCCTGGTGCCGTCGTTCTCCGCCCCGGCACATCTCGCCACCCTGGATCCGCTCTTCCTCGACAAGCCGTTGCCACAGGCCAACGACCAGACGGTCGCGGTCTGCGCCGCGCAATGCGATCTGCTGGTCTCCCGGAGACGGGAACGCTCCGGGATCGCGCAGCAGGTCCGGGAACGGCTGGTGCGACTCGGAGGCGTCGACGCGGGGATGGACGAGGTCGCGCGGCAGCTCGCGCTCAGCCCGCGCACGCTGCGACGACGGCTGTTCGAGGCCGGGACCGGCTACCGCACGCTGCTCGACGAGGTCCGTCAGGCCTTGGCGGAGGAAATGCTCGACACCGGCGCGCTCAGCGTGGAGGACGTCGCGCTGCGGCTGGGCTACGCCGAAGCGTCGAGTTTCATCTACGCCTTCAAACGCTGGAAGGGGATGACGCCGGCGGCTTATGCCCGGCGGAACGCGTTGCGAGCACGGCCGGGTAGGTGACCCGAAGCAGGTGCAGGATCGAGTCGGTGAGGAAGACCCGCAGCTCGTCGCGGCCGAGCGTGCCACGGATCAGCCATTCGCGTGACGCCGCGCGCAGCATCCCGCCGTACGAACGGATCATCGCGCGGAGTTCTTCGCGACCTTCGGTGACGTCGCTCATCAACGCGGCCGCGAGCACACGATCGGCGGCGATCTCGTCGGCCTCCAGCATGATCCGCTCGATCTCCGGGTCGCGGCCCACCGCCTCCGGGCCGATCGCCGTCAGCCACGCCTGCTCGTTGCGCTCGACGACCTCGATCCAGTGCTGGACGCTGATCGCGAGCCGGTCTTCGGCGGTCGTGTCGGGCAGGTTCTCGATCACCGGCGCCGGGACGATCATCATCTGCCGGACGACTTCCAGGTACAGCTCCCGTTTGCCGCCGAAATAGTGGTTGATCAGCGGCCGGGCCACCCCGGCGGCCTTCGCGATGTCCGAGGTCGAAACCGAGGCGTACGTGCCCGCGCCGAACAGCCGCCGGGCCGCGGTCAGGATCTCGGCGCGCCGGGCGGCCGGCTCGAGGCGGCGCCGCCGGATCTCCGGATCGGTGCTCATGGGCCGAGCGTAACCCGTTTCACGTGACCGCCTGCCGTTACTCATTCGGAACAACCCGCCGGTAACCCCCGGGGCCTTCAAGGCGACGTTCGGGGCGGGGGGACCGGGCGTCATGAGTAGGGACGAATGGCCAGTGCCGAACGCGAGCCGGTTCGCCGTACCGGACGGTGGGTCAGTGTGCGGCTGCAGCATCGTGACGTCCGGATCCAAGGTGACATCGGGGAGGAATCCGTCTCCTACGCGGGGATCGTGATCACCAGTTTCGAGAACGGTGCCGAGGTCGGCGAACGCTGGATCCCGCTCGGGGTCGATCCGTCGGAGGCCGACGACGAACAGCTCATCCAGCAGTTGCGCGACGCGCTGATCTGGCAGGCACGCCGGCCGCCCAAGGCCGCGGGGGAGTAGCGGAATTGGGAAGGTTCCAGAGCTGCTGAAGGGCGCTTTCACCGCATGCGACGCGGTGAAGGACGCTTTCACTGCATCACATGCGGTGAAAGTCCCCTTCAGCCTCATTGGGTCCGGAGGCCGTCGAAGGCGATCTTGCACACCGCGTCCGCCAGTTCGGTCCCGGCCGAACCCCGTCGCGGCCGGTACCACTCGATCAGCGAGTTCACCATGCCGTACAGCAGCCGCGCGGTGACCGCGGGATCGATGTCGGGCCGCACGTCGCCCTCGGTCTCGGCCTGTTTCACCAGTTCCGTGACGAGCCGGTCGAATTCCCGCCGCCGCGCCAGCGCCGCCCGTTCGATCTTGGTGTTGCCGCGCACCCGCAGCAGCAGCGTCACGAACGGCAGCTGCTCGACCAGCACGAGGACACTGCCCCGCACGAGGTGCTCCAGCTTCTCGATCGCCTTGCCCTCGAAGGATTCCGTCTCGGCGGCGACGGCGAACAGGCCGTTCAGCGCGCGGTCGACGGCGAGCCGCAGCAGCTCCTCCTTGCTCGGCACGTGGTGGTAGATAGCGGATTTCGTGATGCCGAGCTTGCGGGAGAGGTCCTCCATGCTGGTGCCGTCGTAGCCGCGTTCGTTGAACAGTTTGACCGCGACCTGGAGCAGCGACTCGAGGTCGTAGCCGGGACGTCCCCGGCGGGCGGGGGTGCTCAACCGCGGTCCCGTTCGTCGAGGACGCGGCGCATCTTGCCCAGCGACCGTTCCAGCGTGTCCGGGTCGACGACCTCGACGCCGACGCTCACGCCGACCCCGTCCTTGACGCCGGCGATCAGCCGGGCGGCGGCGTCGGCGCGCTGCTCGGCCGTCGCGTCCGGGCGCGCTTCGACGCGCACCGTCAGGTGGTCCATCCGGCCCTTCGTCGATCGGACCAGCTGGAAATGCGGCGCGAGCGCGGGGGTCACCAGCACGACTTCCTCGATCTGCGTGGGGAAGACGTTGACGCCACGCAGGATGATCATGTCATCGCTACGTCCGGTCACCTTCTCCATCCGCCGGTACGCCGGCCGCGCGGTGCCCGGCAGCAGCCGGGTCAGGTCGCGCGTGCGGTACCGGATGATCGGCAGCGCCTGCTTGGTGAGCGAGGTGAACAGCAGCTCACCCTCGGCGTCGGTCGGTTTTTCGGTGAACGGGTCGATCACCTCGGGGAAGAAGTGGTCCTCCCAGATGTGCAGCCCGTCCTTGGTCTCGACGCATTCCTGCGCGACGCCGGGGCCCATCACCTCGGACAGGCCGTAGATGTCGACCGCGTCGATGCCGACGCGTTCTTCGATCTCCGTGCGCATCTGCTCGGTCCATGGCTCGGCCCCGAAGATGCCGACCTTGAGCGAACTCGTCTGCGGGTCGACGCCCTGCCGTTCGAATTCGTCGAGCAGGGTGAGCATGTACGACGGGGTGACCATGATGATCTCGGGTTTGAAGTCGGTGATGATCTGCACCTGGCGCGCGGTCATGCCGCCGGACGCCGGGATCACCGTGCAGCCGAGCTTCTCGGCGCCGTAATGCGCGCCGAGCCCGCCGGTGAACAGGCCGTATCCGTAGGCCACGTGGACCTTGTCGCCCGGACGCCCGCCCGCCGCGCGGATCGAGCGTGCCATCACCGTCGCCCAGGTGTCGATGTCTTCGGCGGTGTAGCCGACGACGGTCGGTTTCCCGGTGGTCCCGCTGGACGCGTGGATGCGGCTGACCTGCGCTTCCGGCACGGCGAACATGCCGAACGGATAGTTGTCGCGCAGATCCTGTTTGGTGGTGAAGGGGAACCTCGCCAGGTCTTCCAGCGCCTTGCAGTCGTCCGGGTGAACGCCCGCCTCGTCGAACTTCCTGGTGTAGAACGGCACGTTGTCGTAGGCGTGCCGCAGCGTCCACCGGAGACGCTTCAGTTGCAGCGCCTGGAGTTCGCCGATGGTCAGGTTCTCGGCGTCGTCGCTGAAAGTCATCGTTGGGGTGCCTTCTCGATGGTGCGGCTGCGGCCGCGGAATTCGGCGACGACCTCCGGCCCGTCGGGGGTCTCCCGGTGCACGGTGACGTCGTAGATGCCGTTGCGGCCGTAGCGGGTCCGCTCCGTGGCGGTGGCGATGAGGTGGTCGCCGAGTTTGCCGGCGGCGACGAAGGAGATCTCCGCGCCGGAAGCGACGGTCACCGGGCCGTGGCTGTTGCAGGCGCAGGCGAACGTCGTGTCGGCCAGCAGGAAGACGTAGCCGCCGTGGGCGATGTCGTGGCCGTTGACCATCGCTTCGGTGATCCGCATGGTGGCGACGGCGCGCCCTTCGGCGGCCTCGACCAGCTCGATGCCCAGCGCGTTCGACGCCTGGTCGTCGGCGAACATCGTGTGCGCGGCGTTGCCAGTCATGCGAGACCACCTGGTTACTGACCGAATGGACGGTTGTTCAAGGGCGCCGCAAGTAAAAACGCGCTTTCGTGCGGATGTCAAGGGTCCGTCACCGTCCGGGGGTTTGCAAGCGCCGGGGCAGAAGCTAGAGTGAATTACTGAACGGACGGTCTGTTAATCCCATCATCGAAGGGTCGCCCCATGGCTTTGCTGCGCAGCTACGTCTCCGGCGGATGGCACACGGCGGACAACGACGGCGTACCGCTGCACGACGCCTCGACCGGCGAAGAGGTCGCCCGGGTTTCGTCCGAGGGCATCGACTTCGCCGCCGCACTGGAGTACGGACGCCGCGTCGGCGGCCCCGCGCTGCGCGAGCTGACCTTCCACCAGCGTGCCGCGCTGCTGAAGACACTGGCCTCTCACCTGCGTGAACACCGCGAGGAGCTGTACGCGCTCTCGGCGCGCACCGGCGCCACCAAGACCGACTCGATGGTCGACATCGACGGCGGCATCGGCGTGCTGTTCGCCTACTCCAGCAAGGGCAAGCGCGAACTCCCGAACGACACCGTCTACGTCGACGGCAACGTCGAGCCGCTGAGCAAGGGCGGCACCTTCGTCGCCCAGCACATCGCCGTCCCGCTGCGCGGGGTCGCCGTCCAGATCAACGCGTTCAACTTCCCCGTCTGGGGCCCGCTGGAGAAGTTCGCGCCCGCGTTCCTCGCCGGGGTGCCGAGCCTGATCAAGCCCGCCAGCCAGACCGCGTACCTCACCGCGCGGCTGGTCGAGATCATCGTCGAGTCCGGCATCCTGCCCGAGGGCACGCTGCAGTTCGTCGCGGGCAGCGTCGGCGACCTGCTCGACCACGTCACCGCGCAGGACCTCGTCTCGTTCACCGGCTCCGCGTCGACGGCGCAGAAGCTGCGCGCGCATCCGGCGATCGTGCGCAACTCCGTCCGCTTCAACGCCGAGGCCGACTCGCTGAACCTGTCGATCCTCGGCCCGGACGCCAAACCCGGCACCACCGAGTTCGATCTCTTCGTCAAGCAGCTGACCACCGAGATGACGGTCAAGGCGGGCCAGAAGTGCACCGCCATCCGCCGCGCGTTCGTTCCCGCGGACCTGGTGGACGACGTCGCCGAGGCCGCGAGCGCGCGGCTGGCGAAGGTCACCATCGGCAACCCCGCCGCCGAAGGTGTGCGGATGGGTGCCCTGGCCAGTCTGGAGCAGCGCGAGGAGGTCCGGCGGTCGCTCAAGGCGCTGCTGGACGTCGGCACGGTCGTCTTCGGCGACCCGGAGCAGGTCGAGGTCGTCGGCGCGGACGCCGAACGCGGCGCGTTCATCTCGCCGGTGCTGCTGAAGGCCGACCCGGAGCGCTCCGAGCCGCACGAGGTCGAGGCGTTCGGCCCGGTGTCGACGCTGCTGCCCTACACGTCCACCGAACAGGTCATCGAGCTCGCCGCACGCGGTGGCGGCAGCCTCGTGGGTTCCGTCGTCTCCGCGGACCAGGAGTTCGTGCGCGAGGTCGTCCTCGGTGTCGCGCCGTACCACGGCCGTCTGCTGGTGCTCGACGCCGAAGACGCCAAGGAGTCCACCGGCCACGGTTCGCCGATGCCGCAGCTGGTGCATGGCGGCCCCGGCCGCGCCGGCGGCGGCGAGGAGATGGGCGGCGTCCGTGGCGTGCTGCACCACATGCAGCGCACGGCGGTCCAGGGTTCGCCCGCCGCCCTGAGCACGGTCACCGGCCGCTGGGTGACGGGCGCACCGAGGGCAGAGGGCGACGTCCACCCCTTCCGGAAGTCGTTGGCGGAGCTGAAGATCGGTGACTCCGTCGTCGCCGGCCCGCGCACCGTCACCCAGGAAGACGTCGACCACTTCGCCGAGTTCACCGGCGACACCTTCTATGCCCACACCGATCCCGAGGCCGCCGCGGCGAACCCGCTGTTCGGCGGGATCGTGGCGCACGGGTACCTCGTGGTCTCGTTCGCGGCGGGCCTGTTCGTCTCGCCGGAGCCCGGCCCGGTGCTGGCCAACTACGGCCTGGAGAACCTGCGGTTCCTCACCCCGGTCAAGGTCGGCGACTCCTTGACCGTGACCCTGACCGCGAAGCAGATCACCCCGCGCATCGACCAGGAGTACGGCGAAGTCCGCTGGGACGCCGACGTGACCAACGCCGACGGCGACTCGGTCGCCAAGTACGACGTGCTCACCCTGGTGGCGAAGGAGCAGTCATGACCGCGACCCTCCCTGAGGAAGACCTCGAACGGCATTTCGAGGCGACGATCGAGCGGGACCAGCGCATCGAGCCGCGCGACTGGGTGCCCGAGGGCTACCGCAAGACGATGATCCGGCAGATCGCGCAGCACGCGCATTCGGAGATCATCGGCATGCAGCCGGAGGGCAATTGGATCACCCGTGCGCCTTCGTTGCGGCGCAAGGCGATCCTGCTCGCGAAGGTGCAGGACGAGGCCGGGCACGGGTTGTATCTGTACTCGGCGGCGGCCACGCTCGGTGCCGACCGCGCGGATCTGACCGACAAGCTGATCAACGGCAAGCAGAAGTATTCGTCGATCTTCAACTACCCGACGCTGACCTTCGCCGACGTCGGCGTGATCGGCTGGCTGGTCGACGGCGCGGCGATCTGCAACCAGGTTCCCCTGTGCCGCAGTTCGTACGGGCCGTACGCGCGCGCCATGATCCGCATCTGCAAGGAGGAGTCCTTCCATCAGCGGCAGGGTTTCGAGCTGCTGATGACGATGATGCGCGGCACGGAGAAGCAGCGGGAGATGGTGCAGGAAGCGGTGAACCGCTGGTGGTGGCCGTCGCTGATGATGTTCGGCCCGCCGGACGCCGATTCGCCGAACACCGCGCAGTCGATGGCGTGGAAGGTCAAACGGCACACCAACGACGAGCTGCGCCAGCGTTTTGTCGACATGTCCATTCCGCAGGCCGAGGCGCTGGGGGTCACCTTCCCGGACCCGGACCTGAAGTGGAACCCCGAACGCGGGCACTACGACTTCGGCGCCGTCGACTGGGACGAGTTCAAGAACGTGTTGAAGGGCAACGGCCCCTGCAACGCCCAGCGCATCGCGCACCGGCGGCGGGCCCAGGAAGACGGCGCGTGGGTGCGGGAAGCCGCGGCTGCCCACGCCGCCAAGAAAGGGGCTTCGGTATGAAGCACGACTGGCCGTTGTACGAGGTGTTCGTCCGCGGCAAGCGCGGCTTGAACCACGTGCACGTGGGTTCGCTGCACGCCGCTGACGACGACATGGCGCTGCACCACGCGCGGGATCTGTACACCCGCCGCAACGAGGGCGTGTCGATCTGGGTCGTGCGCGCGTCGGACATCACGGCGTCTTCGCCGGACGAGAAGGATCCGTTCTTCGCGCCCAGCGGCGACAAGGTGTATCGGCACCCGACGTTCTACGACATCCCCGACAACGTTCCGCACATCTGACATGAGCTTCGACAACGCCTACGAGGCGATCACCGAGGAGAACGACTCCCGCTGGGCCTTCGGCACCGGGTTCGAGGACCCGCTGTCCGGTGTGGACACCACCGTTCCGTCCGGTGTGGACGGTGCGCGGCTGGCGGCTTACTGCCTGATGCTCGGCGACGACGCGCTGATCTTCTCGCACCGGCTGCAGGAGTGGTGCACGAACGCGCCCGAACTCGAGGATGAGGTCGCGATCGCGAACATCGCCCTCGACCTGCTCGGACAGGCCCGGCTGCTGCTCGCCCGTGCGGGCAAGGCCGACGGCAGCGACCGCACGGAGGACTCCTACGCCTTCTTCCGGAGTGAGCAGGAGTACCGCAACGTCCGGCTCGCCGAACTCGACGGCGGGCACTTCGGGCATCTGGTCGCGCGGCTGCTGGTGTTCTCGATCTGGCGGCTCGCCTTGTTGCAGCGGTTGCAGGCCAGTGTCGATCCGGTCCTGGCGGCCATCGCGGACAAGGGTGTCAAGGAAGTCGCGTACCACCGCGACTACGCCGCCCAGTGGGCCGTGCGGCTCGGGGACGGCACCGAGCTGTCGCATGAGCTGATGCAGGAGGGCCTGGACGCGGTCTGGCCGTACGTCGACGAGTTGTTCGTGGCGCACGAGGCCGAGTTCGTCGAGTCGCCGTCGCTGCGGCCGGAGTTCGACGCGATCCTGGACCAGGTGCTGGCCGTCGCGACGTTGAAGCGTCCCGAGACCGGTGCCATCGCCGGGGTTTCCGGCCGGATGGGCCGCGACGGCGTGCACACCGAGCGGATGGGCTACCTGCTGGCGACCCTGCAGAGTGTCGCCAGGGAACATCCGGACGCGACATGGTGACCGCGTACGCGGTGGCGGCCACGGTCACCGATCCGGAACTGCCGATGCTCACCCTCGCGGACCTCGGCGTCCTGCGTGAAGTGTCCGAAGAGGACGGACGGGTGGTCGTCGCGATCACCCCGACCTACACCGGCTGCCCGGCGATGGACACCATGCGCGACGACCTCGTGCACGCGCTGACCGGCGCGGGGTACGGCGAGGTCGAGGTCCGCACGGTGCTCCAGCCCGCTTGGTCCACGGACTGGATCACCGAGGACGGCAAACGGAAACTGGCCGAAGCGGGCATCGCTCCGCCGGGGGCCGCGCCGCGGCGCACCGGCCCGATCCCGCTCACGCTGAGCCCGCCGGTGTCGTCCGTGCGCTGCCCGCACTGCGGTTCCGCGGACACCGAGGAGCAGTCCCGGTTCAGCGCGACGGCGTGCAAGGCCCTGCGCCGCTGCCGGTTCTGCCTCGAACCGTTCGAACACGTCAAGGAGATCTAGTGACAGCGACCCTGCGCCGCACGGGTTTCCACACCCTCAAGGTGTCCGACGTCCAGCGCCTGTGCGACGACGCCGTCGCGGTGACCTTCGAGGTTCCCGAAGATCTCGCGGACACCTTTCGCTTCAAGCCGGGCCAGTCGCTGACCCTGCGCCGTGAGATCGACGGCCGCGACGAGCGCCGTTCGTACTCGATCTGCGCACCCGCCGGCGCGGCGCCGCGGGTCGGCGTCCGGGAGGTGCCGGGTGGGCTGTTCTCGTCGTGGCTCGTGCGCGACGTGAAGCCCGGCGACGAGATCGAGGTCGCGCCGCCGACCGGCAGCTTTACTCCGGACCTGAACGTTCCTGGGCATCACGTGCTGATCGCGGCCGGATCCGGGATCACGCCGGTGCTGTCGATCGCGTCTTCGCTGCTCAGCGACTCCGACGCGACGGTGACCGTGCTCTACGGCAACCGCCGCACGGACACCGTCATGTTCGCCGACGACCTCGCGGATCTGAAGGACCGCTATCCAGCGCGGCTCGAACTCGTCCACGTGCTCTCCCGCGAGCCGCGCGAGGCGGAACTGTTCACCGGGCGGCTCGACGCGGAGAAGCTGCGGCGCCTGTGCACCGTGCTGATCCCGGTCGAGGACGTCGCGCACTGGTGGCTGTGCGGGCCGTTCGAGATGGTGACCGGCGCGCAGGAACTGCTGCGCTCGCTGGACGTCGCCGACGATCGCGTCCATCAGGAGCTGTTCTATGTGGACACTCCGCCGGAGCCGGTGCACCACATCGATCCGGCCGTCGTCGGGGCGTCCAGCGAGGTCACGCTGGTCCTCGACGGCCGGTCGACGACGATGACGTTGCCGCGCAGCTCCTCGCTGCTCGACGGCGCGCAGAAGTTCCGTCCGGATCTGCCGTTCGCCTGCAAGGGCGGGGTGTGCGGCACCTGCCGGGCGAAGATCTGCGACGGCAAGGTGGACATGCGGCGCAACTTCGCGCTGGAGAAGGCCGAAGTCGACGCCGGTTTCGTGCTCACCTGCCAGTCGGTGCCGATCTCCGACGCCGTCACCGTGGACTTCGACGCCTGACCCACCGCCGCGTTTCGTCCTCTGAATGCGGTAGTTGCACACGCAAGAACCGCATTCAGAGGACTAATCGCGGAGGGGGAGCCACCGGGTGATGCCGATGTCGGCGAGGAACGGCCGGTCGTGGCTCGCCACGATCAGCGTGCCCCGGTAGGCCAGCAGCGCCTCGGTGAGCCGCCGTACGCTCGCCAGGTCGAGGTTGTTCGTCGGCTCGTCGAGCAGCAGGAGCCGCGGCGTCGGTTCGGTCAGCAGCAACGTCGCCAGCGCCGCCCGGAACCGTTCCCCGCCGGACAGCGACGCCACCTCGCGGTCGGCCGTCTTGCCCCGGAACAGGAACCGCGCGAGCCTCGCGCGGATCTCGTTGTCCGTGAGTGACGGCGCGACGAGCCGCACGTTGTCCACAATGGGCATAGAGTCGTCCAGTACGTCGATCCGCTGGGGGAGCAGCCTCGCGGGGACGAACAGCCCCACCTCGCCCGACTTCGGCGGGAGCTCGCCGGCGATCGTCCGCAGCAGGGTGGTCTTCCCCGAACCGTTCGGGCCGACGAGCGCGATCCGCTCGGGGCCCATGACGTGCAGGTCCACCGCCGGTCCGAACTGAGGCACGGCGTCGATCCGGAGCACGTCCGTTCCCCGCGGGACCGTCGTTTCCGGCAGTTCGACGCGGATCTCGGCGTCCTCCCGCACCAGTTCCTCGGCGGCCCTCAGCGCCTCGACGGCGCCTTCCAGCCGGTCGGTGTGCAGGTTCCGGTACTTGCCCGCGGCGATCTGCGCGTCCTCCTGGCGTTTGCGCATGCGCCCTTTGGGTTCGCGTTTGGTGTCCCACATCTTCTGGCCGTAGCGGGCCCGCCGGGCGAGTTTGAGCCCGGCCTCGACCAGCTCCCGCTTCTGCCGTTTGACGTCCGACTCCGCCGCGCGCACATGCCGCCGCGCGGCCTCTTGAGCGACCTCGACCGCGTGTTCGTAGGCCGCGAGGTTGCCGCCGTACAGGGTGACCTCGTGGTCGCGGACCTCGGCGATCCGGTCGACCAGCCGCAGCAGTTCGCGATCGTGCGAGACCACCACGAGGATCCCGCCCCAGCCCGCGACCTCACGGTGCACGAGTTCACGCGCCCGCAGGTCGAGGTTGTTCGTGGGCTCGTCGAGCAGCAACGCGGCGGGACGGCGCAGCAGCAGGGCGGCCAGCCCGAGCAGCGTGAGTTCGCCGCCGGACAGCTCGCCCGCCCGCCGGTCCAGGCGGACGGCGCCCAGGCCGAGCCGGTCGAGGATCGCGCGGATGCGTTCCTCGACGTCCCAGTTGTCACCGATGGTGGCGAAGTGCTCTTCGGTGGCGGAACCGTCCTCGACGGCTCTGATCGCCGCCCGGATCGCGGTGACACCGAGCACGTCGTCGACGCGGCGTCCGGTGTCGAGGACGAGGTTCTGCGGCAGGTAGCCGAGTTCACCCGGTGTGGTGATGGAACCCGTAGTGGGCCGCAGCTCGCCGGCGAGCAGCCTGAGCAGCGTGGACTTACCGGATCCGTTGGTGCCGACCAGGCCGGTGCGGCCGGTGCCGAGGGTGAGCGAAAGGCGCTTGAACGCCGGTGCGCCGTCGGGCCAGGTGAAGGTGACGTCGGAAAGTGTCAAGGAAGAAGACATGAGACTCCCTGCGAAGGAGGTGGATGCGGGCGCAGGTTCGTCTCAGAAGATCACCGCGACAGGTTAGCCCGTGGGTGGTCGTGTGGCGATCGATTTTCGCCGGGGGCTGAGGGGGACTTGGGCGAAGTGGGAGGCGGGCCGCCGTTTCGCGGCGACGGAGCGGTCAGGAATGGTCTGCGGCATTCGCGGACCAGGTCGAACTCGGCAGGACCGGCCATCGGGCGATACCGGTCCCGGCCGAGATCCGCGACCTGACCTGACAGCGGGTCGGTGATGATCCGCCGCGGCACCCGTGAGGAGGTCGAGGGCGACGGCGGCGCGAAACTGGTCCAGTTCTGGATCATGCGACTGCCACCACCGTCGTCGATATTCGGCAATGGCTTGCATTGCCGGATTTCGGTAACAGCACAGGTGTCGGCCTCGATCACATGTCGCCGAATTCCGGCAACGGCACCGGCGCGTCGACCCCGACGCGACACCGGGACACCGCCGGATCCCCGCCCAGCCCTTGCCGATTTCCGGCAACGGAGGACCTGCCACAAGCCCCACCGCCCCGAGACACGGTCTGTCACCTCGGCGACCGGCGGGGGGCATACTGGCGGGCGTGATCGAACGCCCTCATGTCCTGCTGTCCGCCGCGGTCTCGCTCGACGGCTACCTCGACGACACGAGCGACACCCGGCTGGTGCTGTCGAACCAGGAGGACTGGGCCAGGGTGGACGGGCTGCGCGCCGCGTCGGACGCGATCCTGGTCGGCGCGAACACGGTGCGCGCGGACGATCCGCGGTTGCTGGTGCGCTCGCCGGAGCTGGTCGCGGAACGGGTCGCGGCGGGTCGTCCGGGGCAGCCGGTCAAGGTCACTCTCACGCGGAGCGGGTCACTCGATCCGGCGGCACAGTTCTTCACCGTCGGTGACGCCGAAAAGCTGGTCTACGCGCCGCCCGGCGTCGTCACGGGAGTGAAGGCGACCGTCGTCGAGCTGGTGGATCTGCGCGCGATGCTGGCCGACCTCCACGCGCGGGGCGTCCGGCGGCTGATGGTCGAAGGCGGCGGTGCGATCCACAGCCAGTTCCTCACCGAAGGCCTGGCCGACGAACTGCATCTGGCCATCGCGCCGTTCTTCGTCGGCGACACGCGCGCGCCGCGGTTCGTCGGCCCGGGGGCCTTCCCGCGCGGGCTGACGCTGACCGGAACGACGAGGCTGGGTGACATCGCCGTCCTGGAGTACCACGCGACCCCGGAACCGTCCGAAGTGGACATTCTGCGGCTGCGCGAGGCCATCGCCCTGGCCGAGAACTGCCCGCCGCGCACGTTCCGCGTCGGCGCGGTCATCGCCGCGGCCGACGGTGAAGTGATCTCCACCGGTTTTTCGGGCGACGGCGATCCCGCCAACCATGCCGAAGAAGCCGCCCTCGCCAAACTCGAACCGGGAGATCCGAGGCTGGCGGAGGCGACGATGTACACATCGCTGGAGCCGTGCAGCTCGCGGACGTCACATCCGCGAAGCTGCACCCAGCTCATCCTCGACGCCGGCATCCCGCGCGTCGTCTTCGCCTGGCGCGAGCCGTCGGTGTTCGTCGACTGCGTCGGCGCCGAAACGCTGGAGGAGGCCGGACGCCGGGTGATCGAGGTACCTGCCCTCGCCGCCGACGTCCGCCGCGCGAACACCCACATCCCGGGTGTCCGCCCCTGAACTCCTACTTGCAGGCGTCGCAGCAGCCGCAGCCCAGACCGGTGCACGCCGAGCAGCAACCGTGGCGAAGCACGACCTTCAACAGACGCTTGATCATCGCTGTCCTCCCGATCATTGACGTCCCACCGCCCTTGTCACGCTAAGTTCTGCGCATACGACAGTGGTACCGCCGGGAGTGCCACGGCGCTGCTCCAGCGGGTGATGTCAGGACTCGAGATCCCCCTCCAGCGATAGGTAGACCTCGCGCAGCTGAGCCAAAAGATCGGCGTCCGGCTCCGCCCACAGCCCCCGATCGGCCGCCTCGTTCAGCCGCTCGATGATGCCGCGCAGCGCCCACGGGTTGGCCTGGCGCAGGAACTCCTGGTTGACCTCGTCGAGCACGTAGGACTCGGTGAGCTTTTCGTACATCCAGTCGCCGACCACCCCGGCGGTGGCGTCGAAACCGAAGAGGTAGTCGACGGTCGCCGCCAGCTCGAAAGCTCCCTTGTAGCCGTGCTTGCGCATCGCCGCCAGCCAGCGCGGGTTGACCACGCGGGCCCGGAAGACACGGGCGGTCTCCTCGCCGAGGGTGCGCGTGCGGACCGCGTCCGGGGTGGTGCTGTCGCCGACGTAGGACGCGGGCGCGGTCCCGGTCAGCGCACGGACCGTCGCGATCATCCCGCCGTGATACTGGAAATAGTCGTCGGAATCGGCGATGTCATGCTCACGGGTGTCGGTGTTCTTGGCCGCGACCACGATCCGCTTGTACGAGTTCTCCATGTCCTCGCGCGCGGGCCTGCCGTCGAGGTCGCGGCCGTAGGCGAAGCCGCCCCAGACCGCGTAGACCTCGGCGAGATCCTTGTCGTCGCGCCAGTTCCCGGAATCCATCAGCGGCAGCAGGCCTGCGCCGTACGCGCCGGGCTTGGAGCCGAAGATCCTCGTGGTGGCCCGGCGTTCGTCCCCGTGCGCGGCCAGATCCGCGCGGGTGTGGGCGCGCACGAAGTTCTCGTCGTCCGGCTCGTCGAGATTCGCCACCAGGCGGACGGCGTCGTCCAGCAAGGTGATCACGTGCGGGAAGGCGTCGCGGAAGAACCCGCTGATCCGCACCGTGACGTCGATACGCGGGCGGCCGAGTTCGGCGAGCGGGATGGCCTCGATGCCGGTGACCCGTCGCGACGCCTCGTCCCAGATCGGCTGGACACCCAGCAGCGCAAGGACTTCCGCCGCGTCGTCACCCGACGTGCGCATGGCCGACGTGCCCCACACCGAGAGACCGACCGAACGCGGCCAGTCGCCCGTGTCCTCCCTGTAGCGGCGGAGAAGCGAGTCCGCGAGCGCCTGCCCGGTCTCCCAGGCGAGACGGCTCGGGATGGCCTTCGGGTCCACGGTGTAGAAGTTGCGGCCGGTCGGCAGGACGTTGATCAGGCCACGCAGGGGAGAACCGCTGGGCCCGGCCGGGATGTAGCCGCCGTCGAGCGCGTGGAGCACGGCGTCGATCTCGGCGCCGGTGCCCGCCAGCCGCGGCACGATCTCGGTGGCGGCGAAGGTCAGCACACGGGCGACCTCCTGGTGTTCCGGCACGTCGGCGACGACCTCGGCGACCGCGCCGGGGGACCAGTCCCTGGCCTCCATCGCCTCGACGAGCGACCGCGCCTTCTGCTCGATGGCGTCCACTTCGGACAGTGGTGCGTCGCTGTTCTCCTTGAGCCCCAAGGCGGAACGCAGACCGGGGACCGCGCCCTGTTTGCCGCCCCACATCTGCTGGGCCCGCAGCATCGCGAGTACGAGGTTGATCCGCGCTTCACCGACCGGCGCGGCGCCGAGGATGTGCAGGCCGTCGCGGATCTGCGCGTCCTTGACCTCGCACAGCCAGCCGTCGATGTGCAGCAGGAAGTCGTCGAACTCGGCGTCGTGCGGGCGTTCCTCGACACCGAGGTCGTGGTCGAGTTTCGCCGCCTGGATCAGCGTCCAGATCTGCGCGCGGACCGCGGGCAGCTTGGCCGGGTCCATCGCGGCGATGTTGGCGTGCTCGTCGAGGAGCTGTTCCAGGCGGGCCATGTCGCCGTAGCTCTCGGCGCGGGCCATCGGCGGGATCAGGTGGTCGACGATCGTGGCGTGCGCGCGCCGTTTGGCCTGCGCGCCCTCGCCGGGATCGTTAATCAAGAACGGGTAGATCAGCGGCAGATTACCCAGGACGGCGTCCGGCGCGCACGAGTCAGAGAGACCCGCGGTCTTGCCGGGAAGCCATTCCAGCGAACCGTGTTTGCCGAGGTGGACGACGGCGTGCGCGCCGAACTCCTCCTCCAGCCAGCGGTACGCGGCCAGGTAGTGGTGGCTCGGCGGGAGGTCCGGGTTGTGGTAGATCGCCACCGGGTTCTCGCCGAATCCGCGCGGCGGCTGGATCATCAGGATGACGTTGCCGGACTGCAGCGACGCCAGGACGATGTCGCCGTTGTCCACATAGAGCTCGCCGGGGGCAGGACCCCAGTGCTCCTCCATGCCCTCGCGCAGCTCCGCGGGCAGTTCGGCGAACCACTGGCGGTACTTGTCGGCGGGCACGCGGATCGGGTTGCCGGACAGCTGTTCCTCGGTGAGCCACTCCGGATCCTGGCCGCCCGCGGCGATGAGCGCGTGGATCAGCGCGTCGCCGTCGGGCTGGTCGGTGCCGGTGGGCTCGACGCCGGGGAACGGGTCCTCGCCGAGGTCGTAACCCTGGTCGCGCATGCGGCGCAGCAGTTCGATCGCGGACGCGGGCGTGTCGAGGCCGACGGCGTTGCCGACGCGGGAGTGCTTCGTCGGATACGCGGACAGCATCAGCGCGATACGGCGCTCCGGCGGGGGAGTGTGGCGCAGCCGGGCGTGCGCGAGCGCGATCTTGGCGACCCGTGAAGCGCGCTCGGCGTCCGGCACGTACTTGGGGAGGCCGTCGTCGTCGATCTCCTTGAACGAGAACGGGACGGTGATGAGACGGCCGTCGAACTCGGGGACGGCCATCTGGTTGCCCGCGTCGAGCGGGGAGAGGCCGTCGTCGTTCGCGGACCACGTCTCGCGGTCGCTGGTCAGGCACAGGGCTTGGAGGATCGGGATGTCGAGCGCGGCCATCTCGGCGACGTCCCACGCCTCGTCGTCGCCGCCCGCGCCGACCTCGGACGGCCGGGTGCCGCCGGCGGCCAGCACGGTGACCAGGAGCGCGTCGGCTTTGGCCAGCTCGGCCATCATCTCCGGCTCGCGGGTGCGCAGGGACGCGCAGTGGATCGGGAGCGCGCGGCCCCCGGCGTCCTCGACGGCGTCGGAGAGAGCGTGGACGAACTCGGTGTTGCCGGACAGGTGATGCGCCCGGTAGTAGAGGATCGCGACGACCGGGCCCTCGGGGCTCTTCGGCTCGCGCTCCAGGACACCCCACAGCGGCTGCACGGCGGGCGGTTCGAAGCCGTCACCCGTCAGAAGGAGCGTGTCGCTCAGGAAGCGGTGCAGCTGGTTGAGGTTCTCCGGCCCGCCCTGCGCGAGGTACGCGTGCGCCTCCGCCGCCGTGCCCGCCGGGACCGTCGACAGCTTCATGAGCTGCGCGTCCGGTGTCTGCTCACCACCGAGGACCACCACGTGCGCGCCGCTCGCGCGGACCGTGTCGAGCCCTTCCTGCCAGCTGCGTTCGGAGCCGAGGATCCGGACGACGACGATCGGGGCGCCGTCGAGCAGGGCGGGCAGCTCGGCCAGATCGAGCCGGGCGGGGTTCGCCAGCCGGTAGTCGGCCTCGCTGGACCGGGCGCTGAGCAGGTCGGTGTCCGAAGTGGACAGAAGCAGGATCACAGCATTCCTCACTCGGGGTGTCCGCGCCCCGGGTCGTGCGGTCGCGCCGGCCGGAGTTCCTGGCTTCCCCTCTTCACCGGGAGGGGTGACAGTGGCGGGACCGCCCCGGACTCTCACCGGGTTCCTCCACCTGCCGACGCGTGGGTTCTTCGGTTCACTCTCCGGTGCGGTCCGGCGGGAGTCAAGGTGATGTGCGGCCGGGGGCGGAGTCGTAACCCCACACGTGGGTGAGCACCTGGCCCTGGTGGCGGCTGACCAGCTCCACGCCGGTGCCTTCGACGTCCGCGTGCAGCACGGCCAGGACGGCGACCGCCCCCAGGCCGTTGGCGGGGCACTGGGTGGATTTTGGGACGTTGGATGACCCGAAATCCACCCAGTCGCGCGTGATCGGTCCGGTCGCGCGGGTTCGCCAGGCCCCGTGTCGTCCGGTGGGTTCCTCGGGCCTCGCCGAGCTGCTCACGCCGACCGCTCCGACGAAGAGTCACCTATCCGCGGGAACGGGGCGGTGGAGAAGATGATCTCCACCGCCACCTCGAAGAACTCCGCGATCCGCAGTGCGAGGTAGAGGCTCGGGCTGTACTCGCCGCGTTCGAGGTAGCCGATGGTCTGGTAGTGCACGCCCAGCGCATCGGCGAGTTCGCGGCGGGAAATGCCCCTTTCCGCCCGCAACATCGCGATCCGGTTGTAAACGACCTCGCTCATGAGCTAGCCAATTCGCTGCATCGCCTTTTCCCGTCGTGCCGCCACCGAGGACCCGGACTCGCGTCGCGCCATGCGCCGCAGGACGACCGGGGCCAGCGTCAATCCGATCACGGCCCACACCGACAGCACGCCGAGGGTCTCCCATGGCCGCCAGGACTGGCCGATCTCGATGATCACCGTCGAGTCCGGCAGCAGCGCCGACCGCATGCCGAGGCCGAGCCAGTACATCGGGAACACCTGCCCGAGGTACTGCAGCCATTCCGGCAGGGCGGTGATCGGGTAGAAGATCCCCGAGATCGCGCCGATCCCCAGTGTCGGCAGCATGATCAGCCCGATGCTGCGCGCGTTCGAGGTCAGCGAGCCGAAGATCGCGCCGATCGGCATGGTGGCGAGCAGACCGAGCACCAGCACCCACAGCAGGCCCAGCCACGAGGTCAGCCCGCCGGGCGCGATGCCGTCGAACAGGATCAGACTGGGGATCAGTACCAGCAGCATTCCGATGACGGTGTTCAACGACACCGTGACGACCTTGCCGACGAGGTAGCCGATCATGCCGTTCGGGGTGGCCTTGGCGCGCAGGAGCGTGCCGTCTTCACGTTCGACGGCGAGGACTCCCGCCATCCCGAGCATGCCGCTGAACACGATCGACGCGCCCAGCACGCTCGGCACGGTGGCGGCGCCGAGCGAGAACTCCGTGCCCGGCAGTTTCGCGCCGCGCATGAAGAACATGACGATCACGAAGATCGCCGGGAAGAGGAAGGTGTTGAAGAGGTCTTCCCGGTTGGTCATCATCTGGCGGGCTTCGAGCCAGCCGCGCCGGACGCCCAGCCGGACACTGTGCTGAATCGTGTTCATCGCGCGCCCACCGCCTCCAGGGACTCGGCCTTGCGGACCAAGGTCATGTACGTGTCCTCGAGCGACGCCCGCCGGACCTCCAGATCGCCGATGGCGTCCCCGTGCTGCTTGAACAGTTCGTGCACGTACTTCGTCGATTCGGTCGTGGAGTGCACGAACCGCTGGCCGTCCAGCGTCCAGCGCACCTCGGCCTCGCCGGCGATCTGTCTGCTCAGCGCGTCGGCCGAACCGTCGGCCACGATGCGGCCGTGGTTCAGGATCAGGATCCGGTCGGCCAGCTTCTCGGCCTCGTCGAGGTCGTGCGTGGTCAGCAGGATCGTCGTGTCGTCGTCATCGGTCAGCCGGTGCACGAGTTCGTGGAACTCGCGCCGCGCCTCCGGGTCCAGTCCGGCGGTCGGCTCGTCGAGGAACAGCAGTTCCGGACGGCCGACGATGCCGATCGCGACGTCGAGCCGTCGCCGCTGCCCGCCCGAGAGCATCCGGACCTTCTTGTCCGCGTGCTCGGTCAGGCCGACCGCGGCGACCAGCTCGTCCGGATCCCACGGCCGCTTGATGCGGTCCGTGGAGTACGGCGCGTAGTAGCCGCCCAGGTGCTCCAGCAGCTCGCGCACCCGCCATTTCGCGTGGTCGCGCCAGGCCTGGAGGACGACCCCCAGCCGCGCCCTCCAGTTCTCGTCCGCGTGCGCCGGGTCGGTGCCCAGCACGCTGACCTCGCCCTCCGACCGCATCCGGAAGCCTTCGAGGATCTCGATCGTCGTGGTCTTGCCCGCCCCGTTCGGGCCGAGCAGGCAGATCACCTCGCCGCGGTGCGCGGTGAAGTCGACGCCGTGGAGAACGTCGTTCGTGCCGTATCGCATCCGGAGATCTTTGACGGAGATCATCACGTCGTGTGGATCTCTCATTGGTCACCCCCATCTCAGTGCTGCGATCGAATGTAGCACACCTACTACATTCGGTCTGAGAGATACTCTCGCAGAAACGGGCCATCTACAGTGAGCGCATGTCCACGAGCGCCCGTGTCCGAGCCGACGCGTGCCCTGGTGTCTTCGCCACACACGACGCGGCCGACGGTCCGCTCGCCCGGATCCGGCTGCCCGGCGGCGCCATCACCTCGGCCCAGGTCGGCGCGCTCGCGGATGCCGCCGACGACCTCGGGGACGGCGCCCTCCACCTGACCTCCCGCGGCAACGTGCAGCTGCGCGGCGTCACCCGGCCAGGTCTCGCTGGCAGGCTCACCGCGGCCGGGCTGCTGCCTTCGCCGTCGCACGAACGCGTCCGCAACATCCTCGCGTCGCCGTTGAGCGATACCGCGCAAAAGCTGGCCTCGGCCCTCGACAAGGCGCTGTGCGCGGCTCCTGAGCTGGCCGAACTCCCGGGACGCTTCCTCTTCGCCCTCGACGGCGGCCAAGGCGACGTCGCCGGTGAGGGCGCCGACGTCTGCTGGCGCGACGGCGCCGTGCTGCTCGCCGGCGAAGACACCGGTCTGCGGGTCGCCGCGGAGCACGCCGTCGAGTCGCTGCTCTCCGTCGCGCGAGCGTTCCTTCGAACGCGGGGAACGGCTTGGCGGGTGAGCGAACTTGCCGACACCGAGCCGCTGCTCAAGGGCATACCGGGGGAAACGACGGAACCGCGAAAGTTCGAGGTAAACCCGGGCCTCCCGATCGGGCCGATCGGCGACGCGATCGGGGTCGCCCCGGTCTTCGGCAGGCTCACCTCGGCTCAGGCGCGCAAGATCGCGAAGGCCGGAAACGCCGTGGTCACCCCGTGGCGGTCGATCCTGGTCCTCGGCTCCCTGGAAGCGAACGCGGGGCTGATCACCGATCCGGACGCGCCGTCGCTCGGGATCAGTGCCTGCATCGGGCATCCGGGCTGTGCCAAGTCGCTCGCCGACGTGCGGGCCGACGCGGCGCGGGTCGGGTGGATCCCGCGAGCCCATTTCGCCGGTTGTGAACGGCGCTGCGGCAAACCCGCGCGCGAGCACGTCGACGTGCTCGCGACGGAGGACGGTTATCTGGTCGACGGGGCCTTCGTCCCGGTCGGCGAGCTGGCGAAGGCGTTGGCGGAGAAGGACAGTGCCGAATTGAAGGGGCAGCAGTGATCGACTACATCCGGGACGGGGCCGAGATCTACCGGCATTCGTTCGCCACCATCCGTGAGGAGGCGGATCTCGCGATCCTGCCCGACGACGTCGCGGTGCTGGCCGTGCGGATGATCCACGCCTGCGGGATGGTCGACCTGGTCGACGATCTCCGCTACAGCCTGGACGTGGTGGAATCCGGCCGCGCCGCGCTCGAAGCGGGAGCGCCGATCCTGTGTGACGCGAACATGATCGCCTCCGGGGTGACCCGCAAACGTTTGCCTGCCGCCAACGAGGTGCTGTGCACGCTGTCCGATCCGAAGGTGCCGGGGCTGGCCGAGCGGATGGGTACCACCCGGTCCGCGGCCGCGCTGGAGCTGTGGCGCGACAAGCTGCCCGGTTCGGTGGTGGCGATCGGCAACGCGCCCACCGCGTTGTTCCGCCTGCTGGAACTGCTCGAAGAGGGCGTCGGCGCCCCGGCGGCGATCATCGGGGTCCCGGTGGGCTTCATCGGCGCAGCCGAGTCCAAAGTGGAGCTCGCGAAGCGGGCACCCGCGCCGTACCTGGTGGTGCACGGACGCCGTGGCGGCAGCGCGATGGCCGTCGCCGCGATCAACGCGATGGCGAGTGAGGTCGAATGAGCGGGCTCGGAAAACTCTGGGGTGTCGGGCTCGGACCCGGTGACCCCGAGCTGATGACGGTCAAGGCCGCCCGGTTGATCGGCGAGGCCGACGTCATCGCCTATCACAGCGCGCGGCACGGCCGGAGCATCGCGCGTTCGGTCGCCGAGCCGTATCTGCGGGACGGCCAGATCGAGGAGAAGCTGGTCTACCCGGTCACCACCGAGACCACCGACCATCCCGGCGGCTACGAAGGCGCCATCGCCGATTTCTACGAGCTGAGCGCGAAACGGCTCGCCGAGCACCTCGACGCCGGACGTGACGTGGTCGTGCTCTGCGAAGGCGACCCGTTCTTCTACGGCTCCTACATGTACATGCACGAACGCCTCGCCGACCGCTATGAGGCGACCGTGGTGCCGGGCGTGACGTCGGTCAGCGCGGCGTCCTCGGTGCTGGGCCGCCCGCTGGTGCAGCGCGACGAGGTCCTCACCATCCTGCCCGGCACGCTGCCCGCGCCGGAGCTCGCGCGACGCCTGGCCGACACGCAGGCCGCGGCGGTGCTCAAACTCGGGCGCACGTTCGGCAACGTCCGCGAGGCGCTGGCCGAAGCCGGGAAGCTGGACGACGCCTTCTACGTCGAACGCGCGACCTGGCAGGCGCAGCGCGTCGAGCCGTTCGCGGACGTCGATCCGGATTCGGTGCCGTACTTCTCGCTGGCGCTGCTGCCCAGCCCGGCCTACGCCTCCCGGCTCGCCGACGAATCCGAAGCCGCCAGGAAGCAGGAAACGCACACCGGTGGGGAAGTCGTGGTCGTCGGCCTCGGGCCGGCCGGTCCCGGGTGGCTGACCCCCGAGGCGACCGAGGAACTGGCCGCGGCGGAGCACGTCGTCGGCTACGGCCCGTACGTCGCGCGAGTGCCGCAGCGCGCGGGCCAGCAGCGGCACGCGTCGGGCAACCGCGTCGAGGCCGAACGCGCCGTCGAAGCACTCGAACTGGCCGCGAACGGCGCCAAGGTCGCCGTCGTCTCTTCAGGTGATCCCGGCGTGTTCGCGATGGCGTCGGCGGTGCTGGAGCAGGTCGCCGCCGGTCACGGCGCGGGAGCCCGCGTGCGGATCGTGCCCGGTGTGACCGCCGCGCAGGCGGCCGCGTCCAGGGTCGGCGCGCCGCTGGGCCACGACTACTGCGTGCTTTCGCTGTCCGATCGGCTCAAACCGTGGGAGATCATCGAACGACGGCTGGACGCGGCGGGCGCGGCGGATCTCGTGCTCGCGCTGTACAACCCGGCGTCCCGCACGCGGACCACGCAACTCGCGCAGGCCCGCGACGTCCTGCTCCGGCACCGCGCGCCGGAGACACCGGTGGTCGTCGCCCGCGACGTCGGCGGCCCCGAGGAGGACGTCCGCGTGGTCACCCTCGGCACGCTGGAGCCGTCGGAAGTGGACATGCGCTGCCTGCTGATCATCGGCTCGTCGAAGACCAGGGCCGAGAACGGTGTGGTCTGGACGCCGCGCACCTACGAATGATCGCGCCTCAGGCGGTCTGGCCGTCCTGACCGGACCGGTCAGGCGGGCACTGTGTGGATTTCTGGTCATCCAACGCCCCAAGAACCACACAGTCGCGTCCTTGGGCGGACGCCGCCACCTACGAGTGATGCCCGAGGCCCGCGTCGCGGGCTTGGGCGAGCAGCACTTCCCGATCGTCCGTGCCGGCCTTGGCGTGGATCGACGAGACGACGTTGCGCACGGTCTTGGGCGCGGTCAGCCGCGGGAACGCCCGCATCGGCTGCGAAGCGGCCAGCAAGCCGTAAAGCCGGTCCGCGGCGCGCTCGCCGAACACGACGGCGCCCGCCGCCACCCCGCGGATGAACCGGACCAGGTCGTCGTGACCCGCGCTCCGGGACAGGACGCCGCGGGCGCTCGCGAGCATCGCGGCGACCACGAGTTCGCCGTCGCCCGGCGGGGTCAGGGCCAGAATGGCGGTTCCCGGTACGCGGGAAGCCACTTCGCGGGTCACGGCGAGCCCGTCGAGGCCGGGCGGGTGAACCGGCAGGACGAGGACGTCCGGACGAAGGAGATCTGCCGTCTGGCGCCGCCGAGGATCACGAGGGAAGAGTGGGAGAGGTATTTCCCGGGGCTCGACTACGCGCCACCGTGCGGATGAGGGCCATGTCCTGCCACGAGGGGTCGTGAGTGGCGTTTCGGCGGCGTAGCGAAGGCCTCCTTCCCTACCGTCAGAGTAGGGAAGGAGGCCTTCACTACGTCTTGGCCCGAACCGCCCCCTCGCCGGAGATGTCGGCCGCCAGCCGCCCCGAGAGTCCAAGGTGTCCCGAAGGTGGCCTTCGCGACAAAGGTCCCGCCTCACCCGGGCCCACGGCACCCGCACGGCCTAAAGTTCAGGACATGACTGAGATGGCCAGGGAAGCCGCGGCCGGTTTCGACAACGCCGGCGGGGTGGGCGGACAGCCCGTGCTCGACCGGCTGGTCGCGCTGCTGGACTTGGAGAAGATCGAGGAGAACATCTTCCGCGGCGTCTCGCCCGCCCATTCGCCGGTGCGGGTGTTCGGCGGGCAGGTCGCGGGGCAGGCGCTGGTCGCCGCCGGCCGCACGGTCCCCGAGGAGCGGAAGGTCCACTCGCTGCACGCGTACTTCATCCGCGGCGGCGACCCGAGTGTCCCGATCGTCTACGAGGTCGACCGCATCCGCGACGGCCGCTCGTTCACCACTCGCCGCGTCGTGGGCATCCAGCACGGCAAGGCGATCTTCTCCCTGTCCGCCTCGTTCCAGAAGGACGAAGGCGGTATCGAACACTCCGAGACCATGCCGGACGTCGCCGACCCCGAGTCGCTCCCGACGCTGCAGGAGCGGGCCGAGGGGTACTTCATGGGCCATCTCGACCGGCCGCGCCCGATCGACCTGCGTTACGTCAACGATCCGCCGTGGGTGACCAGGAAGTCGGGCGACCGGCCCGCCAGGAACCAGGTCTGGATGCGGGCCGACGGCAAGCTCCCGGACCAGCAGCTGCTGCACGTCTGCGTGCTGACCTACGCCTCCGACATGACGCTTCTGGACTCGGTCCTCGCGCGCCACGGCGTCTACTGGGATCTCGACAAGGTGCTGGGCGCGAGCCTCGACCACGCGCTCTGGTTCCACCGCCCGTTCCGGGCCGACGAGTGGTTCCTCTACGACAGCGCGTCGCCGACCGCGTCGGGTGCCCGGGGGCTGGCGACCGGCCGGTTCTTCGCCGCGGACGGAACGCATATCGCCACCGTGGTGCAGGAAGGTCTTCTGCGGGTCGTGTGAACGGTGACGTTCCGCATCGGAGATGTCGTCTTGTCCACCCTTTAGAGGGAATGGCGAAACGAATTAACATCTAGAGCCAGAGCATTACGGAATGGATGCGGGCATATAGGGAGGGCCGGAACCGATCGGGGGACGGCTCCGGCCCTGCACCGGGGGTGAATCCGGCTTCGACGGGTATCCTTCCGAAAGCCCATCGGTGCAGCTCGCGGCCCCGCGCCTGTGCCGCGAGCGGATCCGCTGCCGCCGGTGAGGGCGGGCGTACCGCGTTGCACAATGCTCAACCTACAACGGCAATCTGCAAATTGCAGGATGAAAATCGAGGCGTGGGTGAAAATGGTCGTGTGACCATCTCACCGAATGTGTCTCGGGCTGGTTAGATGTGCTTCGTGCGGGGCACTGAACACTGTTCTCCTCGCCGTGTCGCGATCGGTGTTGCTCGGACAGCTTGTGGAGGTGCCGTGATGACGAGGGGTCAGGGACCCACCGTGCGCCGCCGGCGGCTGGCGAGCGAGCTGAGGCGGCTGCGCGAGGCGGCGGACCTCACCATCGACGAGGTGAGCGAGAAGCTCGAATGCTCGGCGTCGAAGGTCAGCCGCATCGAGACGGGACATGTCGGTGTCACCCCGCGCGACGCGCGCGACATGCTCGAGCTGTACGGCATCGCGGGAGACGAGCAGGAAGCGCTCGTCCAGCTGGCCAGGGAAGCCCGCAAACGCGGCTGGTGGCACGCGTATAACGAGGTGTTCACCGGCACCTTCGTCGGGTTGGAGGCGGACGCGAGTTCGCTGCGGGCGTTCCAGGCGCTGCTGGTGCCGGGCCTGTTGCAGACCGAGCGGTACGCCAAGGCCGTGATCAGGGCGATGCGGCCCGACGCCGAGGACGCCGAGATCAGGCGGCGGGTGGCGGCGAGGATGGCGCGGCAGGAACTGCTGACCGACCCCTCGCCCCCGGAGTACTGGGCCGTCATCGACGAAGCGGTCCTGCACCGCGTGGTCGACGGCCCCGAGGTGATGGCGGAGCAGCTGTACCGGATGGTCACGATGGCGGCGCAGCCGAACGTGACCGTCCAGATCGTGCCGTTCGGCGCGGGTGCCCATCCCGGGATGGAGGGTCCGTTCCTCATCATGGGCTTCCCCGAACTGGCCGACACCGACGTGGTCTACGTCGACAGCACCTCCAGCGGGCTCTACCTGGAGGAACCCCCGGACGTCCGGCGATACGCGTTGATGTTCGACCATCTGCGTGCCGCCGCGTTGAAGCCGGACGACTCGGTCGAGGTGATCGCCGAGGCCGCCGGAAGGTTCGCCGAACAGGCGGCCCTTCCGGAGAAGTCCCTGGAAACAAGTAAGGAGTGGGGAGCATGACGCCCAACGATGATCTTTCCCAGGCCCGGTGGTTCAAGAGCAGCCACAGCGGTGGCGGCAACGACTGCGTCGAGGTCGCCTTCACCGGTTCCGGTGCCGCGCTGAGGGACTCCAAGGACCCTGAGGGAGGTGCCTTCCGCCTCTCGCCGCAGGCTTGGCGTGGGCTGCTCGGCGCGGTGCGCACGAGTGGCCCCGCTCACGACTGAAGATCCCCGAACTCGACCCCTTACGCCCCCCGAGCAGGGGATGGGCCGGCGTAAGGGGTCGAATCACGTCCGGGTGTAGGTGATCACCCGATGCCGCGAGGCACCCCTCAGGACGAATCTCGTCACTACCGAACAAGGCAGTGAGTTCCTAAGGGGAAAAGATGAACACGAACGACGCTCTGCTCACCGGCGTACTGGCCGAGGTCGAGTACCGCCGGGAAGAGCTGCAGCGAGCGGGCCGCAGCATCTGGGTCGAGCGGGCCCGCCGGGCGAGTAAGCGGATCCGCGCGCAGCGCGCCGAAGTCCAGGTGCCCGCCCAGGAGCGCCGAGAGGTCCGGCAGGCGCCCGCCCGCAGCGGCGACATCACCCGGTAGAGGTCGAGTGCGATGAAGCTCTCGGCGAAAACACAGGCGAAGTTGTCGGCCCGGTAGGCAAGAATGCACCTCGTGCCCCGTCTTGGCTCCGGAATCCCGATCGTCGCCCGCACACAGGAGATGCGGCAGCTCCGCGCCGCCTTCGCCCGTGCAGAACGGGGCGAGGCCGGCGCGGTGCTGCTCTCCGGTGACGCCGGCGTCGGCAAGACCCGCCTCCTGACCGCGCTCGGCGAGTACGCCGCGGGCGCGGGCGCCCTGGTGCTCACCGGGCGCTGTATCGACGTCCATGAGGGCGGTCTTCCCTATCTTCCGTTCGCCGAGGCGCTGGCGCCGCTGGCGACGACGTCCGATCCCGCGGTCACCGCCGCGGTCCGGGCGCGGCCGGCGCTGGGCAGGCTGCTCCCGCAGATGCAGCAGGCGGAGGACTACCCCGCCATCGAAGACGGTCAGCTCACCGCGAGCGAACGGGTGTCGACGCAACGCCTCGGGCCCGAACGGGACCTCGGCCAGCTCCAGCTGTTCGACGCGGTACTGGGGGTGCTGACCGTCATCGCGCAGCGCCGGCCCGTGGTGATCCTGCTGGAGGATCTGCACTGGGCCGACGGTTCCACCCGGAACCTGCTGTCCTTCCTGCTGACGAGGCTGCGCACCCAGCGGCTGCTGGTGGTGGCGAGCTATCGCGAGGAGGACGTCCACCGGCGGCATCCGCTCCGGGCGGTGCTGTCCGAGGTGGTGCGGCTGGGCGCGGTCGAACGTGTCGAGGTCAAGCCGTTCGGCGCCGAGGACGCGCGCGCGTTCGTCGAGGCGCTGGCCGACGAGCCGATCGGCCAGGACCTGATCGCCGACATCGTCACCCGGTCCGAGGGCAATCCGTTCTTCGTCGAGGAGCTGCTCGCGTCCGCGAAGGACTGCCGCGAGCTCCCCGCCGGGCTGGCCGAAGTGCTCCTCGCCAGGGTGGAGCAGCTTTCGCAGATCACGCGCCGGGTGCTGCGCGTGGTCTCGGTCGCGAAGGACGCGGTGGCGCATGCCGCGCTCGCCGAGATCTCCGGCCTGGACGAACTCGAACTCGACGAGGCGCTGCGCGAGGCCGTGCAGCATCACGTGTTGGTGATCGAGAATGGTTTCTACACCTTTCGCCACGCGCTACTGCAGGAAGCCGTGTACGGCGACCTGTTGCCGGGGGAGCGGGTGCGCATGCACGCGGCGTACGCGGCACGCATTCGTAACCGCACACAAGGCCGGGGCCAGGACGCGCGGCTCGCGCACCACAGCATGGAGAGCAAGGACTTCGTCACCGCGCTGGCCGCGTTGCTGCGCGCGATGGACGAAGCGGAGAAGCTGGGCGCGCCCGGCTCCGCGCTGAGGCACGTCGAGCAGGCACTGTCCATTTGGGACGCCGTGCCCGCGGCGGACCGACCGTCGGACGTCGACGAGCTCCGCCTCCTGCACGAGGCGTCGTATTTCGCGAGCACGTCGGGGGAGCCGGAGCGCGCGGTCGCCTATTCGCGGTCCGCGACCGAGGCCTTGGGCCCGGACACCGGCAACGAGCGGGCCGCCAAGGTCTGGCGACGGCACGCCGAGGCGCTGCTTTCGGTCGACGGCACGCTGGACGAGGTCGTCGAGGCGATCGACAAGGCCTGGGAGCTGGTCGAACACACCGAGGCGAGTGCCGCGCGGGCCTGGGTGCTCGCCACCCGCGCCGGGATCCTGCGGCTGATCGACAGGCACGACGAGGCGCTGCAGTGCGCCCTGGCCGCGGTCGCCGACGCCAGGGCCGTCGGCGCGGGCGGGGCGGAGGCGGCGGCGCTGGTCTCGCTCGGGACGCTGGCCGATTCGGCGGGCGACGTCGAGGAGGCGCGGGAGCGGCTGCGCGAGGCCGAGCGGAAGGCCAGGGATTCCGGCGCGCTCAACGGCGAGCTACGGGCCCTGCACTTCCTCGGGCTGAGCTACGACGACAGGGCAGAGATCCATTCCGCCTTGAAGTACTACGCCAAGGGCATCAAGCGGGCCAAGGAGACCGGGCTGACCTGGAGCTCGTTCGGCATCGAGCTGCGGACCAAACACCTCACGCTGCGGTACGTCAGCGGGGATTGGCCGGAAGACGACGACGCCGGCCGCGCGGGCCGCGGTGTTTCGAGTGTCGTCGCCGGGCGCTTCCTGGGGATCTGGGCACAGTTCGTCGTCGGCAGGGGCCGGTTCGCGGACGCGGACAAGATCCTGCCCAGCCTCCGTCAGCACTGGAGCGCGGACTACTCGATCGCGCTCGCGGCGGGCGACGCCGCGATCCAGCTCGCGTCGTGGCGAGGAGATCACGCGGGTGCGGTGCGCCATGCGCATGAGCTGATCGACTGGCTCGAAGAGGTCGAACCCGCCGTGCTGGGCGGCATCCGGATCAGCGTGCACGGTCTCACGGCGGCAGTTGCCCAGGCCGCCGAGGCACGGGTACGCGGTGATCAGGCGACAGTCGAGGCCGCGGTGGAATCGGGCGAGAAGTTCCTCGCCCACGGCCGCCATTGCGCCGAACACGGCATCCCGCGTTCGGTGTCGCTGGGCCCGGAGGCGCTTGCGTGGCTCGCCCGGCTGGAGGCGCTCGGCGGCAGCCTGCGCGGCACGGGGGATCCGGCGCTGTGGGCGAAGGCGGTCGAGGCGTTCGGGTACGGCGCGGTGTACGAGCAGGCCATGTGCCGTCTGCAGCACGCGAAATCCCTGCTGGCTTCGGACGGCGACACCGCGCTCGCCGCGTCGGAGCTGCTGGCCGTGCACGCGGTGGCCGATCGGCTGGGCGCCTGCCCGCTGCGCGAAGCCGTCCGGGAGCTCAGCCACCGGGCGCGCGTCGAGCTTCCCGGGGAGGCCGCGGCGCCGCGTCGTGACGTCGTCGATCCGCTCACCGATCGGGAACGTGACGTGCTGGAGCGCGTCGCGCTCGGCCGGACCAACCGGCAGGTCGGTGAAGAGCTGTACATCAGCGAGAAGACGGTGAGCGTCCACCTTTCGCGCGTGATGGCGAAACTCGGCGCGAGCCGCCGGGCCGAGGCGGTCGCGATCGCCTACGACCGGGGCCTGCTGGCCGCTCCGACCTCTTCCTCCTAGCCGCGTTTAGTCCTCTGAATGCGATCCTTGCGTGTGCAAGTACCGCGTTCAGAGGACTAAACGCGGGAAGGGGATCAGCGGCGCGGGAGGCGGCGCAGGGCTTTCAGGCTCGTGCTCAGTGCCCGCACCCAGAGCTTCGGCGGGATTCCGCGGCCGGGGCGCAGCGGCATCCCCCGCTGCAAAGCGATCGCCTGGGCCTCGGTGTACTTGAGCAGGCCTTCGGCACCGTTGCGCCGCCCGACGCCGGACTCCTTCATCCCGCCCATCGGCAGGCCCACGGTCCCGAAGGTCGCCGCGAAGCCTTCGTTGACGTTGACGGTCCCGGCCTTCAGCCGCGCCGCGACCTCCCAGCCCGCCCGGCCGTTGCGCGACCACACGCTCGCGTTCAGCCCGAACTTCGTGTCGTTGGCCCGCTCGATCGCGTCGGTGACGTCGGTGTAGCCGTAGATCGACACGACCGGCCCGAAGGTCTCCTCGGCGAACAGCTTGACGTCTTCGGTGACGTCGGTGAGCACGGTCGGCTCGTAGAACAGCGGGCCGAGGTCGGGCCGCGCCTTGCCACCGGTGAGCACCTTCGCACCCTTGGAGCGGGCGTCCTCGACGTGCGCCGACACCGTCTCCAGTTGGGCCTCGGAGGTCAGGGATCCCATCTGCGCCTGGTAGTCCAGGGTGCCGCCCAGCCGCAGCGCGGCGGTCTTGGCGACGAACGCGCGAGTGAACTCCTCGCGGATCGACTCGTGCACGTAGATGCGCTCGACCGAGACGCACAGCTGCCCCGCGGAGGAGAAGCACGCGGTCACCGCGCCCGTGGCGGTCTTGGCGATGTCCGCGTCGGGCAGCACGATCATCGGGTTCTTGCCGCCGAGTTCGAGTGAGTAGCTCGTCAGCCGCTCCGCCACCTTCGCGGCGAGGCCCTTGCCCGTGGGGGTGGATCCGGTGAAGCAGAGATAGTCCGACTCTTCGACCAGCGCGTCGCCGATCTGCGAACCCCGGCCGAGCACGATCTGCCAGACACCGGCGGGCAGCCCGGCCTCCTCGGCGACCTCTTGCAGCCACAGCGCCGAGAGCGCGGTCTGGTTGTCCGGCTTCTGCACGACGGCGTTGCCCGCCGCGAGCGCGGGCAGGACGTCCATCGCGGTCAGCGCGAGGGGGTAGTTCCACGGCGAGATGATCCCGACGACACCCTTGGGGTGCCGGATCTCGCCGACCTTCGTCAACACCGGGATCAGCCCGGCGGCGCGGCGAGGCGACAGGAACTTCGCGCTGTGCTTGCCGTAGTAGGCGGCCACGAGCGCGGTGGCGCTGACTTCGTCGAAGGCGTCCATCCGTGCTTTGCCCGCCTCGATCTGCACGAGGTCGAGCGCCTCTTCCTGCCGCTTCAATACCAGGTCGTGCAGGCGGATCAGGATGCGCTGGCGGTCTTCGACCGGTCGCCCGGCCCATGCGCGCTGAGCTTCCCGTGCCTGGTCGAACACGGCGCGGACGTCGGCGTCGGTGGCTTGGGGGAGGGTCGCGATCGGCTGTCCGGTGAAGGGCGCGCGCATCTGGACGGGCGCCGAGTCCGCACCGCCCACGACCCGGCGCACGAGCCGTTCCGCCCTCGTCATGGCGGGGGCGCCGGGAACGCCGCCGATGGTGGACGGTCCTTCAGTGTGCTGGCCCGCACTCGCCGGTGTCGTGCTCGTCATGCCGTCTCCGTTCGATGCCGCGCGGAGCCGGAAAGGCGCCACGCAGAGCCCAGGTGTTACCGACGAGTACAGCATACCGCCGGTATGGAGGCTGTCCAGCGCTGATATGAATCAGTTTCACGTACTGCCGGGCCGTGGCGGATTGTCCGGGGACGGGCGCAGGATGTCCTGCTGCTGCAACGCGGATCCCGCGGGCGGCGTCGGGGGCGACGGCGGCTCGTAGGCCTGCGGATACTGCTGCTGAGGGACACCGGGAGCGTAAGGGGTGTAGGTGACCGGGTAAGGGGCCTGTGGGGGCGGCGCCGGTTCACGACGGTTGGCCACGACCGCCAGCCCGACCGTGAGCAACGCCACGAGCCCGCCGGCGAGCAGAATCCAGAATCCGCTCCCGGTCCCATAACGCGAGACGAACCGGCCGGTGTCCTGGCCGAAGCTCAGGCTCGCCGAGATGTCCATGCCGAGCATCCAGACGCCGACCGCGGTCCCCGCCCCGCCCGCGATGAGGAGCGTCCTCGACGTCGTCGCGGCGGGCGAACCCGAAGTGCGCTGGTACGCGGCGAAACCCACCGCGGCCCCGGCGAACAGGGTCAGCGCGGCGGCGGACAGCGGGATGCCGTAGCGGGCGACATGCGTTTTGTCGTAGAACTCCTTCTCCTCCGCCGACGGTTCGATGTCGAAGATCCGCGTCCAGCCGGTCTCGGCGAATTTCGACACCGCCTTGCCGTCGGACACCTGCTCGTACGTCGACTGCGGGAGAAAAGTCGCGAGAAGGACCAGCAGGCCGGCGAAAACCCCCATCATCGCGGCGAAGAGGCGGGGGAGCCGCACGTCGGACGGCGGGCGCGGCGCGGTGGCGGGCGGTACTGCGCCGAACGGGCCAGTCGGTTGGTACGGCTGCTGCTGCGGCGCGTTCATGGTCGACTCCTCCGCCGGTTCGGTCGTCCAGCAAGGAATTCCACCACGGATCGGCCGACGGGATAAGTGTCAGCTGTGCTCTGGTCAAGGTGCTTTCGTGCGTGCTAAGCGGTGGTGTCCTCGTACAACATCACCGCGACGCGCTTCCATTCGTCGAGCAGTTGCCGCCGTCGCTTCGGATCGCCGCCGAGTTCGGCGTCCAGCGCCAGTCCCCGGGTGAGGTTCACGGTCAGCCAGAAGAGGATCTCCGCGCGTTCCTTCGGCAGATCCCCGGCGACCGCGGTGACGTGCTCCAGCGTCGAGCGGCCCAGTGCCCTGTCGACCGGGCGGATCGCCTCGCGGAGTTCGGGGTCGGTGCGCGCCGCGACCCACAGTTCCGTGGCGGCCGTGGACAGCGTGCCCGAGTAGCCCTCCCACAGCAGGTCGATCGCCGCCGCGACCCCCGAGGCGCCGCCGGGAAGCGCCGTGATCGACGCCGCGAGCCGCCCGCGCAGCTTTTCGGTCAGATGCTCGACGGCGGCCGCCATGAGTTCGGCCTTCGCGGAGAAGTGATGTTGCACGGCGCCCTTCGAGACGCCGGCGCGGGCGCAGATCTCCTGGACCGAGGTGCGCGCGTAGCCGAGGTCGACCAGGCAGTCGATGGTCGCGTCGAGCAGCGCGGTGCGGGTCTGCTCGCGCCGCTCGGCCTGGGTGCGGTGGGTCCTGCCGAGCACGCTCACCGGCTCCGGCCCCCTTTACGTGCAGCTCGGTACGGATGTACATTCCGGATGGAACTTACATCCTAAGCGTCATGTTTTCCAGGTCCGATCAGGAGGCGTTGGCCGTGCCCTTGCAGATCCAGAAGAGTTCGTGGAGCACGACGGAGCTCGAAGACCTCCGGGACCTCGCCCGGACCTTCTGCCAGAAGGAACTCGTGCCGAACCAGGAGCGCTGGGCGGCCGAGAAGAAGGTCGACCGCGAGCTGTGGACGAAGGCGGGCGAGGTCGGCCTGCTGGCCCTGTCCATCCCGGAGGAGTACGGCGGTGGCGGCGGCACGTTCGCCCACGAAGCCGTGCTCTACGAAGAGCAGGCCCGGTCCGGTGACAGCGCTTGGGGCGTCACCGTCCACAATGGAATCGTCGCGCACTACATCCTCGAGTATGCGAACGAAGAGCAGAAGAAGGCGTGGCTGCCGAAGTTCGCCTCCGGCGAGATGGTCGGCGCGGTCGCGATGACCGAGCCCGGCACCGGTTCGGACCTGCAGAACATCAAGACCCGCGCGGTACGCGACGGCGACCACTACGTGATCAACGGCGCGAAGACGTTCATCACCAACGGTTTCCACGCAGACCTCGTCGTGGTCGCGGTGAAGACCGACCCGGAGGCGGGCGCGCAGGGTGTCTCGCTGATCGCCGTCGAGACCGACACGCCCGGCTTCAGCCGCGGCCGCGTCCTCGACAAGATCGGCCTCAAGGGGCAGGACACGGCGGAGCTGAACTTCGACGACGTCCGCGTGCCCGCCGCCAACCTCCTCGGCGCGCAGGAAGGTCTCGGCTTCATCCAGCTCATGCAGCAGCTGCCGCAGGAACGGCTGATCATCGCCGTCACCGCGGTCGCCGGGATGGAGGCCGCGATCGACCAGACCATCGCCTACACCAAGGACCGCCAGGCGTTCGGCCGCCCGGTCTACAACTTCCAGAACACGAAGTTCAAGCTCGCCGAGGCCGCGACCGAGGCCGCGGTGTCCCGCGCGTTCCTCGACCAGTGCATCGAACGGCACCTGCGCAAGGAACTCGACGTGCAGGGCGCGGCGATGGCGAAGCTGTGGACCACCGAACGGGTCAACAAGGTCGTCGACGACTGCCTGCAGCTCTTCGGCGGCTACGGCTACATGACCGAGTACCCGATCGCGCGCGCGTGGGCCGACATCCGGATCTCCCGCATCTTCGGTGGCACCAGCGAGATCATGAAGGAAATCATCTCTCGCACGCTGTAGAGAAACCGTTGGCGTAGGAAGGAAGAACGTGGCGAAAAAGGCCGGCCCGCTCAGCGGGCTCAAGGTCGTCGAACTGGCCGGGCTCGCCCCGGCGCCGTTCGCCTGCACGATCCTCGCCGATCTCGGCGCGGAGGTCGTCCGGATCGACCGGGCGACACCGGGCAACGACGTCATCGGGTTCCCGAACGATCCGCTCGCGCGCGGCAGGCGGTCGATCGGGATCAACACCAAGACCCCCGAGGGCGTCGAACTGGTGCTGAAACTCGCCGACGACGCCGACGTGCTCATCGAGGGTTTCCGCCCCGGCGTCGCCGAGCGGATGGGCATCGGGCCGGAACAGGTCCACGCCCGCAATCCGCGGCTGGTCTACGGCCGGATGACCGGCTACGGCCAGGACGGCCCGCTGGCGACCGTCGCCGGGCACGACATCAACTACATCGGCATCTCCGGCGCGCTCGAACCCATCGGGCACGCCGGGCAGCGGCCGGTGGTGCCGCTCAACCTCGTCGGTGACTTCGGCGGCGGTGGCCTCCTGCTCGCCATGGGTGTGCTGGCGGCGCTGTTCGAACGCCAGACGTCCGGCAAGGGACAGGTGGTCGACGCGTCCATGGTGGACGGTGCCGCGCTGCTGACCACCAGCCTGCACGGGCTGCTGGATTCCGGGCTGTGGTCCGGTGGGCGCGGTGAGAACATGCTCGACGGCGGCGCGCCGTTCTACGACACCTACGAGACCGCCGACGGCAAATACGTCGCCATCGGCGCGATCGAGATGCGGTTCTGGGGCGACCTGGTGAAGGTGCTCGGCCTCGACCCCGAGGAGACCCCGGTCCACGTCGACAAGAACGAGTGGCCGAAGCTGCGCAAGATCGTCGCCGAAGCTGTCGCGAAGCACACCCGCGACGAGCTGGTCGCGAAGGCCGAGGGCACCGACGCGTGCCTGACGGCGGTGCTCTCCCCGAAGGAGGCGCCGTCGCATCCGCACAACGTCGCGCGCAAGACGTTCGTCGACGTCGGCGGCATGCTGCAGCCCGCGCCGGCGCCGAGGTTCGACCGCACGCCGGCCGGGACGCCGGAACCGCCTCGGCCCAAGGGTGGCGACACCACCGAGGTCCTCGCCGAACTCGGCGTGGACGCCGAGGGGATCGAACGGCTCAGGGCCGCGGGCACCATCGCGTGAGCTGAAGGGGACTTTCCCCGCATGAGACGCGGCGAAAGCGTCCTTCACCGCGTGGCATGCGGTGAAGGACGCTTTCAGCCCACGTCGAGATCGGACCGCAGCACTGAATAGAGCACGTGGTCGCGCCACGCCCCGTCCCGGAACCCGTAGCCGCGCAGCACACCCTCCCGGGTGAAGCCCGCCTTCGTCAGAGAGCGCTGCTCGGCGAGGTTGCCCGCCTCCGTCGACGCCTCGACACGGTTCATCTGCGTATGCGCGAAGAGGTAGCGGACCAGCAACCGCTGTGCCTCGGTTCCGTAGCCGTGGCCACGTGCCTCGGGGATGAGCACGAGCCCGGCGTTCCAGCAGTACGACGTCGAGCCCGTCCTCGTCTTGTGCCAGGAGACGAAACCGAGCCGCTGCCCGTCGAGCTCGATCATCAGCATCCCGTTGTCCGCCGCGAGCATGCCGGTCTCGGCCCAGCGGCGGCGCAGGAAGTGCGGGTCGTGCCAGCCGTGCCATTCGAACGTGCCCGCGGCCCGCGGATCGTTCGTCAGCGCTTCCAGCATCGGCAGGTCGTCTTCGTACACCGGTCTGAGCGCGACTCCGGTTTCTGTCATCCGACAGACCCTAGAGCCGTGGGCCCTCGAAACTGCCGTGACGCCCCGCGCCGTCACTGAACCGGCTCGCGCCCGCGACGGCCTCCTCGGCGAGCCCTCCGCCGATCAGCGCGTTCGAGAACTCGGCGCGCATCGCCTCGTCCTCGGTCAGCCCGAACTGGCCGTACGCGGATTTGCGATCCGCGCGCAGACACGCCTGGGGGAACGCGGCCAGTTCGCGTGCCAGCGCTTGCGCGGCCGCCAGGGCCTCGCCGTCCGGCACGACCCGGTTCGCAAGCCCGATCGCGAGCGCCTCGTCGGCGTCCACCGGCCTGCCGGTGAGGATCAGGTCCATCGCCCGCGAATGCCCGATCAGCCGGGGGAGGCGCACCGTGCCGCCGTCGATCAGCGGCACCCCCCAGCGGCGGCAGAACACACCGAACACGGCCGTGCTGTCGGCGACCCGGAGATCGCACCACAGCGCCAGTTCCAGGCCGCCCGCGACGGCGTGCCCGCGGACCGCGGCGATCACCGGTTTCGACAGCGCCATGCGCGTCGGGCCCATCGGCCCGTCACCCGCCGGGCTGAGCGAGTTGGTGCGGCCGGTGCCGACGGCCTTCAGATCGGCTCCGGCGCAGAAGGCGTCACCCGAACCGGTGAGGACGGCGACCGCGGCCTGTTCGTCGGAGTCGAACGCGCGGAACGCGTCCGCCAGAGCGTTCGCCGTCGGACCGTCCACGGCGTTGCGCGACTCGGGGCGGTTCAGCGTGATCGTCGTCACCGGCCCTTCCCGGTGGACAAGAACGTTTTCGCTCATCGATCGCTCCCTCGGGGAAACCGGGTGGGCAACAGGGCCCGATTCTCCTTAAAGTGGTGACAAAGTCCGCAGTGCGCGCGGAGTCATCGTCTGGACACTACGGTGTGATGGGATGGAGCCATGTCGCCCGGCTTGAAGAAATTCGTTGTGATCGCCGTCGTCGCGCTCGTGCTCTTCTTTCTGATCAGCAGGCCGACGCAATCCGCCGACGCCGTCCACACCGCGCTCGGCTGGCTCCGGTCCGGTGCCGAAGCCATCGTGACGTTCGTCCGGAGCCTCTTCTCCTGACCCATCGCTGCGATCACCGGCGTCCCTGGTGACGCCGGTGATCGCTGTGCGCAGTCACCAGCGGTTATCACTCAGCGTCACCCGTCTCGGATTTCGGTCGGATGACTCGACCATCCGGGTGGATTGCCCCCGAAAACCCGCTGGTCGACGAATTCGTGCCCTGGAAGCCCTGGCGGAAAAGACCTCCGCGCCCCTACGGTGCTCACATTGCGTGATCGGTTGGTCCTCCAGGCGCCGGAGCCGGCCTCCTGGGCGAGGAGTTTCCGCAGGTGCAAGCCTCACGGCAGCGGAACTTTCAGCCGGGCAAGTAAGTCAGGGCTTGTCAGTCGGGGAATCATGAGGAGGCAGGGATGACCGGAGATCCCGGAGTCGATGCGTTGATCCGGCAGTGGGCGGCCGAGCGTGAGCAGACCCCCGAGGAGCGGGAAGCCGATCGCATCGCGTCGGCGTGGCTGGCCGATGTGCCGAGGCAGGCTCCCGGCATCCCCGGCCAGCGTCAGCAGTCCGGCCAGGGGCGCTGGGCGCCGGTCGAGGCCGCCGATCCCGGCTACCTCGACGCCATGCGCCGTCGTCTCCCGGAGGTCCCGCAGGAGCTGCTCGTCGCGGCCGCCGGCTGGTGGCAGATGGTCGGCGGCGTCGCCGAGGCCGAAGCCTGGTGGGACGCCGGCATCAGCCCGCTCGACCAGCGTGCGCTCGACTACCGCGCGGCCGGGCTCGCCCCGTCCGACCTGAGCCGCCGTCTCGGCCCGATGACCGTTTTGCAGCACCTCCGCCGCGGCAGCGCCCCGGCCTGGTGCGTGGCGCGGCTGGCGAGGCAGCAGAAGTCCGCCTGATGAGAACTTCTCGCACGCGCGGGTGAACCGGCGTGGCAAGGGCGATTCCGGCGACCGCGTAACGCTAACCTGCGCGGGCTCGTTGTTCGAGCATCGGTCGTGATCGCCGCCCACGCTGGAGGACCCGCTTCGTGCGCACCACCCCGGAAAACGACGAGCTCGTCGCCGACCCGGCCACGCCCGCTCCGCCACGCCGCGGGGTGGGCGCCGCCGTATTCGGCAGGCTGGTGATCGTGCTGGCCGTGCTCGGCCTCGCCGGCGGCGGGATCTGGCTGGTGACCAAGGCGTCCGCCCCGGTCGCGAGCCCCACGACGATGGAGATCCCCGCGCTGCAGGTCAAGGCGGCGGACGTCAAACCCGGTTCGGTCGCCCCGGTCAACGCCACCCTCGCGGGCGGCGCCGCCCAGCAGACCGCGCCGCAGCAGGCGCAACCGAAGCCGGGCAAGGACCCGCTGGCCGCCTGGACCGAGCGGGCGGCGCAGGCCACCGGCATCCCGGCGAGGGCGCTGCTCGCCTACGGCAACGCCGAGCTGGCGATGCGCCAGATGCAGCCGAACTGCAAGATCTCGTGGGCGACCCTGGCGGGTATCGGCCGGATCGAGTCGAACCACGGCCGGTACGGCGGCGCCGTCCTCGGCCAGGACGGACGGCCGTCGAAGCCGATCATCGGCGTCCCGCTCGACGGATCGCCCGGCGTGAAGGCGATCGGCGACACCGACGGCGGCCAATTCGACGGCGACGCGGCCGTCGACCGCGCGGTCGGCCCGATGCAGTTCATCCCCAGCACCTGGCGCCGGTACGCCGCCGACGGCAACCGCGACGGCCTCGGCGACCCGCAGCAGATCGACGACGCGACGCTGGCGGCGGCGCGGTACCTGTGCGTGAACAACCGGGACATGTCGGCCGCATCGGGGTGGTGGCAGGGAATCCTGTCGTACAACAACTCGACCGAGTACGCGCAGAAGGTCTTCGGGCTGGCGGACGACTACGCGAAGGCCGTCGCCTCGCGTTCGTGAGCGATTCGGCCCGGTCGGATCGTTCCGCGAAGGCTTCCTGGCGTCACGGCTGTCCCAGCGTCACCAGGCGTCACATCGGTGGGTAGTGAGGGCCTCCTTCACTACCTTCAGGGTAGGTAAGGAGGCCTTCACGGACCGGGTGTGCGCGTCCTCAGGACCACTCAACCGATACCGGCGTTTCGCGTGACACGGCCGGGTTCGCCGCGCGTCGTCCGTTCAATCACGCGTGTCGTCCATCCGGTCACGCGAAACCGCCATCTGTGCACCGGCGGCACGTCCCAACTCACTCACGACACCTTCGCCTCACGCGCGAGGTCGCGGCTCGGGACCAAGGTCCCGAGCGCCCAGGTCGGCGATGTTTCGCCGCGCGCCCAGTGCTAGCGTCGATATGTGCCCGCTTCGTCCGTCACCCTGCGCCGTCTCGGCATCGCCGGCGTCTGCCTGGTGAGCCTGGCGCTGTGCTGCGGGCTCGCGTGGTGGCAGTGGGAGCGGTTCTCCTCGGCCAGCGGGACGTTCCAGAACCTCGGCTACGTCCTGCAGTGGCCGCTGTTCGGGCTGTTCCCCGCCTTCATGTTCTGGCGGATCCGCAAGCTCCGCCGTCGCGCCGCCGAGGCCGACGCCCAGGAGACGGTGGCCGAGACCGCCGTCCCCGAAGTGCCCGCTCCCCGGCAGCGACGGGCCCCGGCGCCGCCGCCCCCCGAGGACGACGAGCTCGCCGCGTACAACAGGTACCTGCGCGAACTCAACGCCCGCGACAAGTAGTCCCCAGAGAGGTTCGAGACCCTATGACCACCCGAACTGACGACGCCGCCCCGGCCCGCCCGGTCTCGTTGGGCGGACCGCTGATCCGGTTCCGCGTCGCGGCGTACGCCACCGGTGTGGCCCTGCTCGGGCTGGTCGTCGAAATGCTGCTGCAGTACGTCTTCCGCGTGGCACTTCCCCAGTTCGTGAAGATGATCCCCATGGTCCACGGTGGGCTCTACCTGATCTACCTGCTGCTCGCGGTCGACCTCGCGATCAAGGCCCGCTGGTCGATGAAGGGCACGCTCCTCGTGCTGATCGCCGGCTGCGTCCCGTTCTTCTCGTTCGTGATGGAGCGCAAGGTCACGCACAAGGTCCAGGCGGGCGTCAAGCTCTAAGCCCGGCGCCGGAAGGTCAGCGCCACCAGGAACGACACCGCCGTCACGACGGCCGCGGCGGTGAAGGCCGCGGTCATCCCGGCGACCGTGGTCTCCGCCGGGCTTCCCGAAGGGGTCCGCGTCGCCGCGCCGAACACGGTGATCAGGATCGCCAGCCCCAGTGTCGCCCCGACCTGCTGCAACGTCTGCAGCGCGCCGCCGGCGGCACCCGCGTCGTCGGTGGGCACCGTCGCCATGATGATCACGCTGAGCGGGGAGAACGCCAGCCCGGCGCCCACGCCCATCAGCAGCATCGGCCCGAGCAGATGCGAGAAGTAGCCGCTGTCCGTGGTCAGGGTGGTCAGCCAGACGACCCCGCCGGTCATCAGCGCGGTCCCGGCGAGCGCGAGCGGCTTCGGCCCGAACCGGGGGAGCAGCTTCGGGATCAGCCTGCTCAGCAGGAACATGCAGACCGCCATCGGCAGGAACGCGAAGCCGGTCTCCAGTGCGGCGAAACCCGCGATGTCCTGTAGGAACTGGGTCAGGAAGAAGAAAATCGACATCATCGCCATCGGCCCGAGGAAGAAGTTGACGTAGGCCGCGGCGCGGTCGCGTTCGGCGAACAGGCGCAGGGGGATCAGCGGTTCGCGCACCCTCGTCTCGATGGTGAGGAACGCGGCCAGCAGCGTCACCCCGGCGGCGAGGCTGCCGAGGGTGATCATGTCGCCCCAGCCGTGCGAAGCGGCGTGGGTGAAGGCGAACACGAGCGAGCCGACGCCGAGGGTGCCGGTGAACGCGCCGGGAAGATCCAGCCGGGCGCGCCGTCGTGGAGGATCGGCGACGTACCGGGAGGTGAGCAGCACGATCGCGAGCCCGAACGGGACGTTGATGTACAGTGCCGCACGCCACGAGATCCATTCGGTCAGCAGCCCGCCGAGCAGCAGGCCGATCGCGAAACCGCTGCTGGACATCGCCGAGAACAACGCCAGCGCGCGCACTCGTGCCTTGGCTTCGGTGAACGTGCTGGTGATCAGCGCCAGTGTGCTCGGCCCGGCGAGCGCGGCGCCGACGCCCTGCGCGACCCGGGCGGCGATCAGCAGTTCCGCCGAACCGGCGAGGCCGCCGAGCAGGGAGGCGGCGGTGAACACGGCCGCGCCGACGACGAACGTCCGGCGGCGGCCGAACAAGTCGCCCGCCCGGCCGCCGAGGAGCAGCAAGCCGCCGAAGACCAGGCTGTACGCCGTCATCACCCAGGACAGGCCAGTATCGGTGAAGCCGAGTTCGGACTGGACGCGCGGGAGCGCGACGTTCATCACCGTCGCGTCGAGGATGAGCATGAGCTGGCAGGTCAGGATGATCGGGAGGACCAGCCGGTGCGGAGGTGACGGGGTCTCGGCCGGTTCAGGCCTGGGCTCGGCACGCAGGGTTCGCTCGGTCAAGGAATACTCCGAAGACGTAACGAGATGAAGCGGAGAGACTCTCCGCTTGAGGTCGTGAGCGATGATATGGAGACCCTCTCCGCTTACGCAAGTGAATTCGGAGAACGTCTCCGTTTTCGTCGCCCGAGGAGGTGCAGATGGTCACGGCCGATCCGGCCCGTCCCATGCGCGCGGACGCGCGGCGCAACTACGAGCGCATCGTGGCCGTGGCGAAGGAGGCGTTCAGCGCCGACGGCGTGGACGTGCCCGCCGACGACATCGCCAAACGCGCCGGTGTCGGCGCGGGCACGCTGTACCGGCACTTCCCGACGCGCGACAAGCTGATCGAGGCCGTCTATCGCGACGAGATCGACGGGCTGGCACAGCAGGCGTACGACCTGCTCGACGAATTGCCGCCGGGCAAGGCACTCGAGACGTGGCTGGCCACGCACGTCATCTACGTGGTCGAGAAGCATGGGCTCGCGATGACGCTGAAGGCGTCCGTCGACGCGGGCTCCGAAGTCTTCGGCTGGTGCCAGTCACGCCTGCGGGCCGCTGCTGACACGGTCGTGAAGGCGGCTCAGGACGAGGGCGTGCTCCGGCCCGACGTCGCGGGCGTCGACATCCTGCGGCTCGGCCACGGGCTGGGCTCGGCCGCGAGCAAGGCTTCGGAGGAGGACACGAAGCGGCTTCTCGCGATCGTGCTGGACGGTCTCCGGATGCCATGAAAGGACCTTCATGGCGCGCGGGTCAGGAGCCGATCCCGGTGAGGGACCGCACCTCCATCTCCGCGTGCTTGACCGGATCGGCCTTCGACCGGCCGACGAACGTGCCCACGAACCCGCACAGGAACGAGAACGGGATCGACACCAGGCCCGGGTTCTTCAGCGGGAACCAGTGGAAGTCGACGCTCTTGATGATCGAGTCCGCGGCCCCGGACATCACCGGCGAGAAGAACACGAGCACCAGGCTCGCGATCAGCCCGCCGTAGATGCCCCACAGCGTGCCGGTGGTGTTGAAGCGTTTCCAGAACAGCGAGTACAGCAGCGTCGAGAGGTTCGCCGACGCCGCGACGGCGAACGCCAGCGCCACCAGGAACGCGATGTTCTGCCCGTTCGCCAGGATGCCGCCCACGATCGCGAGCGCCCCGACGGCGACCGCGGTCAGCCGGGCGACCCGGACCTCCGCGGCCGGTTCGGCCTTGCCGCGCTTGAAGATGTTCGCGTACACGTCGTGCGCGAAGGACGCCGAAGCGGTGATCGTCAGCCCGGCGACGACGGCGAGGATGGTGGCGAAGGCCACCGCCGAGACGATGCCGAGCAGAAGGGTGCCGCCGATGTTCAGCGCGAGCAGCGGCGCCGCCGAGTTCTCCCCGCCGGGCGCGTTCTTGATCGCCTCCGGGCCGACCAGCGCGGCCGCGCCGAAACCGATGACCAGGGTGCAGAGATAGAAGATCGTCATGCACGCGGTCGCCCACACCACCGAGCGTCGCGCCTCGCGCGAGTTCGGCACCGTGTAGAAGCGCATCAGCACGTGCGGGAGCGCGGCGGCGCCGAGGACCAGGGCCAGTGCCAGCGAGACGAAGTCGAGCTTCGTGACCTCGCTCTTGCCGTACGAGCCGCCCGGCTCCAGCAGTTCGTCACCGAGCGGGCTGTTGTCGGCGGCGGCCGCGAGCAGGTTCGAGAAGCTGAAGCCGAACTTGCCGAACAGGAACACGGTGATCAGCGCACCGGTCAGCAACAGGATCGTGGCCTTGATGATCTGCACCCACGTGGTGCCCTTCATCCCGCCGACCAGCACGTACAGCACCATGACGACACCGACGACACCGATCACCAGCGCCTGGCCGATACCACCGTGGATGTCCAGCAGCAGCGCCACCAGGCCGCCGGCGCCCGCCATCTGCGCGAGCATGTAGAAGAAGGAGATCACCAGGGTCGACGTCGCGGCCGCGGCGCGGACCGGGCGCTGCTTCATCCGGAAGCTCAGCACGTCGCCCATGGTGAAGCGGCCGGTGTTGCGCAGCAGCTCCGCGATCAGCAGCAGGTCGACCATCCACGCGACGAGGAACCCGATCGAGTACAGGAAGCCGTCGTAGCCGTGGATCGCGATCGCCCCGGCGATACCGAGGAACGACGCCGCCGAGAGGAAGTCACCCGAAAGTGCGATGCCGTTCTGTCGCCCGGTGAAGGCGCTGCCTGCCGCGTAGTAGTCCGAAGTGGACGAGTTACGCGTGCTGACGCGGTACACGACGTACAGGGTGATCGCGACGAAGAGCGCGAACACCGCGATGTTCAGCACCGGGTTGTTGTCGGGGATGCTCATCGCTCACCCGCCCCGACGGAGGCCCGCAGCGCCTCGACCTTGGGGTCGAGCCGCTTGTTCGTGAACTTCAGGTAGGCGATCGTGATCAGGATCGTGCTGGCGAACTGGCCGAGCCCGAGCAGCATGCCGACGTTGACCTCGCCCCATACCTTCCGGCTCATGAAGTCGTGCGCGTAGGCCGCCAGCAGCACGAACATCATGTACCAGGTGAAGAAGAGCAGGCTCATCGGGAACACGAACCGGCGGAAGGTCTTGCGCAGCGCGACGAACTCCTTGCCGTGCTGGATCCGGTCGTAGTCCGGGCCGGTGGCGCGCGGTGGCGGGGGAGTGGGCTGACGCTCGCGGACGAACAGCGCGGGCATCTGCCCGGTGTCCTCCAGGGCGTTGCTCGCCGTGTAAGGACGCGCGACGTCGGGCATGGGTTCCTCCGGGGCTTGCATCCGTGGCGCGGTACGGGGAGCGCACATACTATCTACGGCTTCACCCCCTCTGAATAGGCGACCCCGGTTCCGCGAAGGCGTGAGCCGGTATTCGGTTTTGCCTTCCATTAGTGTTTCGGGAAATCGTTTCGGCCGGAATGAACCGGGTTTATCACTCGTCATAGTGAGCGGGGTTGTCACGCGCGGTCGTCGCCCGAACGGCCCACTGCGGCAAACGACGGATGATGACCACGCTCTGTCCCTCGTTTTGGTGACAGATCGTAGTTTCGCTACCAGGGCAGAGCTGGTTCCGATACCGTGCCCGCCATCCTGGACCGGGGAGGATCCCCCGCTTCATCGGGGGTATCGAAAGAAATCACCATGTCGGGGCGACATCGAACCGGCTTGGGCGGCAAGGCCACAACATCGGGCACATATTTGGGCTTGACCCACCCGTTGGGGGCACGGAAAGTAGTTCGACCGGGCGATGTGGCTACCGTACGTAGGCTGATCGGGTGATTAGGGCACCCTGTGCATCCGCGCAACCCGTAACCGGAATTCCCTCGTTTGTGACGCGCGAGCGGTTTTCCGGCCCGGTAGATCGTTCGGACGCACGCTTTTCGCTGGTCAGCAGCCGTGTACTGAACAGAATTGACGGCACCCGGATTGGTGTACGATTCTTTGGCCCGGCTGACCCGCAGTGATCGATTGGCAAAGAAAAGTTGATCTCGACGACCATGCACTTCGCAGGTTGCGACCTGCACGTGCAGGTGCAAGAACTCTTGAGGTGGACCGGGGTTCCTGGGGACACCCGGAGCCCCGGAAGGGGTCCCTCAGGTCGCGATCGATCACGCGGTCAGACCGGGGCCGAGTTCCCCGCAGGCACGTACCTCGCGGGAACGGGCGCCTCAGACCGTGCCAGGACGCCGGACAGGGAGTCACCTACGTGACCGTTGCAGGAGAAGGCCAAGTGCCTGTCGGGGAGCTGCTGGGACGCACTCCCCGGCCATCTCGGTGGGCCACCGGCTGGCGCACGCTCGTGCGCTGGCGGGACTGGAGCCTGCCGGTGAAGCTGTCGGCCGTCACGCTGGTGCCGATCCTCATCGCGCTCGCACTGGGCATCGCCACCATCGCCGGCCAGGTCGGCCGGTCCGACGGCTACCAGCGGCTGGACCGGCTCGTCGCGCTGAGCGGGCACATCCGCACCCTCGCCGACGGCCTCGGCCGCGAACGCACCCAGTCCGCCGCGGGGCTGACCGCAGGCACCGTCGGCGGGACCCTCGAGCTCGCCTCGGCCCGCGCCGACGTCGACACCGCCATCCCTCTCTACGGCGCCGCCGCGACCCGGGCGGTGGAGAACGAGCCGTCGCTCCGTCAGGCGCGGGAAGCGGCCGCCGCTCAGCTCGACAGGCTGCCCGACATCCGGCAGCGGGCCTCGTCCGGACAGCTCGACCCCGTCCAGGCGATCGGTGAGTACACCGACGTCACCACCGCGCTGCTCGCTCTCGACACCGCGCTGGCGGCCGGTGCCGGCCAGGACGTCCTCGGTGGCACCCCCACCGCCTTGCACGACCTCGCCATGATGAAGGAACAGCTCTCGCTGAGCCAGGCTCTGGTCTCCTTCGGCATCGCCCGGTCGAGTCTCGCGCCGAGCGAGCTCGACCAGGTGCGCACCGCCGAACTCCGGCTGGCCGACCGCCTCACCGACTTCCGTGCCGCCGCTTCGGAACAGCAACGCCAGGAGTTCAGCGCCGCCGTCACCGACCAAGCGATGGAAAACCGTGACAGGCTCGCGAAAACCGCCCTCGGCGAACAGGGAACCCCGTCCGCGCAAGCCTTCCGCTCGCTGTCCGCGCAGGGCTGGACCGACGCCTCGGCCGCGGTGATCGGCAAGGTCGGCGAGGTCGCGAACAAATTCGGTGCCGAGACGAGCGCGGTGTCGGCCGAACTGGTCGACGACGCCAGCAGCGGCGCGGGCCTGCTCGCGGTGCTGCTGTTCGGCGCGATGGTGCTCGCCGTCGCCGTCGTCTTCCTCATCACGCGCCAGTTGCTGCGCTCGCTGAAGGTGTTGCGCGCCAGCGCGCTCGACGTCGCCGAAAAGCAGCTGCCCGACGCGGTCCGCAACATCCAGGAGGGGCGCTCGCAGGGCATCGACGTGCGGCCGGTCCCGGTCGGCGGCGACGACGAGATCGGCGAGGTGGCCAGGGCCTTCGACAAGGTGCACCATCAGGCTCTGCGCCTGGCCACCGAGCAGGCCTCGATGCGGACCGGCTACAGCAACGTGTTCGTCAACCTCTCCCGCCGCAGCCAGAGCCTCGTGCAGCGGCAGCTGCAGCTGATTGAGCGGCTGGAGCGCGACGAAGAGGACGCCGACCAGCTCGCCACGCTGTTCCAGCTGGACCACCTCGCCACCCGCATGCGCCGCAACAACGAGAACCTGATGGTCCTCTCCGGCGCCGAGCCGGGCAGGCGCTCCGGGCAGCCGGTCTCCGCCACCGACGTGGTGCGCGCGGCGGTGTCCGAGATCGAGCAGTACCAGCGGGTCACCGTGCAGAATCCGCCGCCGGTGCGGCTGGTCGGGTACGCGGCCAACGATCTGATGCGCCTGATCGCCGAACTGCTGGACAACGCCACGGCCTTCTCCGCCCCGGAAACCCAGGTGACGGTCGCGACCAGGCTCGTCGAAGACGGCTCGTTCGGCATCGACATCCTCGACAAGGGCATCGGCATGAACGAGGCCGAGGTCGCCGAGGCCAACGCCCGGCTCACCGAGGCGCCCAACGTCGACCTCACCACTTCGCGCCGGATGGGCCTGTTCGTGGTCGGGCGGCTGGCCAGCAGGCACCGCATCGGTGTCTCGCTGCACGGCGGCAAGGACATCGTCGGCGTGCGCGCCACCGTCTCGGTCCCGGCGGATCTGGTGATGGCCCCGCCCGGGGGCGACCCCGGCCCCGCCACCGGCCCGATCACCCAGCGCCTCACGCCGCTGCCGCCGCAGCAGCCGGGCGGCCTGCCCCGCCGCCAGCGGCCCACGAACGGTTCGCGCCCGGCGATGCCGAGCGTGCCCACGCAGGGTGGGGAGCGGTGGCCGTCGGCGAACGACCTGGCGGGCCACACCAAGCCCGGGGTCAACGGGCACGGCCCCCAGGATTCCCGGCCGCCTTCCGATCTGGAGATTTCGGGAACGGCGCTGTTCAGCCCGGTTCCCCGGGACGAGACGACGACACCGCCGCCCGCTCCGGAACCCCGCCGCCCCGAACCGGAACCCGCCGCCGAGCCCGAGCCGGTCGCCAAGGAAGCGGAGAAGCCCGCCCCGGCGGAAGGCGATCTGCCCAGCGGCAAGGAACTGTTCGAGGCCAAGAACAACACCACGCTGAGCGAATGGTGGAACCAGGCGACCACGCCGCCGGCCCCGGCGACCCCGCCGCCGCCCACCGCGTCGGAGACGACGCCGATCTTCGACGAGATGCTCTCGGCGTGGTTCCGTTCGCCCGCCCCCGCTCCGGAAAAGCCCGCGGGCAAGAAGGCGAAGCCGGGGACGAAGGCACCCGAAGAGAAGAAGACGGCCGAGCCCGCTCCGACCGCCGAGCAGGAGGCCCGCACCTGGGACTTCGCCAGCGACAAGGCCTTCCGCACGGTGCAGGAGGTCTCCCAGAACGCCCCGTCGACGTTCACCCAGGCCGGGTTGCCGCGTCGCCGCAAGGGAGAGCAGCTTCTGCCGGGTAGCGCGGCGTCGTCGATCCCGGCCGCCGAACCCGCGGCCAAGGCGGAGCTGCCGGTCCGCGACCCGGCGAACGTGCGCGGCAGGCTGAGCAGCTTCCAGCAGGGTGTCAAGCGGGGGCGCAAGGAAGCGGCGGACAAGGCCACGCCGGCCACCACCGAGCCCGTCGCCACGCAGCCTGCCCCCGCCCAGCCGGACGCGAAGGCCGAGCAGGCAGCGGCGCCCGAGCCGTCGAAGGCACCCGAGCCGTCGAAGGCGCCGGAGACGGCCGAGCGTCCGACGGTCCCGCCCGCCGCGCTGCCGAGCAGGAAACCGCAGGCAGCGAGCGCGGAACCGGAACCGGTCGCCGCCACCGAGCGGACGGACGCCTGGAACTTCGGCTCCGACGAAGGCTGGAAAGCGGCCCAAGCGGTGTCCCAGTCCGTGCCCTCGCGGATGACTTCGGCAGGATTACCCAGGCGCCGTCGCGGGGAGCAACTGCTCCCGGGCAGTGCGGGACCGCCCGCCGGGGCGGTCACCCCCCGACCACAGCGAGACGCGCACGACGTGCGCGGTCGCCTGAGCAGTTTCCAGCAGGGCATCCAGCGCGGACGGCACCGCACGGCCCAGGCGACCGAAGCCAACCACGAAACCCTGGAGGGTGAATGACCTCGCCGAACCCGGCCCAGCCCCAGCAGAACCAGTTCGGGTGGCTGGTCAACGACTTCGCCGAGCGGGTACCCGGAGTGGCGCACGCCGTGGTGGTGTCGGCGGACGGCCTCCTGCTCACCGCGTCCAGCAGGCTCCCGCTGGACCGGGCCGACCAGCTGGCCGCCGTCGCGTCCGGCTTGGTCAGCCTGACCCAGGGCGCCGCGCGATGCTTCGAGGCGGGCGCGGTCAACGAGACCGTCGTCGAGATGGAACTCGGCATCATGGTGCTGATGTCCATCAGTGACGGTTCCTGCCTGGCCATCCTCGCCGCCCCGAACTGCGACATCGGACAGGTCGCCTACGAGATGACGATGCTCGTCGATCGCGTCGGCCAGATCCTCACCCCGGAACTTCGCGCACAATTGCAGGGCGCCGGTGGGTCGCTGATCGGCGAACCGGTGGGATGATGTCCCGATGAGCACCGGGTCCGGATCCTTCGGCGAACCGCCGGGGACGGGTGAACACCAGCCTCCGCACGCGGGGGCTGCCCATGCTGCCGGTTCACGGGACGACGGCACCTTCGCCGACGTCCTGAACGGCTTCACCCTGGATTCGGGACGTGGTCGTCGGAAGCGCAAGAAGAACAAGCACCCTCAGGATTCCCGGGCGGGCGGAACACCCGCCACCGGGGAATCGGCAGTCCCGCAGCCGACCGATCAAGGAGACCGCGTGACCTCACTTGCTTCTCCACCCGACAGCGGCGCAGGCGCCGTCGGGCCGAGACCAGGTGGTCTTTTCGACCCGGGCCCGCCCAGCGGCGAGTTCATCATGCCCGCCGTCTTCGAGCAGGCGCCGTCGCCGCTCGAAGAGACGGCGATCGTCCGTCCCTATGCCCTCACCGGGGGCCGGACCAAGGCGAACTACGCTCTCGAGCTGGAGACCCTCATCTCCACCAAGGACCACGTCGTCTCGGGTAGCCTCCCCGCGGCCGCCGCGGACCAGATCGAGTGCGTTTCGATCATCGAGGAGTGCCGCACCCCGCGTTCGGTCGCCGAGATCGCGGCGACCCTGCGCGTGCCGCTGGGTGTGGCGCGCGTGCTGATCAGCGACGCGGCGGACGCGGGACTGGTCAGCGTGCACAAGACGATTTCGGGCAATGACGGCGCCGAGGCACATCTGGTGTTGATGGAAAGGGTTTTGAGTGGACTCCGTCGGCTTTAAAGCACCGCGGGAAACCGCGCCCCCGACCATGACATCCGCGAAGATCGTCGTGGCGGGTGGCTTCGGTGCGGGTAAGACGACCTTCGTCGGTTCGGTGTCGGAGATCGTCCCGCTCACCACCGAGGCGATGATGACGGACGCCAGTCGGGGGATCGACAACCTCGACCAGACGCCCAACAAATCGACCACCACGGTCGCGATGGACTTCGGCCGGGTCTCCCTGGACGCGGACCTGATCCTCTACCTGTTCGGCACGCCCGGGCAGCAGCGGTTCTGGTTCATGTGGGACGACCTCGTCCGCGGCGCGATCGGCGCCGTGGTGCTGGCCGACACGCGACGGCTGGCCGACTCGTTCGCGCCGATCGACTTCTTCGAGGACCGGGGCCTGCCCTATATCGTCGGGGTGAACACCTTCGACGGCATCCTCGAGCACGACATCAACGACGTGCGTGAAGCGTTGTCGATCGACCCCAACATCCCGATCGTCCGCTGCGACGCCCGGGAACGGGAGTCGACGAAGCAGACGCTGATCACGCTGGTCGAGTACGCGATGCGGCAGTGGATCGCCTTGCGCGCGAGCAACGCGAGGTGAACCTGACGGCGGCAGCGTAGGGGCTGCCGCCCAGGGGGTTCACCTCACTTCGCTTCGTAGGTCAGCAGGACCGCGCGCCCGTCCATCGTCCGGGTGCCGGTCAGCCGCAGGTCCGTGCGCACTCCGCCCGCGAACACCTGCTTACCGCCGCCGAGTACCACCGGGTGCACGACGACGTGGAACTCGTCGATCAGGCCGTGGTCGGCGAGCGCGGTGGCCAGCTCGGCCCCGCCCATCAGCAGCAGGTCCTTGCCCGGCCTGCTTTTGAGTTCGGTGACCCGCTCGGTGAGGCCGCCGCCGACCACTTCGGTGTTCCAGCCGGCCTTGTCCAGCGTCCGGGAGAACACGATCTTCGGCGTCTCGCGCCAGATCGGGGCGTACTCCAGGTCGTGCGGGTGGTCCGAGATCGTCTCGGCCTCCGGCCAGTACGACGACATCATCTCCCAGACGCGCCGCCCGTAGACGAGGGTGTCGGCGCGGTCGGCGAGTTCCTTGGAGTGGCCGGACAGTTCGGAGCCCATCGCGGCCCAGTCGAACTCGCCGTCCGGGCCTTCGATGCGGCCGTCGAGCGAGGTGTGGACGAAGTAGACGAGCTTGCGCATGGCTTGATCCCTCCGGTGTGGCGCCCGCCTTCCGGGCGCCGGACACCGAGGGGTCGGAGCGGGCGCGGGGTTCTCGACATGTCTCCCGCGTTTAGTCCTCTGGATGCGCTCGGGGCGCATTCAGAGGACTGAACGCGCCAGGGCTCAGTACTCGTCGTGCCGCTTCCACCAGTGCCCGGGGCCGTCTGTCCCGCGGCCGGACTCCTCCCAGGCCTCCTGCCGCCCGAACGGGGTCAGGTCCAGGTATCGCAGCGTCCCCACCAGCTGGTCCCCGCCGCGACCGGTGGTGAAGTACGTCCGGTACACCTCGTCGCCGTCGCGCAGGAAGACACTGATGCCGAACCCGCCGTCGATGCCGCAGTCCGGGTTGAAGCCGTCGGCGGTCGAGACCCACGGGACGGTCCAGCCCATCCGCTCCTTGTATCGCTCGATCTCGGGCAGTGTCGCCGGCGCGACGACGTACAGCGTGGTGTCGCGGGCGTGCAGGTGGGCAAGGTGGCCGATGTTGTCCACGAGCATCGAGCAGCCGGGGCAGCCCGCCTTCTGGCCGGGGGCGAGCATGAAGTGGTAGACGATCAGCTGCCGCCGCCCCTCGAACAGGTCGAGGAGAGTGACCCGGCCCTGGGGCCCGTCGAATTCGTAGGTGCTGTCGAAGCGGACCATCGGCAGCCGTCGCCGTTCGGCGGCGATCGCGTCCGCAGCGCGAGTGAGTTCTTTTTCCTTGGCCAGCAACGTGTCTCGGGCGATCTGCCATTCGCCCGCCGAGACGACTGCCGGCAGGGTGACGGTCTCAGTCATTGCGTTCGCCTTTCTTCAGTTCCGCGAGGTGCTCTTCCATGCGGTCGAAACCGCTTTCCCAGAAACGCCGGTACCGCTCGACCCACTCGGAGACGTCGCCGAGCGGGGCGGCCTCCAGGCGGCAGGGCCGCCATTGCGCGGTCCGGCTCCGGCTGATCAAGCCCGCGCGCTCGAGGACCTTGAGATGTTTGGAGATGGCTTGGAGGCTGACCGGAAAGGGTCCGGCCAGCTCGTTGACGCTGGCCTCGCCGGTGGCCAGCCGGGCGAGGATCGCCCGCCGGGTGGGGTCCGCCAGTGCGGCGAACGTGGCGCTGAGCTGATCAGTGGTCATCGCTACTCAATCAATCGGTTGTTTAACCTTTAGGTTGAATATACTGGTGCGAGTCGATCTGTCAAGGACGAGTGAGAGTGCCATCACACGAGTGGATGGGTTTAAAACAGTAGGAAGTCCAAGTATTTTGGAGGGATGAGCAGCGACCTGCACCGGCCCGTGAACCCCGTTCGTTTCGTGACGGCGTCGAGCCTCTTCGACGGGCACGACGCGTCCATCAACATCATGCGGCGCATCCTGCAGTCGCAGGGCGCGGAGGTCGTGCACCTCGGGCACAACCGGTCGGTCGACGAGGTCGCCACCGCGGCCATCGCCGAGGACGTCCAGGGCGTGGCCATCAGCGCCTACCAGGGCGGGCACGTCGAGTACTTCAGCTACCTGGTCGAGCTGCTCAACGAGCGCGGCGCCGGGCATATCAAGGTGTTCGGCGGCGGCGGTGGGGTCATCGTCCGCGAGGAGATCGACCTGCTGCACTCCCGGGGCGTGGCGCGGATCTTCTCGCCGGAGGACGGCTACGAGATGGGCCTCCCCGGCATGATCAACCTGATGATCAAGGCCTGCGACACGGACCTGTCCGCGCAGTCGCCCGGCTCGCTGGACAAGCTGCTTTCGGGGGACATCCCGGCGCTGTCCCGGGTCATCACGCAGCTTCAGCGCGAGGCACTGCCGCAGGACGCGCTCGACAAGATCACCGAGGCCGCCAAGTCGCGGACGGTGCCGGTCCTCGGCATCACCGGGACGGGTGGTTCCGGCAAGTCCTCGCTCACCGACGAACTGATCCGCCGGTTCCGGCTGGACCAGGAGGACAAGCTCCGCATCGCCGTGCTCGCCGTCGACCCGTCGCGCCGCAAGGGCGGGGGAGCGCTGCTCGGCGACCGCATCCGGATGAACTGCCTCGACGGCAGCCCGGTCTACTTCCGTTCGCTCGCCACGCGGACCACCAGCGGCGAGATCCCCACCGGACTCTCCGAGTCCATCCTCGCGTGCAAGGCCGCCGGATTCGACCTGGTGATCGTCGAGACGCCCGGTATCGGCCAGGGCGACGCCGGCATCGTCGACTACGTGGACCAGTCGCTGTATGTCATGACGCCGGAGTTCGGCGCGGCGTCGCAGCTGGAGAAGATCGACATGCTCGACTTCGCCGACGCGGTGGCGATCAACAAGTTCGAGCGCCGCGGCGCCGAAGACGCCCGCCGCGACGTCGCGCGCCAGCTCGTGCGCAACCGCGAGGCGTTCAGCTCCTCGCCGGAGGACATGCCGGTCTACGGCACCAGCGCCGCGAAGTTCAACGATGACGGCGTCACCGCCCTCTACCAGCACCTGCGCGACACCCTCGCCGAGCGTGGCTTGACCGTCTCGGCAGGCGTGCTCCCTAAGGTCGAGGGCAAGGTGTCCACCGACGCCAGCACGATCATCCCGGCCAACCGGACGCGCTATCTCGCGGAGATCTCCGAGACCGTCCGGGGTTACCACGCCAAGACCGAGCAGCAGGTCGCCGCGCTGCGCAAACGCGAGCACCTCGCCGCCGCCAAGGAGGCGCTGGCCGCCGTCGACGCGAGCACCGACGCGCTCGACGGCCTGCTCGCCGCCGAGTCCGATGTGGACGGTGAAACGACGAATCTGCTGGCGCGGTTCCGGGAACTCGCCGAGTCCTACCGCGCCGACGAGCTGGTCGTGAAGATCCGCGACAAGGAACTGCACACCCAGCTATGGCGCGACACACTGTCCGGCAACCGGGTCCCGCGCGTGGCGCTGCCGCGCTACACCGAGTCCGGCGAGCTGCTGTCCTTCCTGCGCCGCGAGCACCTTCCCGGTTACTTCCCTTACACCGCGGGCGTTTTCCCGTTCAAGCGCGAGGGTGAAGACCCGGCGCGGATGTTCGCGGGCGAGGGCGACCCCTTCCGCACCAACAAGCGGTTCAAGCTCCTTTCGGCCGACTCCGAGGCCAAGCGCCTTTCGACCGCCTTCGACTCGGTGACGCTGTACGGGCACGACCCGCACACCCGGCCCGACATCTACGGCAAGGTCGGCACCTCCGGCGTCTCCATCGCGACGCTCGAAGACATGAAGGTGCTCTACGACGGTTTCGACCTGACCTCGCCGAGCACCTCCGTGTCGATGACGATCAACGGCCCGGCGCCGACGATCCTCGCGTTCTTCCTCAACACCGCGATCGACCAGCGGATGGCGGCGTTCAAGGCCGAGCACGGCCGCGAGCCGTCCGAAACCGAGTTCGCCGAACTGCGCGAATGGGCGCTGCGCAACGTTCGCGGCACCGTGCAGGCGGACATCCTCAAGGAGGACCAGGGGCAGAACACCTGCATCTTCTCCACCGAGTTCAGCCTGCGCATGATGGCCGACATCCAGGAATGGTTCATCGAGCACGGCGTCCGGAACTTCTACTCGGTGTCGATCTCCGGCTATCACATCGCCGAGGCCGGGGCGAACCCGATCTCGCAGCTGGCGTTCACCCTGTCGAACGGTTTCACCTACGTCGAGAGCTACCTCGCGCGCGGGATGGACATCGACGACTTCGCGCCGAACCTGTCGTTCTTCTTCTCCAACGGCATGGACGCCGAGTACTCGGTGCTGGGCCGGGTCGCGCGCCGGATCTGGGCGGTCGCGATGCGGGAGCGCTACGGCGCCAACGAGCGCTCGCAGAAGCTCAAGTACCACGTGCAGACCTCCGGCCGGTCGCTGCACGCGCAGGAGATGAGCTTCAACGACATCCGGACCACGCTGCAGGCGCTGTGCGCCCTTTACGACAACGCGAACTCCTTGCACACCAACGCTTTCGACGAGGCGATCACCACGCCGTCGGAGAGCTCGGTGCGGCGCGCGATGGCCATCCAGATGATCATCAACAAGGAATGGGGCCTGTCGAAGAACGAGAACCCGTTGCAGGGCTCGTTCATCATCGACGAGCTGACCGATCTGGTGGAAGAGGCCGTGCTGCTGGAGTTCGACCGGATCTCCGAACGCGGCGGCGTGCTGGGCGCGATGGAGACCGGCTACCAGCGCGGCAAGATCCAGGACGAGTCGATTCTGTACGAACGCCAGAAGCACGACGGCACACTGCCGATCATCGGCGTCAACACCTTCCGCAACCCGAACGGCGGCGAAAACGACGTCGAGGTCGAACTCGCGCGGGCGACCGAGGACGAGAAGCGTTCGCAGCTGGAGCGGCTCGAGGACTTCCAGCACCGGCACCAGGCCGAGGCGCAGGTCGCGCTCAAGACACTGCGCGAGGCCGCGACCCGGGGCGGCAATCTGTTCGGTGTCCTGATGGACGCGGCACGGGTGTGCTCGCTCGGCCAGATCACCGAGGCCTTCTTCGAGGTGGGCGGGCAGTACCGGCGCAACGTCTAGCGGCCTGGGATATCGCGGCGCGTGTCCGGGTAATGGCAGGCATCAGACCGGACGTCCTCGCCGCGGCCGCCGAAGAGCGCGGGTTCAGCTCGCTCCACATCGCGGAGCATTCGCATATCCCGGTCAGCCGGGCGGCGGCGAACTGCCGCACGTGTACTACCGGACCTTGGACCCGTTCGTCGCGTTGCTGCAGCAACGCGACGTCATCCACACGGCGAAAGAGGTCGCTTCGCTGGACCTGGTCTCGCGAGGCCGGTTCGTCTTCGGCGTCGGATGGAACCGGGAGGAAATGCGCAATCACGGCACCGATCCACGCACCCCGCGGCGCGCTCGTCGACGAGCAACTCGCGGCGCTGAAGGAGATCTGGACGAAGGACGAGGCCGAATTCCACGGCGAGCACATCGACTTCGATCCGATCTTCGCGTGGCCGAAGCCGGTGCAGAAGCCACATCCGCCGATCTTCATCGGTGGCGCGGGGCAGAAGGCGATGGAGCGGATCGCCAAGTACGGCGACGGCTGGCTGCCGCACGCCCACACCCCGCCGGAGGAGCTTCGCCGGGCTCGTCAGTGGCTGGCGGACAAGGGCCGTAGTGACCTCAAGTTCTCGGCCTTCGGTACCACCCCGGAAGAGGACGCGCTGGGCAGGCTGGCCGAGGGTGGCGTCGACGAGGCGACGCTCTTCCTGCCGACCGAGCCCGAAGCGGCGACACTGGAACGACTCGACCAGTTCGCGAAGGTCGTCGAGAGCTTTCGAAAGGGGCAGCAGGCGTGACTGAGGTTCAAATCGGCTTGGCCGCGGCACTGGAGCAGTTCTCGCCGCGCGAGTCGATCCGGCTGGCGACGCTGGCCGAACAGCACGGATTCTCCGGCCAGATGGCCGCCGACCACTTCCAGCCGTGGGTCCCTCAGCAGGGTGAAGCGTCGTTCGTGTGGAGCGTGCTCGCGTCGCTGGCGGAGAACACCACCGGCGACCTCGGGCCGGGCGTGACCTGCCCGTCGTTCCGGCTCCACCCGTCGATGGTCGCGCAGGCCGCGGCGACGCTGGAGGCGACGTACCCCGGCCGGACCTGGCTCGGCATCGGCTCCGGCGAAGCGCTCAACGAGCACATCATCGGCGGTTACTGGCCCGAAGCGCCCGAGCGCGTACGGCGGATGTTCGAGGCGCTCGAGGTCATCCGGAAGCTGTTCACCGGCAAGGACGTCAAGCACAGCGGCGAGTTCTTCAAGCTGCACACCACCCGGCTCTGGACACTGCCGGACGAGCCGCCACCGATCTACATCGCGTCGGCGGGCCCGTACACCTCGCGCAAGACCGGTGAGCTCGCGGACGGGCTGATCACGCCGGGCGCGTCGATCGAGAAGCTGGCGGGGATCCTCGACAACTTCGGCACCGGTGCGCGGAAGGCCGGCAAGGACCCGGACTCGATGCCGAAGCTGCTGCAGGTGCACCTGTCGTGGGCCGAGGACGACGAGACGGCGTGGGCCAACGCGCTCGACCAGTGGCCCAACGGCGGCATGAAGTTCCCGAAGGCCGACATCCGCTCGCCTTTCGACTTCGCGCAGATGGCGAAACTGGTGCGGCGTGAGGACTTCGAGGGCCGCATGGTCGTCTCGTCCGATCCGGACGTGCACCGCGCGGCGCTGCAGAAGTACGTCGACGCCGGGTTCAACCGGATCTACATCCACAACGTGGGCCGGAACCAGGACGCGTTCATCGAGACCTTCGGACGGGACGTGCTGCCGAAGCTGACCGCCTGACGCGCCTCGGCACGGGAAGCGTCGGGTCAGACGTTCTTGTCCAGCAGCAGGTGCACCGACAGTTCGAGCCGGTTCGCGACGTCGGCCGCCGACGCGCGCCGCGTCACCCAGGCGACCAGGTTCGCCATCCAGACGTCGGCGATGACGTGGAAGATGTCGCGATCGGCCTCGGTCGGGTCCTCGATGCCCATGGCCTTGGCGAACATGTTCTCCATCAGCCGCCCGACCTGCTCGACCTCGGCGGCGGCGGTCGTGTCGGCGAACATGAACGCGCGGACCATGGCTTCGGTCAGGTGCGGGTCCCGCTGCATCAGCCGGGTGTTGCGGCCGAGGACGAACATCAGCCGTTCGCTCGGGGTATCGCCGGGGATCGCCGCGCGGTCGAGTTTCTCCTGCGCGCGTTCGAATTCCCTGGCGAGCCCGGAAACCAGCAGGTGGATCTTCGAGGGGAAGTAGCGGTACAGCGTGCCGAGCGCGACGTCCGCCTTCTCGGCGACCGCGCGCATCTGGACCGCGTCGTACCCGCCCTTCGCGGCGAGGGTGAGGGTCGCGTCGATGATGCGGCGCCGCCGGTCGCGTTGTGCCGCGGAGCCGAGTTCCTCGCCGCCCAGCGCGGAGAGACCGTTGCCGCTTCGCGCCTTCGCGCTCGTGGGCGCCTTGGCCTTCCCTGGCATCGCCACGTCCCCCTTCGTCGGAACTTGTTCCACTTTCCTCACGTAGGGTACCTAAGCGGACGAACTGTTCAAGATGTGACCCACTGGGCAAGAAACTGTAACACGTTCTACACTCGCGGGTAGGTCCGGCGAGGAGGTCTCACCCGTGTCGATCGCGCTCACCGAGGAACAGGCGGCACTGGCCGCGTCGATCCGCGCCTGGGCGGCTTCCGCCCGTCCCGTCGACGCCGTCCGAAGTGGCCGGATCACCGAGCCGCCACCAGGGCTGGCGGAACTCGGCCTGTTCGGCGTGGCGATTCCCGAAGACGTCGGCGGCGCCGGCGGTACGCTCGCCGATCTGGCCGCCGGACTCGCCGAAGCAGCCGAAGCACTCGTACCCGGTCCTGTCCTTGGGACGGCACTGGGCGGAGCGTTGCTCGCGACGGTTCCCCAGGCCGTCAAGGAGATCCTGCCCGGTCTCGCGGACGGGACCGAAAGGATGGCGGTGGTGCTGGGCGGCGGTTTTCGTATCGCGGATTCGGTGGTCGACGGCCAGTCGGGCCCGGCTCTCGACGTTCACCTGTCGGCGTGGACGCTGGTCTCCGACGGCGACGTCTCCGCGCTCATCCCACCCGGAGCGTCCGGAGTGGACATCGAGCGGTGCGAGCCGTTCGACGTCTCCCGGCCGGTCGGCCGGGTCCGGTGCGCGAAGGTGCGGCCCGAAGCGGTTTTCGAGGCGCTGCCGGTGGATGTCTACGCCGCCACGCTCGGTGCCGCCGAAGCCGCGGGGATCGCCCGATGGTGTCTTCGGACCGCTGTCGAGTACGCGAAGGTCCGGGAGCAGTTCGGCCGTCCCATCGGGTCGTTCCAGGCGATCAAGCATCTGTGTGCGGAAATGCTGTGCCGGGCCGAAGCCACCGACGCGCTCGCGTGGGACGCGGCGAGGGCGGCCGAAGACCCCGCGCAGCACGCATTCGCGGCCGCGACGGCGGCGGCCTACGCGCTCGACGCGGCCGTGGCCAACGCGAAGGACTGCATTCAGATCCTCGGCGGCATCGGATTCACCTGGGAGCATGACGCGCACTTCTACCTGCGCCGTGCCGTCGCTCTGCGGCAGTGGCTCGGCGGTTCCGCCCGCTGGCGCCGTCGTGCGGCCGAACTCGCCCTGCGCGGTGACCGCCGGACGTTGAGCGTCGACGTCGGTGAAGACGCCGGACTCCGTGACCTGGTAGGCGAAATCGCCGCCTTACCCGAGCCGGAACGCCGGGTCGCACTGGCCGATTCGGGACTGCTCGCCCCGCATTGGCCCGCGCCGTACGGCAGAGGCGCCGCCGCGGCCGAGCAACTGCGGATCGACGCCGCCCTCGCCGCCGCGGACATCCGCCGTCCCGACCTGGTGATCGGCGCCTGGGCGATCCCGACCCTGCTGGAACACGGCTCGGTGGAACAGCGCGAACGGTTCGCCGCGCCCACGTTGCGCGGCGAGATCACCTGGTGCCAGTTGTTCAGCGAGCCCGAGGCGGGCTCCGACCTCGCGTCGCTCCGCACGACGGCCCGCCGCGTCGACGGCGGATGGCTGCTGAACGGCCAGAAGGTGTGGACCTCGCTCGCGCGCGAAGCCGATTGGGCGATCTGCCTGGCGCGCACCGATCCGGACGCGCCGAAACACAAGGGGATCACCTATTTCCTCGTCGACATGACCGCGGACGGGATCAGCACGCGCCCGCTGCGCGAGATCACCGGCGACGCCGTCTTCAACGAGGTCTTCCTCGACGACGTCTTCGTCCCGGACGAGATGGTGGTCGGGGAGGTCGACGGCGGCTGGCGGCTGGCGCGGACGACGCTGGCGAACGAGCGCGTCGCCCTCGGGAGCGGATCGGCGGTGGGAGAGGGGGTCGAGAATCTGCTCGCCAACCTGGGCGACGACGCCGATCGGGAGGGGCTCGGCGCGCTGATCGCCGACGGCAGCGCGTGTTCGGTCCTGGACCTGCGGGCGACGCTGCGGCGGCTCGACGGCCAGGATCCGGGTGCCGAGTCGAGTGTGCGCAAGCTGCTGGGTGTGCGGCATCGGCAGGCTGTGGCGGAGTTCGCGCTGGAGGCTTTGGGGGAGAACGCGCTCGTCGCCGGCGACCCCGCGCAGCACGAGTTCCTGCTGACCCGGTGCCTCAGTATCGCGGGCGGGACGACGCAGGTGCTGCTGTCGCTCACGGCCGAGCGGTTGCTGGGGCTGCCTCGGTCCTGAAAGTCCCTGTCACGCCACTTTCGCGTGTTATGAAAGGTCCTTTCCTGGCAAAATTTGCCAGGAAAGGACCTTTCATAACACCGCCGCCCGAGGGATGTCGGTCCGGTGCTCTAACGTGCGGGTCGTGGAGTTCGGCACAGGAACCCAGGCCACCTTCGTCCCCTCGGATCCCCCGCGGGACGGTGTGCTGGCGCTCTGGGGAGGCGGCGTAGCGGGTGACACCGCGATCGAACTCGTGCTGCCGGTGGGGAAGGTCTTCCGGCGCACGAAGGTCGACGCGGCACTCGTCCCGTTGTCGCGCGCGATTCCGCGGCTGCTCACCGCGGACGGCGACCTGAGCCCGGCCATCGCCGCGTGGTCGGCCGTCGCCGAAGCCGGGGTGAACCTCATCGCCCGCGGCAGGCTGCTGCCCGCGGCCTCACCCGGCGGGGTGGATTCGTGGCGGGTCGGGCCGCTCGACGTCGCCGACGAGGAGATGCTGCGCGGGCTCGCCGCCGCGCTGCCTCCCGAGGCGCACGCGCTGCCGTTGTCCGGGCTGAAGCGGATCCGCCTGCATTCGCCGGAGTCGTTGATCCGCGCGCTCTGGGACGCGACGGCGGACGTGCTGGTCCGCACGCCCGCCGCGAGCGTCGCGGCGGGCGGTCCGGCGTTCGCCGCGACCGAGCCGACGCTGGTCGGGCCGGACGGTGCCGCGTGGCTGGCGGAACTGAGCGCCCGGCAGGCGCAGGGCGCGCATCTCGTCCTGCGCATGGAGGTGCACGAGCCCGAGAATCCCGAAGAAGAGCCCACGTTCGCCGCGGTCCTCGCCGTGCGGAGTGCCGCGGATCCGAGCCTGATCGTCGAGGCGGCGACGCTGTGGGACGCGCCCGAAGCGGTGCTGGAACGGATGGGTGAGCAGGTCGAGACGCAGTTGCTGCTCGGCCTCCGCCGGGGTGCCAGGGCATGGGCGCCGCTCGGTCGCATGCTCCGGTCCGCCGCGCCGACCGGGCTCGCGCTGGAGTACGACGAGGTCGTCGATCTGCTGACCCACGGGGACGCGGCGCTGGGCGGCGCCGGCATCGAAGTGCAGTGGCCGAAGGACCTCTTCGCGGGCGAGCTCAAGGCGAAGGCGAGCGCGACGCAGGCCCCCGGCAGTGTCACCGGGCCCGAGTTCACGCTCAAGAGCCTGCTTCAGTTCCGCTGGCGGCTGAGCCTCGGCGACGAGGACCTCACCGACGCCGAGGTCACGGCGCTCGCGGAGGCGAAGCGGCCGCTGGTGCGGCTGCGGGGCAAGTGGGTCAAGGTCGACGCGCGCCTGCTCGCCAAGGTGCGTGCTCATCGCGCGAAGAAGCTGTCCGGGGCCGAGGCGCTGGCCGCGGCGCTCACCGGCGAATTGGAGCTGGACGGCGAAAAGGTCGAGTTCACCGCGCCATCGGCGCTGACGGGGCTGCTCCAGCGAATCCGGGAAAGCGCCGCGGAACCGATCGAGCAACCCGCGGATCTGAAGGCCACCCTGCGGCCTTATCAGAAGGCGGGGCTGGCTTGGCTGGCGACGATGACCGGCCTCGGTCTCGGCGCCTGCCTCGCCGACGACATGGGGCTCGGCAAGACGATCCAGCTCATCTCCCTGCACCTGCACCGCCGTCCCCTCGGCGAAGGCCCCACCCTCGTCCTGTGCCCGACGTCGTTGCTGGGCAACTGGGAACGTGAGTTCGCCCGGTTCGCGCCGGACATCCCGGTACGCCGGTTCCACGGTGGCGGGCGGCATCTCGACGAGGTCGCGCCGGACGAAGTCGTGCTCGCCACGTACGGCGTCCTCCGCCGGGATCGTGAAACACTGTCCGAAGTGGACTGGGGGATGATCGCCGCCGACGAGGCGCAGCACGTCAAGAATCCGCTTTCGGTCACCGCCAAGGAGCTGCGGAAGATCCCGGCCGCCGCGAAGGTCGCGCTGACCGGGACACCGATGGAGAACCGGCTCACCGAACTGTGGTCCATTGTGGACTGGACGACCCCGGGGCTGCTCGGCTCGCTCGACGGGTTCCGCCGCAAGGTCGCCCGCCCGATCGAACGCGATCGTGACGCCGCCGCCACCGAGCGTCTCGCCACGACCGTGCGCCCGTTCCTGTTGCGCCGCAAGAAGACCGACCCGGACATCGCCCCCGAGCTCCCGCGCAAGACCGAGACCGACCGGTTCGTCCCGCTCACCGCCGAGCAGACGACGCTGTACGAGGCCGTGGTCCGGGAGAACCTCGCGATGATCCGCGAGCTGGACGGGGTGGCGCGGCGCGGCCAGGTGCTCAAACTGCTCACCGAACTCAAGCAGATCTGCAATCACCCGGCGCAGTACCTCAAGGAACCCGGGGTGCTGCACGGCCGGTCCGGCAAGCTGGCCGCGTTCGAGGAACTGCTCGACGTCATCCTCGACGAGGGCGACAGCGTGCTCGTGTTCAGCCAGTACGTCCAGTTGTGCCGCCTGCTGGAAAAGCGCCTGGCCGAACGCGGGCTGCCGACGATGCTGCTGTCCGGGTCGAGCACGCCCAAGGTCCGGGAGGACATGGTCGCCCGGTTCCAGGCGGGCGAGGTGCCGGTGTTCCTGCTCTCGCTCAAGGCGGGCGGTGTGGGGCTCAACCTGACCAAGGCCACCCACGTGATCCACTACGACCGCTGGTGGAACCCGGCGGTCGAGGACCAGGCCACCGACCGCGCGTACCGGATCGGGCAGGACCGGCCGGTCCAGGTGCACCGGCTGATCGCCGAGGGCACGCTCGAGGAGCGCATCGCCAAGGTGCTGGAGACGAAACGCGGGCTGGCGGACGCGGTCATCGGCGCGGGCGAGGACTGGATCACCGAACTGTCCGACGACGAACTCGCCGACCTCGTCCGGCTCGGGGAGCCCTGATGCCCGGCGCGACAGGGCGGAAACGGCGCACCTTCGGCAACACGTGGTGGGGCAAGGCGTGGGTCGAGGCCCTGGAGGAACGCGCCAAACTCGATCCGAACCGCTTGCCGCGCGGGCGGACGTACGCGCGCAAGGGCACGGTCAGCAAGCTCGCGGTCGGCGAGGGCGAGGTGACGGCCTGGGTGCAGGGCAGCCGGGCGGTGCCGTACCGGGTGACCATCCACATGCGGGCGTTCACCGGACAGCAGTGGGAGAGCCTGCTCGGGATGGTCGGCTCCCGGCTCGGGCACGTCGCCGCCCTCCTCGACGGCGAGCTGCCCGGTGAGCTGGCCGAGGACGCTCGAGCCGCCGGCGCGGATCTGCTGCCGGGTCCCGGAGATCTGCGCCCGAAGTGCTCCTGTCCCGACAGCGCGAACCCGTGCAAGCACGTCGCCGCGGTGTACTACCTGGTCGCGGACGAGGTCGACGCCGATCCGTTCGTGCTGTTCCTGCTGCGCGGCAGGCCGAGGGAGGCCGTGCTCGCGGAACTGCGGTCCCGCCGTGCCCCCGCGAGCACGCCGGGCAAACGGGTGCGTGCCCCCGCCGCGCCCGGAGTGGACCCGAAACGCGCGTACACCCGGCGGATCGCCGCGCTCCCGCCGCGGCCGGCCGTCCCGGGCACGGTCGGACCGCCCGCGGTCCTCGACGTCGACCCGCCGCACCGCACCGGCTGGAGCGGCGAAATGTTCGTCGAACTGGCGGCCGACGCCGCCGCGAGGGCCTGGGAGCTGCTGGTCATGGGGCCAGAGCGAGAAGTGGAGCTGTCGTTCGAGGAAGACCTCGCGCGCCGCGCGGCGGCGAGTGACCCGCATGTGATCGCCGAACTCGCCGAGGCAGCCGGGGTCGGGGTGCGGGATCTGGCCCTCTGGGCCCAGGCCTGGCGTGAGGCCGGCCGGGGCGGGATGGCGGTGGTCCGCGAGGCCTGGCGCCCCGGGCAGGCGCCGCTCGCCCAGGCCAGGGCGGACTTCGCCGAATCGGGGCTGCCGGGGACGCCGAAGACCTGGCGGAACCGGATCACCCAGGGTGAACTGCAACTGCGCTACGGCCGGGACGAACGGTGGTACCGCTTCGTACGCGACGGCGAGGGCTGGCGGGTCGACGGCCCGTCCTCCGCCCGGCCGACGGACGTGATCTACCCGCCCTGACCCCTCGTGAGTGGTGAGGACGGTTAGAACCGTCCTCAGGAGTACGGCGCGT